>CAYGQB010000065.1:0-13706 GCA_964351895.1 uncultured Caulobacterales bacterium
CTCAACTAGGGTCCAGGTTGCCGCCGCGCTCAGGGGGTGAAGCGCGGGCGCTGCGCCACCTGATGGATGTCGCGCCTTGCCGCGCGACGGCGCGCATGACATAAGCCCCGCTCTTTTCCCACCTGTGCGCCTGGCGACGCAGAGGCAGTGCCTCCTGCGTTGCGCGCCAAAGTGAGCCACATTCCCGATGCAGGTCACCCAAAAAGACGCCGAGGGCCTCTCGCGCACGTTCGAAGTCAAAGTTCCGGCGGCCGATCTTGCCGCTCGCCTGGACGCGCGCATCGCCGAGATTCAGCCGCAGGTGCGTCTTAAGGGCTTCCGCCCGGGCAAGGTGCCCTCCAGCCACATCCGCAAGATGTTCGGCAAGGACATGCTCAAGGAAATCATCGACGACACCGTCAATGACTCCACTCAGAAGGCGTTGGCGGACAACGAAATTCGCCCCGCCTCTTTCCCCGACATCGAAGTCTCCAGCGACATGGACAAGGTGGTCGAGGGCAAGGCCGATCTCGCTTTCGTTATGCGCGTGGAGATGATGCCGGACTTCACGCCGGCCGATCCGTCCTCCATCACCTTGACGCGCCCCGTGGCGCCGGTCAGTGACGAGGCGATCAATGAAACCCTGACCCGGATCGCGGCTGAGAACGTCACCTACGCCTCGCGCCGCAAGGGCTCAAAGGCGCAAGACGGCGACACGGTTGTGGCTGATTTTGTGGGCTCGGTGGACGGCGAAGAGTTTGAGGGCGGTGCGGCCGAAGAAGCCGACATCGTCATCGGGGCCGGGCGCCTGATCCCGGGCTTTGAAGAACAGCTCGTCGGCGCTAAGGCGGGCGACGAAGTTGAGGTCAAGGTGACGTTCCCGGAGGATTATCCGCGCGCCGACCTCGCTAAGAAAGACGCTGTCTTCAAGGTCACCGTCCATGACGTCAAGGCGCCCAAAGATTCAGAGATCGACGACGAGCTGGCCACCCGGCTTGGGTTTGAAACGCTCGACGCGCTGAAAACGGCCGTTTCTGAGACCCTCGACCGGTCGCACATGAGCCAGTCGCGCGCGCGCGCCAAGCGCCGGCTTCTGGACGTGCTGGACGACCTGCACAGCTTTGATCTGCCCGAGCGCATGGTCAACGCCGAGTTCGATCAGATCTGGAACCAGGTGAAGGCGGACATGGAAGCGGGCGAAACGCCCGAAGAAGACGCCGACAAGTCTGAGGATGAATTGAAGGACGAGTATCGCGCCATTGCCGTGCGCCGGGTGCGGCTCGGGCTGGTGCTGGCCGAGATTGGCCGCTCCGGCGGGGTTGAGGTCAGCGACGAAGAGCTGTCGGCGGCGGTTTCGGCCGAAGCGCGCCGCTTCCCCGGCCAAGAGGCCGAAGTCGCACGCTACTTCCAACAGAACGCCAATGCGCGGGCCCAGCTGCGCGCACCCATCTACGAAGAAAAAGTCGTCGACTACATCCTCGAACGCGCCACGCTCAAAGACGAGACGGTGACCCGCGAAGAGCTGTTCGCCGACGAGGACGAGCCGGCTCCAGCCGCCAAAGAAGACAAGCCGAAAGCCAAGGCCAAGCCGAAGGCAAAAGCCGCCCCGAAAGCGAAAGCTGCGCCCAAGGCCAAGGCCGATGCGCCGGCCAAAGAGGCCAAGGCTGAAGCTGAGGCTAAGCCAAAAGCTGCGGCCAAGCCCAAGGCAAAGCCAAAGGCGGCCCCCAAGGCCAAGGCCGACAAGGACGCCAAGGCCTAGGAGCCAAGATCTGGGAGCCCGGGGGAGTCAGGGCGCATGGGCGAGGTGTCAGTACGTGACGCAACGCTTGACGACGTCGCCCTATTGCGCGCCTGGGACCAAGAACCCCACGTCCAGGCCGCGTCAGACGATGATTGGGCCTGGGAAACCGAACTGGCCCGCCAGCCGGACTGGCGCGAGCAGCTGATCGCGCAAGAGGACGGGCGTCCATTCGGCTTTGTGCAGATCATCGATCCGGCGCGGGAAGACACCCACTACTGGGGCGCGTGCGCGCCCAACCTGCGCGCAATCGACATCTGGATCGGGCCGAGTGACGCCTTGGGGCGCGGCCTGGGCGCGCGGCTGATGCGTCTAGTGATGGCGCGCTGTTTTGCCGAACCGGCCGTAACCGCGATTCTGGTCGATCCTTTGGACTCCAATGCGCGCGCTCATCCTTTTTATGAGCGCCTTGGATTTGTCCACATACTCACGCGTCACTTCGGCGAAGACCTTTGCCGCGTCTATCGATTGGACCGCGCAGACTGGGAGCAAAGCAGCGCCAATTGAGCGGTAGCCGGGCGCCGTCTGGTGTCACGACGTTCACCCTCATGGCCAACGCCCCTTGCGCTCAGGCGCGGCGCACCGAATATCTAGTCGCACATCTTTGACGGCGCGCGCGGTTCCTCAGAGCCCGGCGTCACTCCATGAGGACCTTATGCCCGATCCGATCCAGACCGCGATGAATCTTGTCCCGATGGTCGTTGAGCAGTCGAGCCGGGGCGAGCGCGCCTACGACATCTTCTCGCGCCTTTTGAAGGAACGGATCATCTTCCTGACCGGGCCGGTGGAAGATTCGATGGCCAGCTTGTGCGTGGCGCAGCTCCTTTTCTTGGAATCGGAGAATCCCAAGAAAGAAATCGCCATGTACATTAACAGCCCCGGCGGGGTGGTGACGGCGGGCCTGTCGATCTACGACACAATGCAGTACGTGCGCTCGCCGGTTTCCACGGTCTGCGTCGGCCAGGCGGCCTCCATGGGATCGCTGTTGTTGGCGGCCGGCGAGCCAGGCATGCGGGTGGCCCTGCCCAATGCGCGCGTGATGGTGCACCAGCCGTCTGGCGGCTTTCGCGGCCCCGCGTCCGACATCCAGCGCCACGCCGACGACATCATCAAGATCAAGAAGCGCCTCAACGACATCTACGTGCGCCACACAGGCCAGGACTATGAGACGATCGAGAAAACCCTGGATCGCGATCACTTCATGTCCGCGGACGAGGCGCGCGATTTTGGCATCGTCGACCACGTGTACGAGAAGCGAGAGGCGACCGAAGCCCCCGAGACTTCGTAAGCGCGCTTGATCGCGTTTTGCAATCTGTGCTCGAATTCAGCGTTTCTCATGCTTTATGAGAACGCATCGGTAACGGCGACGGCGTAGAGTGAGGGCTGACGTGCATCTCAGTTGCCCTCTGCAGCGACGTCCCATCAGGGCGGGCTTGGGCAGGAAACATAGGCGCCAGCCACCCAGTACGGCCCGACGGGAGCGACCATGACGACCACGACAAAGTCCGGCGGTGACAGCAAGAGCACCCTCTACTGCTCATTCTGCGGCAAGAGCCAGCACGAGGTGCGCAAGCTGATCGCGGGCCCCACGGTCTTCATCTGCGACGAGTGTGTTGAGCTGTGCATGGACATCATTCGCGAGGAGACCAAAACCTCCACGCTCAAGTCCAAGCAGGGCGTGCCCGCTCCCGCTGAAATCAAAGAAGTGCTGGACGACTATGTGATCGGTCAGACCCACGCCAAGCGGGTCCTCTCGGTCGCCGTCCACAATCATTACAAGCGCTTGGGTCACTCGGGCGGCAACACCGAGGTGGAGCTTGCCAAGTCGAACATCTTGCTGATCGGCCCGACGGGCTGCGGCAAGACGCTCCTGGCCCAGACGCTGGCGCGCATTCTGGACGTGCCCTTCACCATGGCCGACGCCACGACCCTGACCGAGGCGGGCTATGTCGGCGAAGACGTCGAGAACATCATCCTGAAGCTGTTGCAGGCCTCCGACTACAATGTCGAGCGGGCGCAGCGCGGCATCGTCTACATCGATGAAGTCGATAAAATCTCACGCAAATCGGACAATCCGTCGATCACACGGGATGTCTCGGGCGAAGGCGTGCAGCAGGCCCTGTTGAAGATCATGGAAGGCACGGTCGCTTCTGTGCCGCCGCAGGGCGGGCGCAAGCACCCCCAACAGGAATTCCTACAGGTCGACACCACCAACATTCTGTTTGTGGTCGGAGGGGCTTTTGCCGGTCTGGACCGCCTGATCGCACAGCGCGGCAAGGGTTCGGCGATCGGCTTTGGCGCGGACGTGCGCGATGAAGAAGACCGGCGCACGGGCGAGCTGTTGCGCGCCGTGGAGCCCGAAGACCTTCTCAAGTTCGGTCTGATCCCGGAGTTCGTCGGCCGCGTGCCCGTCATCGCCACCCTGGAAGACCTCGACGAAGACGCGCTGGTGACCATCCTCACCCAGCCCAAGAACGCCCTGGTCAAGCAGTATCAGCGCCTGTTTGAGATGGAGAATGTCCGTCTGACGTTCTCCGACGACGCCTTGCGCTCTGCAGCGCGTCGCGGCATTGCGCGCAAGACGGGCGCGCGGGGCCTGCGCTCCATCCTCGAAGGCGTGCTCTTGGAAACCATGTTCGAATTGCCGAGCATGGAGGGCGTGGAAGAGGTCGTCGTGAACGCCGAAGTGGTTGAGGGGCGCGCCAAGCCGCTCTTCATTTATTCGGATCGTTCAAAGGGCGAGGCCACCCCGGCCTAGGATCGCGTGCTGGCGCGACGGATGAGCATGCGCCGTTCCAGGTGCGAGTCCGGGCCGGTTGGCGTCCTGCGGTGAGACCTCGCGGAGGCGCCGAACGGGCGAGGCCGACCTTGGGCCGACCTTGGGCCGCCCTCGGACCGCGCTTGGACCCGCCGTCGGTCGTGTCGCGCATAGCGCGTGCGTGTGTCTGGGCGCGCGCGGGCGCCTGGTGTGCACATGCGGCGCCTTGAATCGCGCGCCCGTGTGACACACATCCACAACAACCGGGCGATTTTGGCGCCCAGAGCTGTCGCCGCCGGGCTGCGCTCGCGTGATTCTCCGTTACCCTGTGTCGTCAACGACTCAAGCCGGGCGGATGCGCGTCCGCCGCTCGGGCTGGTCGAAGGAGGCGAAAGCCATGTCCGAACGTGTCACCCTGCCGGTGTTGCCCTTGCGCGACATCGTCGTGTTTCCGCACATGATCGTGCCCTTGTTTGTCGGTCGCGATAAGTCCGTACGCGCCTTGGAAGAGGTGATGCAGGGCGATCGCAAGATCCTCTTGGCCACGCAAAAAGACCCAGGCGATGACGACCCCAGCCCCGAGGCGATCTACACCGTGGGCTCCATCGCCAACGTGCTCCAGCTTCTCAAGCTGCCCGACGGCACCGTGAAGGTGCTGGTGGAGGGCGAGCGGCGCGCACGGCTGATCAGCTACGTCGACAATGACGCCTACTTTGAAGCTGACGCAGAGCTATTGGCGGAGCCGGACGTGTCGCCGGCGGACACGCGCGCCCTGATGCGTGCAACCGTCGAGCAGTTTGAGTCCTACGTGAAGCTCAACCGCAAGATCTCTTCAGAGGTCGTCGGCTCGATCCAAAAGATCGAGGAGGCGGGCAAGCTGGCCGACTCGATTGCCGCGCATCTGGCGGTGAAGATCCCTGAGAAGCAGGAGCTGTTGGAGCTGTCGGACATCTCCAAGCGGCTGGAGCGCGCCTATGCGCTGATGGAAGGCGAGATTTCTGTTCTCCAAGTGGAGAAGAAAATCCGCAGCCGCGTGAAGCGCCAGATGGAGCGCACCCAGCGCGAGTACTATCTCAACGAGCAAATGAAGGCGATCCAGCGCGAGCTTGGCGAAGCCGACGACGGGCGCGACGAACTCAGCGAACTGGAAGAGCGCATCGAGCAGTCGCGCCTGTCCAAGCCGGCGCGCGCCAAGGCGGAGGCGGAGTTCAAGAAGCTGCGCCAGATGAGCCCGATGTCGGCTGAATCCACGGTCGTGCGCAATTATCTCGATTGGCTCTTGTCGCTGCCGTGGGGGCGCAAGAAGGCGCTCAATCCCGACGTCAGCCACGCCGAAGCGGTTTTGGACGCCGATCACTACGGGTTGGAGAAGGTCAAGGAGCGCATCCTTGAGTACCTGGCGGTTCAGGCGCGCACCCAAAAGATGCGTGGACCGATCTTGTGTCTGGTCGGACCGCCGGGCGTGGGCAAGACGTCTTTGGGCAAGTCCATCGCCCGCGCGACGGGGCGCGAATTTGTGCGTGTCTCGCTGGGCGGGGTGCGTGACGAATCGGAGATCCGCGGGCACCGGCGCACCTATATTGGCTCCATGCCTGGGCGCATCATCCAGTCGATGAAGAAAACCAAGTTCTCCAATCCGTTGTTCTTGCTCGACGAGATCGACAAGCTGGGCGCCGATTATCGCGGCGATCCGTCTGCGGCGCTCCTGGAGGTGCTCGACCCGGAGCAGAACTCCACCTTCAACGACCACTATCTTGAGGTCGATTACGATCTGTCGGACGTGATGTTCGTCACCACGGCCAACACGTTGAACATGCCTCAGCCGCTTCTTGATCGTATGGAGATCATCCGCATCCCCGGCTACACCGAGGACGAGAAGCTGGAGATCGCCAAGCGCCACCTGGTGCCTAAGCAGCGCGCAGCTCACGGGCTGGACGAGGCGGAGATGGAAATCGAAGACGCCGCCCTGCGCGACGTGGTGCGCTACTACACGCGCGAGGCGGGCGTGCGCTCGCTGGAGCGGGAAATCGCCTCGATCTCGCGCAAGACCGTGCGCAAGCTGGCGTCTGATGGCGCGGGCGCCATTCGGGTCACGCCGGAGATGGTCGATGAGCTGTTGGGCGTGCGCAAGCACCGCTATGGCGTCACTGATCAGGTTGATCAGATCGGGGTCGTGAACGGGCTCGCCTGGACCGAGGCGGGCGGCGACATCTTGACCATTGAGGCGGTGTCGATGCCCGGCAAGGGCAAGATGTCGGTGACGGGCAATCTGCGCGAGGTGATGAAGGAGTCGATTTCGGTCGCCAACGCCTTTGTGCAAAGCCGCGCGACCACGTTTGGCATCCAGCCCAACGCGTTTCGCAACACCGACATTCACGTCCACGTGCCCGAAGGCGCCACCCCGAAAGACGGGCCGTCGGCGGGCGTCGGCATGATCACGGCGATTGTCTCAGTACTCACCAACATACCGGTGCGGCGCGAAGTGGCCATGACCGGCGAGGTGACGCTGCGCGGCCATGTTCTGGCGATTGGCGGCCTGAAGGAAAAGCTTCTGGCGGCGCTGCGCGGCGGCGTCAAAATGGTTCTGATCCCGCAGGAGAACGCCAAGGACTTGGCGGACATTCCGCAGAATGTAAAAGACGGGCTGCAGATCATTCCGGTCGAGACGGTCGATGAGGTGTTGGGCTTTGCCTTGCGCGACATGCTGACGCCGCTCGCACCGCAGGACGTGATTGAAGCGCCCTTGACGCCGGGCGTTGATGAGACAGGCGAGGGCGACCATCACGCCCCGCGCCACTAGCCCCAAGGTGTGGGGTGTGCGCCGGCAAGACGGGGGGGGGCCTCGTCTTGCCGGAGCGGGCGGTTAGCTCAGCTGGGAGAGCATCTCGTTTACACCGAGAGGGTCGGCGGTTCGAACCCGTCACCGCCCACCACAGGTTTCAGACAGCGGAACAAGGTCTGTCCCGCCGGCCGATCTGAGCGCGGATCGTGCGTCGGGCTTGCGCCGCCGACCAGGAGGCCGCAAGCGTAAGCGCTATGGCGTGCGCGCCGCAGCGGCGTCCGATCGGAACCCCTCCAACTCATCCGGTGTCAGGATGCCATCGGCGTCGAGGTCGGCTTCGACAAAGGCTCCGCTTGGACCATCGAGCATTTCAGATCGCGTGATGGCGCCGTCGCCGTTCGCATCAAAGCGCGCGGACATTCTTGCGAACGCTTCGTCGAACCTGGCGCGCCCAAACCGTGGACGGTCGCCTTGGTCGGCAAGGCCATCGGCATTCCGATCCAGGCGCTCGAAGATGCCTGAGCGCATGTCCACCACTTCGGCCCAGCTGATGTGTCCATCGCTGTTCGCATCGGCGCGCTCCAACGCCTCAAGCGCTTGTTCAGGTTCGACCTGGGCCAAGGCGGGCAAGGCGGCGCTGAGGGCCAGGGCGGCCGAGAAAGCAAGGCGTGTCGTCAGTTTCATCATCACAAGGTCTCCTTTGACGTTCTGATCCGGCGAGCGTCGTCGCAACCTGTTGCAAGAGTGTGTCGGGTGAATTGCGCTGGCCGGCGCTGCAGGACGTGATGCTGGTTGGTTCGCCGTCAAACGGTGACCTGGTCAACGAACCGGCAGGACCATGGAGGCGCGCAGGCCGCCACCGGGTCTGTTGGAGAGCTTGAGGGCTCCGCCGTGCGCTTCGGCAACCGACTTGGCGATGGCAAGACCCAGCCCATGGCCGCCGGTTTCTTGTGATCGCGATTCCTCCAGGCGCACGAGCGGCTGGGTGACGCGCTCCAGATCGGCGTGCCGAATGCCAGGACCTTCATCGTCAATATGGATCGCGCACATGGCCGCCGTTGTCTCGATGCTCACCGTGGCGGAGTGGCCGTAGCGCAAGGCGTTGTCGATCAGGTTGCGCAGAGCGCGCCGCAAAGCCTCCGGCCAGGCCTGAGCGACGATCCGCTCTGCTGGCGCTTGGAGGGTCACGTTTGCGCCGGTGTCTTCAAAATCCGCACACACCGCGTCGAGCAAGGCGCCCAAGTCCATCGTTTCGGGGGTGTCCTTGGCGAATGCTCCCGCCCCGGCGGTCAGCGCGGCTTCCGTCAGGCGATCCAGCTCGTCAAGACTGGTGAGGAAACGCTGGCGGTCCTGGGAGTTTTCCAGCATTTCAGCGCGCACCCGCATGGCGGTCAGGGGTGTGCGCAAATCGTGGCCGAGGGCGACCAGGAGCGCACGCTGACCGGTCAACGTGGCGTCCATGCGGGCGGCCATGGTGTTGAATGCGGTTTGCGCTGTGCGCACATCCACCGGTCCCCAAATCCCCAGGGGCTCGTGGCGTTCGCCGCGCGCCAGCCGGTCCGCGCCGGCGGCCAGCGCGCGAAACGGGCCAGCGATCCGCGCCCCGGCAAGAGCGGCGGCCGCCACGATGAAGATCAGCGACGCGCTGAGCGAGATCACCATCGGGGCGGGCAAGGGCCACAGGCGCAATTGCGGGCCGATCATGATGTTGCGCCACTGGCCGTCGGGCTGGCGCGCGGAGACCAGAAGAACGTCCATAGCGTCGATGAGCGGGCTTTGGACAGGCTTGTCGCCCATCGGACCGGTCGCCCCCAGATCGACCCAGCCAGCGATCAGGTTGGCGCCTGGCGCTGCGTCAATCCGGTCGATGATCTGCGGCGCCTGGCGCGCCGTTTGCGCCGCGGGCGTCGATGACAGCCATTCGCCATCCACAGGGCCGGTCGCCCGCGCCCAGTCGCGCGCCTGGCTGACCTGGCCGCTCACCACATTCCACGTGACGATGCGTTCCATGTCGATTTGAACAAGCGCCATCGACACCAGCTTTGACAGGATCAACGCCCCCGTCATGACGATGATGAATCGGGCCGCGAGTGTGTCCCAAGGGCGTTGGGTCATAGGCGTCGCACCTGCGCGTTGAAACGATATCCGCCGCCCCACACGGTCTCGATGAACTCTGGGTTTTTAGGGTCGCGCTCGATTTTACGCCGCAGCCGGCTGATTTGGGTGTCGTTGGTGCGGTCAAACACTTCATCCTCAGCGCGCCGGGACAGTGCGATCTGCTGGTCGCGCGAAAGCACGCGGATGGGCCGCTCGTCAAAGGCGAGCAACACGCCGAACTCGCGTGCGCTGAGCGGGACGACCACGCCGTCTTCGTCGGTGAGCGCGCGGCGACTGGCGTTGAGGTGCCACGGGCCAAAGCTGAACACGGGGTCGGGGTCAATCGGTCCGGGGGCCGTGTCGCGCCGTACAACCGCATCGATGCGAGCGGCAAGTTCACGTGGACTAAAGGGCTTGCACACATAGTCGTCCGCACCGGTTTCTAGGCCGCGAACGCGCTCCTCTTCTTGGGTGCGCGCGGACACCAAGATGACCTTCACTCCGCCTCTCTCGTTCAACGAGCGACACAGGGACAGGCCGTCTTCCCCGGGCATCATGATGTCCAACAAGATCACATCAACGGACTGCTCGCCCAGGGCGCGGCGCGCCGCCGCCGCATTGGACGCCGTCATTGCTGCGTAGCCTTGGCTCTTTAAGAACTCCGCCAGACCGTCGCGGATCGCCGCATCGTCATCGACAATCAGAACCCGGGTTGGTTGCGCCGCCGTGTCAGGCATGGCTGAAGGCGTCCTCCTTCTTGCCCATTCCGGTGAGCCGGCCGAGGTCCTCTGCGATGATCAGCATGGCGGGGAGGAAGACGATCAACATGAGACCGGCGAACAAGATTCCAAAGCCGAGGCTGATGGCCATGGGGATCAGAAACTGCGCCTGCAGGCTGGTTTCGGTCAACATGGGCGCAAGGCCGAGGAAGGTCGTGAGCGTGGTCAGCACAATCGGCCGGAACCGGCGTTCGGTGGCGTCCAAGATCGCGGCCTGCGCGGCGACGCCGTCTTCGCTGCGCTCCTTGTTGTACAGATCGATCAGCACCAAGCTGCCGTTGATGACCACGCCGGCAAGCGCAACCACGCCAAACATAGACGGGAAGGTCAGGTCATAGCCCATCAATAAGTGGCCAAGTATGGCGCTCGCGGCGGCCAGCGGGATCGCGGCCATGACGATGATGGGCTGAAGGTACGATCGTAGGACGCTGGCCAACAAGACATAGATGACGCCAAGCGAGATCATCAGATTGTTGCCAAGCGAGGCCAGGTCTTCGGCCTGATCGCGCGCCTGGCCTTCGACGGAGACCGTCAGCATGCGGTCGGCCTCGGTCAGGGCCGGCAGCAGGGTGTCTGCAATGATTGCATTGACGTCGTTGGGCGTTGCCACGGCTTCGTCAACGTCCGCCGTGACACCAAGCACGCGCCGCCCGTCGACCCGGTTGATGCTGGTGGGGCTGAGGCTTTCAGTGATGGACGCCACCGTGGTGAGCGGCGCTTCGCCGCCTGACGGCAGACGGATACGCAATCGTTCAAGGTCTGCCAGGCTGCGCCGCTCGTTTTCCGGCAAGCGCACGTAGACGCGCACTTCTGAGCGCCCGCGCTGGATGCGTTGCACCTCTTCACCGAAGAATGCCTGGCGCACCTGGCGGGCAATGTCGCTCGTCGTCAGGCCGGCCGCCGCCCCGGTCGGTGTCAGGGCAAACTCCAGTTGCCGCTTGCCGGTATCAAGGCCCGTCTGGATCTCTTGAACGCCGGCGATCCCGCGCAACTCATCTGCAAGACGCTGCACGGCGACTTCGAGCTGTGCCGTGTCGCGGTGGCTCAAGTCGATGCTGACGTCATCAAGCTGGCCCACCAGGGAGGCGGAGAACGACAGGGACTTCACCCCCGGTAGGTCGCCGGCGGCCGCGCGCCAACGCCGGGCAATTTCCTCTGAGCCGACAGTTCGGCTCGATGCGGTCGGGAGGGTCATGGTGATTTGGGCGATGTTGCTGGCAAGCGTGCTCGCGCCGCCGCTGCCGGGCGGGCCCTGGCTGGCGCTTAAGGCGCCTCCAACGGTGATGGACAGACTTTCGTAGAGGTCGCTGTCGCGACCGCCAATGGCGTCATAGGCCGCCTCGACAATCTGGGAGACAGCGGCGTCGGTGCGCGCGAACGCCGTGCCTTCCGGCATTTCCAGCGACACAACCACTTCATCCGCTTCGATGCTTGGGAAGAAGATGAAGCGCATGACCCCCGACGCGGGCAGGCTGAGCATGACCATGACAAAGGCCGCCATGATCGCCATGGACGCGTAACGCCATCGCATCGACAGGCGCACCAGCGGCATAAACATCCGATCACGCACGGCCATGAGTGCGGCTTGGCCGGCGCTGCGCGCGCCAAGCATGAGACCGACGCTCCAGTCGCGGCCATGGGACAGGTGCGCTGGCAGGATGAAGAACGCTTCAAGGACGGACGCCGTCAGCACCGCGATCACCACAATGGGCACCGGCGCAAGGATCTGACCAAGCTCGCCAGAGGTGAACATCAGCGGCGCGAACGCAGCCATGGTGGTCAGAACACCAACCGTCACCGGCGCCAAAACGCCGAGAACGCCCGAAACCGCGGCCTGGCTTCCGTGCAGGCCGCGCTGTTGTTCTTCGTAGATGTTCTCGCCAACCACGATGGCGTCGTCGACGACAAGTCCCAGCACGACGATCAGGCCGAACAGCGTGATCATGTTGATGGTCACGAACGAGCCGATCGCGACAAAGGCGCCCATGAAGGCCACCAAAATGCCGAGGCTGACCCAGAAGGCGAGGCGCAGGTCGAGGGTGAACGCCAGGAACACAAAGACGAGCGCCAAGCCCATGAGGGCGTTGCGCAAAAGCAGGTTCACCCGGTCCGCCACGATGATGGTTGAATCCGACACGACCTCGATTGTGACGCCGGTTGGCGGCGTGTAGTCGGCCAAGAGGGCTTTGATTTCCGAGGCGACGTCGAACACGTCCTGATCATCGCCCTTGTCCACCTGCACAAAAACGGCTGGCGCGTCGCGATACACATTCGTCAGATCGGCGTCTTCCAGTCCATCCGTGATGGTGGCGATGTCGCCGAGCGTCAGGTCGCGGCCGGACGGGTCGCTGGCGATCACAATGCTCGCGAAAGCCTCGCCGGTGCGGCGTTCTTCGTCCGTGCGCAGCAGGATTTCACCGCCCGTGGTGCGCAATGTGCCGCCCGACAGATCCACCGACGCGGCGCGCACCCGATCGGCAACGCGCTGGATGGTCAGGCCATAGCGGCGCAGCGTGTCCTCTGACACCGCGATTGCGATTTCCCGTTCGCGCGCGCCGAGCAAGTTGACCTGGGCCACCTGGGGCAGGGCGAGCAAGTCCGCCTCAACCAGCTCAGCGGCGGCGCGCAGTTCTAAGGGTGACAGGTCGCCGAACACCGCAAGACGCATCACCTCGGCGGTGGCTTCAGCGACGAAGATGCGGGCTTGTTCGGCCTCCGCCGGCGGGAAGTCGACCAGCCCATCGACTGCGGCCTCCACGTCATCCTTGACGAGCTGATTGTCGACAAACTCCTTCAGCTCAAGAGTAACAGAGCCCACGCCCTCGGATGCCGATGAGCGCACCCGCGCGACCCCGTCGACGCCAAGGACAGCCTCCTCAACGCGTCGGGTAATGGCGTCCTCGACCTCCTCTGGCGTCGCGCCGGGATACACAACGCTGACATTGATCGTCCCGGGGTCGATCTCGGGAAAGGATTCCGACTGCATGGTGGAGGCGACGTAGGCGCCGCCAATCAGCATAAAGAGCATCAAAAGGTTTGCTGTCACCGAGTTGCCGGCGAACCAGGCGACAACGCCGCCGCGCGCAGGAGGCCCGGATGGGCTGGCGGGGGCGCTCATGACCGGGTCTCCACCACGTCGATGGCGAGGCCGTCGCGAGAGCCTGGCGGCGGGGTGGTCACGACACCGTCGGCGATGTCGAAAGCCTCGACGATCACCTCGCCGTCTTGCCGGTTGCGCACCTGCGCTGTGACCGCGCGCAACGCGCCGCTGTCAGCAATCCAGACCCGGTCGCCCGCCCCGATCACGTCGGCGGGAAGGCGGTACACGCCAGAGACCGTGTCGCCCACGATGCGCACGTCAACGAAGGCGCCCGGCAACAGCTGCGGCGGCTCCTCAAAGCCGATGATGACGCTGGCGAGCCGGGTCACTTCATCGAGCGAGGCGTCCACGCGCGTGACACTGCCGCTGATCCGGTTGCGGCCGCCTGCGACCATGACTGTCGCGGAGCGTCC
>CAYGQB010000066.1:0-13437 GCA_964351895.1 uncultured Caulobacterales bacterium
GGCGGGGGCTGGCGTCGATCATTCGGGCGTCTGTCATCGTCGGGTTGCGCATCCAAGGGGCCGGCGCGCCGATAGGTTAGGCGCGTCCGGTCGTTGTGCCCAGCCGCTCTCCCGGCTATGAGGCTTTACACCGTTTACCAGACCCGGCGCGATTGCGTCAGGGGAGCAGGGCGCGGATAGAGGAGAGATGATGTTGGCTCGTGCGCGTTCAAGACAAGCGTCCCAGCGTGAAACCCGGCGCGCTTCCAGCCGAGCCGCGCTTGCCGTAGTGGCCGCAAGCGCCGCCCTCCTGGCCGGTTGCAGCTCGTTTAGCGACGAAAAGAACGCCGGCCCATGCCCGCGCGCCTTTTGTTTATTTTTCGGTTCGCGTGCGGTGGAGTTCGTCGACGGCGTGGAGCGCTACTCCTCCATTGGCTTCACGGCTGAGATTCTCGACGTGCGCACCATCTGCCGCTACGTCGACGCCAAGCCGATTGAGGCGTCCCTGGAGATCGATTTCGGCTTCGGACGCGGCCCCGCCGCCGAGGGCTCGGAGAAGACCTACACCTACTGGGTGGCGCCAACGCGGCGCGACGCGGCCGTGCTGGGCAAGCAGTCGTTCCAGGTGCGCGCCAAGTTCGGCCGCAACCAGGACCGCGTCACCGAGCGCGAATACGTCAACACCATCGTGATCCCGCGCGCGGCAAGCGAAGTGTCCGGCACCAACTTCGAGATCCTGGTTGGTCTGGAACTGTCGCAAGAACAGATCGACTACAATCGACTGGGCAAGCGCTTCACGGTCGACGCCGGATCGGGCGAGTAGCGCCCGGTCTTGCGCTGCACGCTGCAAGTCCAGGCGCTCTTCGTCCTGACCTTCACCAAGCCTCCAAGTACGGGTCTGCCGCCCCATGTCTCTTAGTCTACTCGACGCGTTGAGCGCGCGTGTTGCGGCCGCGTTCGCCGCGTGTGGCGCAGACCCCTCGCACGGACGGGTGGTGCGCTCTGGCCGGCCCGAGTTGGCGGCGTTCCAGTGCAATGGGGCGATGGCCGCCGCCAAGACTTTGGGCGGCCCGCCGCGCGCCCTGGCGGAGGCGGTCGCAGCGCAGTTGAAGGGCGATCCCTTGTTGGCCCAGGTAGAGGTGGCCGGGCCGGGCTTTCTCAATCTCACGCCGGCCGACAGCGTGATTGAGGCGCGCGCTCTCGCCCTCGCGCGTGATCCGCGCACCGGCGCTCAGGAACGCGCAAGCCCCGAGCACCTCGTGCTGGACTTTGGCGGCCCGAACGTCGCCAAGCCGATGCATGTGGGTCATCTGCGCTCGGCGGTCATTGGCGACACGCTCCAGCGACTGTTCCGGTTTCGCGGCGACCGGGTGACCAGCGACATTCATCTGGGCGACTGGGGGCTCCAGATGGGGCATCTGATCACTGAGTTGGCCGCCGAACAGCCCGGCCTGGCGTACTTTGATCGCGACGCCATCGAGCCGTTCCCGACCGAGCCGCCGGTGAGCCTTGAAGATCTGGCGCGTCTTTACCCGCAAGCGTCGGCGGCGGCGAAAAGCGATCCGGCCCGGCTTGCCCTCTCACGCACCGCCACCGCTCAGCTGCAAGAGGGACGCGCGGGCTACCGGGCGCTGGTGCGCCATTTCATCCAAGTCTCGGTCGCGGGTCTGAAGACGGACTATGCCGCCCTGAACGTCAACTTTGATCTTTGGAAAGGTGAGAGCGACGTTGATCATCTGGTGCCAGAGGTGGCGCAGATCTTCGCCGACGCCGGCGCCAGCGAGGAGAGCGATGGCGCGATCATCGTGCGCGTGGCGCGTGACGGCGACAAGAAGGAACTCGCGCCCGTCATCCTGATCAGCTCGGAGGGCTCTGCGCTCTACGCCACAACTGACTTGGCTACCATCTTGGATCGGGTGCGCTCACTTCAACCTGATCGCATCCTCTACGTGGTCGACCTTGGCCAGTCGGACCATTTTGAGCAGGTCTTTCGCGCCGCAGAGCGCGGCGGCCTGATCGAGGCGTCGCGGCTGGAGCACATCAAGTTTGGCACCGTCAACGGGGCCGACGGCAAGCGGCTGCGCACCCGTGAGGGCGGCACGTTCCGCCTGGCCGACCTGGTTGCTCAAGCCCAGGCGCGCGCCATGGAGCGCTTGAACGAGGCGGGCCTGGCGCGCGATGCAGATCAGGCTGAGCGCACCCAGATCGCCCAGCTGGTCGCGACGGCCGCCTTGCGGTTCGCCGATCTGCAGAACCAGCGCACCACCAACTACGTGTTCGAGCTGGATCGGTTCATCAGCTTTGAGGGCAAGACCGGGCCTTACCTGCTCTATCAAGCGGTGCGCATCAAATCATTGGTGCGCAAGGCGGCCTTGGACGGGGCCACAGAAGAACCGCAGGTCGCTCCCTTGCGCATCGAGGCAGGCGAGGAGCGCGCCCTCGTTTATGAGCTGGACGCGTTCGAAGCCGCCCTCGCGGGCGCCTATGACAAGCGTGCGCCGCACATCCTGTGCGAGCACGCCTACGCTTTGGCGGGGGCCTATTCAAAGTTCTACGCCGCTTGTCCGGTGTTGGCGGCGCCTGATGTCGCCACGCGAGCGTCCCGCCTGACCCTATCAGCGCTGACCCTGCGCCAGCTGACCTTGACGCTTGATTTATTGGGCATTGAAACGCCCGATCGCATGTAGGCCCCGCACCTAGCCACCGCATCCGGGACCCGCGACTGATCAAGAAGAGCCGAACCGTGACCCAATCGCCGGTGTTGCTTGGCGTATCAGACTGGACCCGGCTGGACTGGGCCAAGCTGGTCGCCTGCGCGGCGATCGACGTTGCCGACTTCACCCTTGGGCGGGCGCTGATGTTCATCCCGTGGGAAGAGTTTGGCTACGCGCTGGCCGCGGTGGCCATGTGGGGGTGGCGTGGTCTTCTGGTGCTGGCCGAGTTGGGCGACCTCACCGAGCAGATCGACGCCTTCATTCCCGTCACCACCGCTGTGGCGCTGATGGCGCTGCGCGCCAAGCACGCGCGGGCGCGGTCGCGAAAATCAGCCTCTGGCACGAAGCCCACACCTGGCGATTGACACCTTAGAGCGAGGCTCTACCTTCAGCCGCGTCAGAACGGCCCCCGAGGGAGAGACCGCACCCTGCAAGGGTGCGGCGCCGAAGGAGCAACCGCCCCGGAAACTCTCAGGCAGAGCGGACCGCGGGGAGGCCGAAACGCTGGAAAGCAAATGGGTGAGAGCCCGTTTCGCCGACGGAGTAACCGCATGCGAATCGACGCTGATCGTCGAGGCTGACGCGGGAATCTCTCAGGCTCCAAGACAGCGGGGGCGGCTTGGGCCATGTTGGCGCAAGCACGTCCGTGTGCTTAGGAGCCGCCAGTGGACAAACTTAAATCGACGCCCCTGTTTGCGCTCCATCAGGCGCTGGGCGCCAAGATGGTCGGCTTTGCCGGCTACGCCATGCCCTTGCAATATCCCGACGGGATCATGACTGAGCATCGCTGGACACGCGATGCGGCCGGGCTGTTTGACGTGTCGCACATGGGTCAGGCGCGGCTGGTCGGGCCCGACCAAGCCAGCGTCGCGTCGGCCATGGAGGCGCTCACCTGCATGGACGCACAGACCCTGGAGCCGGGGGCGGCGCGCTACACGGTGCTCTTAAATGACGCCGGTGGGATCATGGACGATCTGATCGTCACGCGGCCAGCGATTGCGGACGGTGGGGCCCTGAGTTTCGTCGTCAACGCCGCGTGCAAAGATGCGGACTTCGCGCACATCGCCGCCCACCTACCTGCCGGCGTTCACCTGGAGACGATGCCGGATCAGGCGCTGTTGGCCATCCAGGGCCCGCGGGCGCGCGACGTGATGCGCGATCTCGCGCCGGCTTGCGCTGACCTGGTGTTTATGACCTCCGCACCGGCCCTCGTGGCGGGCGTCGACACCCTTGTTTCGTGTTCGGGCTACACCGGTGAAGACGGGTTTGAAATTTCAGTGCCGAGCAGCGACGCGCAACGTGTCGCCGAGGCCTTGCTGGCGGACGAGCGGGTGCGCCCCATTGGCCTGGGCGCGCGTGATTCGCTGCGCCTGGAGGCGGGCCTGTGCCTCTATGGGCACGACATGGACGCCGACACGACACCGGTTGAAGCCAGTTTGAAATGGGCGATCGCCAAGCCGCGCCGCACTCGCGCCGATTTCCCTGGTGCAGATCGCATCTTGGCGCAGCTCTCCGACGGGCCCGCGCGCACCCGGGTTGGCTTTGAAATGGCCGATCGCGCGCCCGCCCGAGAGGGCGCAAAGGTGTTTATCAGCGGCGCTGAGGCGGGTGTGGTGACGTCGGGCGGGTTTGGCCCCAGCGTCAATCGCGCGATCGGCATGGCCTATGTGCCGCCGTCCGCCGCCCAGCCTGGACAAGAGATTGAAATTGAGGTGCGCGGCACGCGACGCGCCGCCACCGTAACGCGCACGCCATTTGCTCCTCAGCGCTATTATCGCGGCGCCTAGCCGGCGCGATTGACACTCGAAAGGACGACGCCATGAGCCTTCACTTTACCAACGAACACGAATGGGTGCGTCTAGACGGCGACATCGCGACTGTTGGCATTTCCAAGTATGCGGCCGAACAGCTCGGAGACGTTGTGTTCGTCGACTTGCCGTCGATTGGGGCTGCGTTCAAGGCCAAGGCTGAGATGGCGGCTGTGGAATCGGTCAAGGCTGCGAGCGAGGTCTACGCCCCGATCTCCGGCGCCGTGACGGCGATCAACGAGGCGCTGGCCGACGCTCCGCAGATGGTCAACGAAGATCCTGAGAACACGGGCTGGTTCCTCAAGTTGTCGGTATCGGACGCGGACGAACTCAGCCACTTGATGGACGCGGCCGCCTACGACGCCTTCTTGAAAACCCTCGACTAAAGCCTGCTCGCTTTCGACCCCCTAACTAAATGCGCTGCACTGCGATGCGGCTTGGAGACAGACGCCATGCGCTACTTGCCGCTGACTGACGCTGATCGCGCCGACATGCTGGCGACGATTGGGGCCGGATCGGTCGACGACTTCTTTGAGGACGTGCCCAAGGCGGCGCGGCTTGACGGCCCGATCGCCGGCTTGCCTCTGGCGCAGCCGGAATACGCTGTTGAGGCGCACTTGCGCGCCCTCTCCAACCGCAATGTCACGGGCGCAGACGCCGCCTTCTTCTGCGGCGCCGGGGCCTATCGCCATCACGTGCCGGCCACGGTTGATCATCTCATTCAGCGATCAGAGTTTCTGACCTCCTACACGCCCTACCAGCCGGAAATCTCGCAAGGTACGGTGCAGGCCCTGTTTGAGTTCCAAACCCAGGTCGCTGAGTTGACCGGCATGGGCGTGGCCAACGCCTCGATGTATGACGGCTCAACGGCGTGCGCTGAAGCGGTGCTGATGGCGGGGCGCGTCACCAAGCGGCGCCGGGCCGTGTTCGCCGGCGGCGTCCATCCGCATTATCTCAGCGCGTCGGAAACCACGGCGCGGCGGCTTGATTTTGACGTCGTGACGGCCCCGTTGGCGGTCGATTCAGACGCCAGTGTTATCGACCTGATCGATGACGACACGGCCTGTGTCGTGGTGCAAACGCCCAACGTATTCGGGACGTTGAACGACTTGCGGGCCATCGCCGACGCCGCTCACGCCAAGGGCGCGCTGGTGGTCGCGGTGGTGACCGAGGTGGTCTCGCTGGGCCTCGTGGAAAGCCCCGGCGCCATGGGCGCCGACATCGTCGTGGGCGAGGGCCAGTCGATTGGAAACGGCCTCAACTTCGGCGGTCCATACGTTGGGCTTTTTGCCTGCCGGGACGAGCGCAACTTCCTGCGCCAAATGCCTGGGCGCCTGGCTGGCGAGACGGTGGACGCCGACGGCGCGCGCGGCTTTGTGCTCACGCTCTCCACACGCGAACAGCACATCCGACGCGACAAGGCCACGTCCAATATTTGCACCAACTCGGGCCTGTGCTGTCTGGCGTTTTCGATCCACATGTCGCTCTTGGGGCAGGCGGGTCTGAGCAAGCTGGCGCGTCTCAATCACGCGCGCGCCTGCGCCCTGGCCGACCGTCTGGACGCGATCGCCGGCGTCGACGTCGTGACGCCGCGCTTCTTTAACGAGTTCACGGTGCGTCTGACCAAGAACGCACGCCAAGTCGTCGACGACCTGGCCCCCAAGGGGGTCATCGCCGGCGTGCCCGTTTCACGCCTCGCGCCGCAGGCCGGCCTTGATGATCATCTCATCGTGGCGGCAACCGAGTTGACCAGCGACACGGACATCGACCGGCTCTGCGCCGGTCTGGAGGAGACGCTCTGATGCCGATGAACTCTCAAGGGCGCGCGACCTCTCCTGGGTCAGCGACACAGCCAGACGCGATGGACACCTCTACTGGCGCGCGCGGCTTGCAAAAGCCTGAACCGCTGATCTTCGAAATTGGCTCGACTGAGAAAACCGGCGTTGACGTACCGGAGGTGGAGCTCAAGACCAATCGACTGGGCGGCCTGGAGCGCACCTTGCCCGCCAACTTGCCCGGCTTGTCAGAGCCGGAAACCATGCGCCACTACGTGCGCCTCAGTCAGAAGAACTACGCCATCGATCTGGGGCTCTATCCGCTTGGGTCGTGCACCATGAAGCACAATCCGCGGCTGAACGAGAAGATGGCGCGCCTGCCGGGCTTCGCCGATCTGCATCCCTTGCAGCCGCTCTCCACGGTGCAGGGCGCCTTGGCCTTAATCGACGAGTTGGCGCACTGGCTGACCACGCTGACCGGCATGCCGGGTGTGGCCATGTCGCCCAAGGCGGGCGCGCACGGAGAGTTGTGCGGGATGATGGCCATCGCGCGCGCTCTTGAAGCGCGGGGCGAACTGGCGACCCGGACCCGGGTGCTGGTGCCTGAAAGCGCGCACGGCACCAATCCGGCGACCGCTGTTCAGTGCGGTTTCGTGGTGGACGAGATCGCCGCCTCAGAGGACGGGCGCGTCGACTTGGATGATTTGAAAAGCAAGCTCGGCCCAGACCTGGCCGGCATCATGCTCACCAACCCCAACACCTGTGGCCTGTTTGAGCGCGACATCAAGCTGATCGCTGACCTCATCCATGACGCGGGCGGCTATTTCTACTGCGACGGCGCCAACTTTAACGCCATTGCCGGCCGCGTGCGCCCAGGTGATCTGGGCGTCGATGCGATGCACATCAATCTGCACAAGACCTTCTCCACGCCGCACGGCGGCGGCGGACCGGGCTCGGGCCCCACCGTGTTCTCGCAGGCCTTGATGGCCTATGCGCCCTTGCCGCGCGTTGAGAAAGACGGTGACGCCTTTACCCTGGTCGAGCACGCCCATGAGGCGCCGGACGCGTTCGGCCGCCTGTGCGCCTTTCATGGCCAGATGGGGATGTTCGTGCGCGCCCTCAGCTACATGCTCAGCCACGGGGCCGACGGGGTGCGCCAGGCGGCAGAGGACGCCGTCTTGAACGCCAACTACATCTTGGCGCGCGTGCGCCATGTGATGACACCCGCGTTTGAAGGCCCGTGCATGCACGAGGCCCTGCTGGACGATCGGTTCTTGAAGGGCACGGGGGTTGAAACTCTCGACTTTGCCAAGGCGATGATCGACGAGGGCTATCACCCCATGACCATGTACTTCCCGTTGGTGGTGCACGGGGCGATGCTGATCGAGCCGACGGAGTCTGAATCAAAAGCCTCGCTGGACGAGTTTGCGGACATGCTGGTGTTTTTGGCTGAGAGAGCCAAAGCTCAGGACACTGAGCGCTTCACCAATGCGCCGCAATATGCTCCCCTGCGGCGGTTGGATGAGACTCGCGCCGCCCGCCACCCAGTGCTGCGCTGGCGGGCGCCGGAACCTGAACGCCACGCCGCAGAGTAGCGCGCTTTCGGCGCAGCGCGCGGGGGACGGGATCGTAAGAATTGTCTGCTAGTGTGTAATCCACGCACGAGGCTGCGTGGTGTTTGCGCAACGTTTGCGCGCTTCTGACACCTTCGTGTCTTGTGTTTTGTGAGAGCTAGGCCATCATATCGACAAACAATAATGGCGGGTGGTTGTGCGAGGTGACGAATTGGACGGCCGCGTTGAGCGGGCAGCGTTCGGCGAGCCTCGCCGCGCATCGGCCGTGCAGTTCATGATTGAGTGGGCTTACAAGCGGCTTGCGATCGCCTTCGGTGTCGCCTTGATGGTCGTCTCGATCCCGATCGGCTTGGTTACGCCGTTCTTGCCGATTGGCCTGCCGCTCTTGCTCATTGGCGCGGCGATCGTGCTCAACAGTTCTGACACGGCCAAGCGGGCCTTTGTGCGCTGGCGGCGACGCTATCCGGAAACGGGGCGGCGCTTGCGCACCCTGATGCGGCGATTTCGCCGCTCCAATAAGCCCCCACGTTAGCGCTAGCGGGGCCTTCACACGCCGGCGGGATACGCCGCCAGCGTCAGCCCGACGCCTTCTGGATGGACGCGCTTCAGCTTGATCGAAGGCAGGGGCCGGCCCATGCGGCCGCAACCCGTCGCGCGGACAGGGTGCGCTGTGCTGACCGCTTGAACAGATACCCTGCGGTGCGCCCCGCCCTAAACCCCGCGACATTGAGCGCCATGCGCCCATCCGCTCATGTCGTCAGACCCCGCGCGCACAGATGCATGTGTGCGCCCGGGTGCAAGAGCGGGCGTCCTAGGACAGCTTGGCGCGCAGGTCCTTGAGACTGGCGTCGAAGAGGGCGTCGGCCGCCGCGGCGTCGACGCCGTCTTCCATTAGCCGGCGCGCAGCTTGGGCGGCCAAGTCGGCGGCATGCGCCTTGACCTGATTGATGGCGTCGCTTTCGGCCTGGGCGATCTTGGCTTCAGCAAGCTCGCGTCGGCGCACCAGCTTGGCGGCGAGTTCAGCCCGTGTGGCCTCAACCATGCGTTCCGAGTCCGCCTTGGCTTGGGCGATGATGGCGGACGCGGTTTCTTCAGCTTCACGCTGGCGACGCTGATACGAGGCGAGCAGTTCCTGGGCTTCCTCACGCAGCTTGGTCGCGGCGTTTAGCTCGTCCTGAATGGTCTGCGCGCGCTTGTCCAAAGCCCCGGTGATGGTCTTGGGCACGCCGAGATAGGCCAGCATCGCCAAGAATAAGACCAGGCCCAGCAAGACCCAGGTTGTGGCGTCGGAGAAGCCAGCCGGGAAATGAAAAAGATGTTCCATGGCTGGCTAGCCCTTTCCCGAAACGGCTGCGACGGCCGCGCGCGCCGCCGCCTTGGTAGGGGTCGACTTCGTCAGCTTCTTGACGATGACGCCGGCGGTCTCAGCGGCGACCTCAGAGGCGTTGGACATTGCGCTGGCTGTTGCCTTGGCGATCACCGCCTCAGCGTCGGCGGTCAAGCGACCCACCTCGGCGTCAACAGCGGCGGTTTCCGCTGAGATCTGCTCGTCCAATTCGGTGCGCGCCTTGCCGGCGATGGCGGTGGCCTTGACCCGCGCCTCACCCAAGGTGCGCTCATAGGCTTCCACGGCCGCGTCGGCTTGCTTCGAAAGGCGCGCCGCCTCATCCAGATCGTCCGCGATCTTGTCGCGGCGGTCCTCGATGACTGAGCCGATGGACGGCAAGATCCACCGTGACAGCGCAAAGTAGAGCGCAGCAAAGGTGACCAGGAGCCAAAACGCTTGGCTCGCCCAGGTGTCAAATTCAAGCTGGGGCAGGGTGCCCCCGCTTGACCCGTGGTCGTCGCCGGCCGCGTCAGCCGCGCGTGCGGACGTGGCCAGCCACACAGGGCTGACGCACGCCGCGGCCCAACGCCAACGGTTCAGTCGGTTCAGCATGGCTTGCCCCAGCGCTCGTGGCCCGTGATCTCAGCCTAGACGGCGAAGATCAGGATGAACGCGATCACCAGACCAAACAGGCCGGTCGCTTCGGTCAGGGCAAAGCCCAAGAGCAGGTTGGGAAACTGCGACTGCGCGGCCGACGGATTACGCAGGGCGCCCGACAGGAAGTTTCCGAAGATGTTGCCGATGCCGATGCCGGCGCCGAGAAGAGCGAGCGCGGCAATACCGGCCCCAATGTACTTAGCTGCTTCCGCGTCCATGATGGTCTCCTTGTTGCGGATGAACGAGCGCGCCAGGTCAGCGCGCCCGCGAATGCGATGTCGAACTAGTGGTGCATGTTCACGACGTCGTTGAGGTAGATCACCGTGAGAACGGCGAAGACGTAGGCCTGAAGAAACGCGACCAGAAACTCCAGGCCCGTGATCGCGAAGATGCCGAAGAATGGAATGATGCCGAGGGCCGTCAGTCCGCCGCCCGCCGCCATCAGCCCGACAACGAAGCCGCCAAATAGCTTTAGCATCATGTGGCCGGCCAGCATGTTGGCGAACAGTCGCACCGACAAGGTGATCGGGCGGGCCAGAAACGAGATGATCTCGATCGGCACGATCAGAAGATACATCGGCAAGGGCAGGCCCGACGGCACGAACAACTTAAAGAAGCCGAGCCCGTGCTTGTAGAAGCCATAGATGATGACCACCGACATGGTCAAAAGCGCCAGCGTGATTGTTACGGCCAGGTGGCTGGTCGTTGTGAAGAAAATCGGCACCATGCCGATGAAGTTGGCGGCCAGCACGAACGTGAAAAGGGCGAACACGAAGGGGAAAAAGCGCATGCCCTCCGGCCCTACGATGTCGCGGATGACGCCGGCGATGAACTCATACGAAAGCTCAGCCAGCGACTGCATGCGGTTGGGCACCAAACCGGCCCCCCGCGACGCCAAGGCGAGAAAGCCCAGCACCACGCCAGCCGCCATCACCGTGTAGAACGTTGCGTTCGAGATCGACAGATCCAGCCCGCCAATCGCTGGCAGCTCGATCAGCGTGTGCACCTCAAACTGCTTAAGCGGGTCGTTGGTTTCCGCCACGAGCCTACGTGTCCTTTTCATCGGGCGCGGAAGCGGCCTGGCCACCCTGCGCCTGCATCTCTAGTGCGGCTCGCATAACGCCGCGCACGCCGGCTGCAAAGCCAAATCCAATTCCGACCAGCATGCCAAACGGACTGGCGCCGGTCAGGTGATCGATCCCAAACCCCAGCGCGCCCCCCACCGAGACCGAAACCACCAGCTCCATCGACAAGCGCCACGCCATGGCCAGGCCCGAATAGTCTGCGCGGGCCCCGCGATTCTCACGCCGGTCGCGGCTCTCTTGCGCGCTCTGGATGCGGCGCTTGAGGGCCTCTCGGTCTCCATCAGGAGAGGGCGGCGTGGGCGGAGGGATGTCAGCGGTCAGGTGATACAGTCAGCCTCAGTGGATCAGCGCGCGACGGGACCGCCGAACGAGCGGGAACCTACCCATGCCCCCTGATTGCGTCAAGGAACGAACCAGTTCCATTAGGTCTTTGATTTACAATAGGAATAGCCAGATTCATTCGGCGGCGATCAGCTGTTCGGCCTGCGACAGATCGACCGAAACCAGCTGCGACACGCCGCGCTCGGCCATTGTGACCCCGTAAAGTCGGTCCATGCGCGCCATCGTCACCGGATTGTGGGTGATGATCAGGAACCGTGTGTCGGTGTCGCGGCGCATGGCGTCCAGAAGGCGGCAGAACCGGTCCACGTTGGCGTCGTCGAGGGGCGCGTCGACCTCATCGAGGGCGCACACCGGCGCCGGGTTGGCCAGAAACACCGCAAAGATCAACGCCGTCGCGGTCAGCGCCTGTTCGCCGCCGGACAACAATGACATCGATCCAAGCCGCTTGCCCGGCGGGCTGACCTGGATGTCGAGGCCCGCCTCCAGGGGATCATCGCTGTCCACGAGGGCGAGAGCGGCTTCGCCGCCGTCAAACAGGGCCTCAAACAGGCGGCGAAAATGCCCGTCGATCTCGATGAAGGCCGCGTCGACCCGCTCTCGGGCCGTCTTGTTGAGCGCATTGACGCCGCGGCGCAGGGTCGCGATGGCTTCTTCCAGATCGGCGCGCTCGCGCATCAGGTCGGCCCGCTGGCTTTCGATGGCGTTGATCTCGTCCTCGGCCGCCAGATTGACCCCGCCGAGCCCCTCGCGCTCAGCCCGCAGGCGCTCAAGCTTGCGCGCTTCAGCGTCCGCGTCGCCCGGGCGCATGTCCTCTTCACTCAATCCCGATGGGGCCAGCGCGCAGCGCGACACAAGCCGGGCTTCAGCCTCGTCTTGCCTGGTGCGGTCGCTCTCCTGGCGCGCGAGAACGCCTGCGCGCGCCTCCCGCGCATCGCTCAAGGCGGCTTCGGCCTCGCGTGCGGCCTGTCGGGCCAGGTTGGCGGCGGCTTCGGCTTCGGCGCGGGCGTCTTTAGCCTTTGCGGCGCGCGCCTGGGCGGCCTGGGCCGCTGTTTGCGCGCGCTCGGCCAACTCGGCGCGCTCTTGGGGAGCGCTCGCAGCCTCCTTGGCCGCGCCCTGGGCGGTGACCAGCCGCACCTGGCAGGCGGTAAGCTGGGTCTTTGCGCGTTCGGCGCGCGCCCGCCAGGCGTCCAAATCCCGGGCCCGTGCGGCGGCGCGGGCTTCGGCAGTAGCTCGGGCGTCGCGGGCGGCGTCAAGCGCGGCGCGCGCATCAGCCGCCGCTTCGCGCGCGACAGCGGCGTCCTGGCGTGCGCCATCGAGCTTGACTTGCAGCGCGGCCAGATCGTCGTCGCTCGGGGCCTGCGTGTCCGTATCAGCGCCGCCAACCTACTCCAGTGCGACCCCATCGCCGTCCAAAGCCTCCGCCTCGTCGCGGCCGCGCGCCAGACGCGCCTCAGCGGCCAGGCGCGCGTCTTCGGCTGCCGCTGCGGCGCGCCGGCTGGTGTCCTCACCTGCGCGTGCCTGCGACAGGGCCGCGCGGGCCGTTTCCGCCTTCGACTGAGCCGCATCCAGTGCGGCCTGCGCGGCCTGGCGCGCCCGAGACGCCTTGGCCAGGGCCGCCCGTTCAGGGAGTGCCGCAGCCTGTTCCTCAGACAGCCGAGCACGCGCCGCCAGACGCTGCGCCGCAGGGGACGGGGCATTGTCGGCCTGACGGTATCCATCCCAGCGCCACACGGCGCCTTGAAGCGTGACGAGGCGCTCGCCAGGCGCCAAATCGGCGGCGCGCCGATCGCCTTCCTCCGTCGTCTCCACTACGCCAACCCGCGCCAGGCGGGCCCATAGCGCCTTGGGCGCCTCGACCCGGCTCAGGAGCGTCGGGGCGCCGGCGACGGTCATGTTGGCGGCCGCAGCCCGTGTCACCACCGCTGCTTTCGACGCCGTCGACCAGCTCTGGGGGTGGGCCGTAGCTCGTGCGCCTGTGGTTGCGGACAGGTCATCACTTACGACCGCATGCGCGGCGTCACCCAGCGCGGCGGCGACAGCGCGCTCCAGCCCGGCTTCGAGCGTCAGAACGTCGATCACGCGCGCGCCTTGCGACTTGCTCGGCTGGTCGCCCACCTCATCGCCTGTCCCGTCAAAGCCAGTGCCGGTGCCCCATCGACTTTTGCGTCCCAAAGCC
>CAYGQB010000067.1:0-13319 GCA_964351895.1 uncultured Caulobacterales bacterium
CGCCGACGAACTTGACGCCCTCAACACCCGCCGACGGGCGGTGGAGCAATCGGTTCTAGACGAGGCCATGGCCGCAGCCACGGCCCAGTCAGCAGCTGACAAGGAACGCGTTCTCGTGGTTGCGGGCAAGGGCTGGCACGCCGGTGTGATTGGCATTGTCGCCGGGCGTCTCAAGGAGCGCTTTCACGTGCCCACCGTGGTCATTGGCGTACCCGAGGCGGGTGACGAGCCAGGCAAGGGGTCGGGGCGCTCTGTCGACGGCGTGGATCTCGGCGCTGCAATTGCAGCCGCGCGCGAGGCCGGCGTGCTGGTTGCCGGCGGCGGCCACGCCATGGCGGCGGGCCTGTCGATTGAGCCTGAGCGGGTCGATGAGCTGCGTGCGTTTCTCGACGCGCACCTGCGCCAGCAGGGGCCGCCGCCGCCGCGCCTGTTGAAGGTCGACGCGGCGGTGAGCGCGCGGGCGCTCAACCGAGACTTTGCAGAATCACTGGCGCGCGCGGCTCCCTATGGTGCGGGCAATCCTGAACCGGTGCTCGTGGCGACTGACGTCACCGTGCGCGGTGCGCAACCGATGGGCGACGGCACGCACCTGCGCGTGACATTCGAGGACGCGGAGGGTGTGCGCTTCACTGCGGCGGCGTTCCGCTGTGTGGATACGCCCCTCGGGGCGGCAATCTCTCGACCGGGCGCGCCGTTGCACGTTGCGCTGACCCTGACGCCAGGGCGGGGGCGCTATGTGGATATTCAGATCAAGGACGTCGCCGAAGCAGAGGCTTGATGCGCGGACCCCAAGTTCAGGCCAGAAGCTGGGAACCAGCGCATATGGAACGGCGGACTTGAACCCAATCGGGACGAACTATATACGTTCGCCTTCGCGTGCGTTGGGCCCTTCGTCTATCGGTTAGGACGCCAGGTTTTCAACCTGGAAAGAGGGGTTCGATTCCCCTAGGGCCTACCACGCGATCTTCCCTTAAACGCTGGAGATTTTCGCCGTCGGCCCGTTTTACGACGCGAGCTACGACGCGAGCACATCCACACGCACTGAGCGCACTTCGATCATTCCGTTGAGGCCGTCAAGATCTGGCCAGATGCGCAGCCAGCCGGGCGACAGCTCGTCGCCGCCCAAATCAAGAATGTCGAACGTCACCTCGCGATAGTCTGGCGTCGTGGGGAAAATTGTCCACTCGGTGAGGTTGCCGCCGGCCGCGTCCAGGGTGACGCGAAAGTGGCGCGACGGGCGGTCAACCCGCATGCGCACATCCAGGGTGACGCGCGCGCCGCGGGCGCGGAAGACTTGCATCAACTCTGCGGGCACAAAGCAGACCACGCCAGCCTCTTCGAGCGCCACGGAGGGCGTGCGCGACGCGCTCAGGTACCAGATCCCGCGTGAGTCTTCGTCACCTGGTACGTAGGCGCTGCTGGTTGAGGCGCTGTGCGCGCAGGTGGACAGGTCCCGGTCGGTGAACTGATAGCCGTTCACGCGCACGTCGCGCAGCAAGCTGGCGTAGGCTTGCTCGGCTTGGAACGCAGGCAAGAGCGCGCTGAACACCAGCGCGCCCACCGCAAGAAGCGCAAGAAAGTAGAACCAGCCGGAGCGAAACATGACCTGCTCTGGCTAGCCCGCGCGCGGCGTTGCAGCAAGCGCGGCTTCCACCGCCGTGCGTACGCGCGGGGATTGAGGCGTGTCGACCGAGCGGAACGAGGCCAACACCTCTCCATTGGCTCCGATTAGCACCTTGTTGAAGTTCCAGGCCGGAAACTCAGAATCGTCCAGTTCGTCGCGCACCCAGGCGTAAAATGCATGACTGTCATCGCCGATGACCGCGGTGATGTCTGTCATCGGGAACTCGATGCCAAAGTTGACCTCGCAGAACTCTTTGACCTCGCCTGCGGTGTCCAGCTCTTGATTGAAGCTGTCTGAGGACACGCCAAGGACGACCAGCCCCTGGTCGCGATACTCCGCATAAAGCTCCTGCAAGCCGTCGTACTGGGGCGTGAATCCGCAACGCGACGCCGTGTTTACAACCAACACCGCATTGTTCTTGAAGGTCGCCATTTCAATGTCTTCGCCGCCAATGCCGCGGAACGCAAAAGCATGGGCGGTCACGGCCGGCGTTGCGTTTGACGTCTCCACGGTCGGCTGAGCGCTGGCCGCCTGTGCGGCGGAGGCCCCGACTTGGTCGGCCGGAGAACAGGCGGCGACAAGCGTCAGGGCGAGACCGGCGGCGAGACAGGCTGCGAAACGGGCGGCGAGAACGGGGCGCATGGCGGATTCCAGTTAAGCGTCGCTCACGCGACCACAAGCTTGTGGACGAGATGGTAGCGCGGACGGGGCGGGCCGCAACATCTGCGTCTCGACGTGGTAGGATATTGCCGGTCGCGCCTAGGGCGACGAAGAGCTTGGGGTCGCAGTGTCGATGGCCGGTTCGCATCCCAGCAAGTCTGGCAAGCCTGGCGAAACCACGCCCAGCGCCAGCACGTCAGGCGAACGCACCCCCGAACAGACGACCGCGAACGAGACCCGCTCTGGCGTGGATCCAGACCGCGCAGACCCAGCGATAGAGCCCGAACGCGTGCGCGGCAAGCGCGTGCACCCTGAAGCTGCGCGCCCCGATTCTGTGCACACTGTGACCGGGCGCGTGAAGTGGTTTGATCATGTGCGCGGTTATGGGTTCCTTGAGGTCAACGAGGAGACCCACGGGGAGGTCTTTGCGCAGACCGGTCCGCCAGCTGGCGGCGGAGGTGGCGGCGGCGTTCCAGGAGCGTCAACAGGGGGTTCAGACGGTGCAAGCCCGGCGATGGACGTGCTCATCCACGCCTCCTGCCTGCGCGCCTCTGGCGTCCCGGCGCCGCAAGATGGCGCTGAACTGACCTGCGAGGTGGCCCACCGTGAACGCGGATTGCAGGCGATGCGCGTGCTTGAGCTGATCCAGCCAGAGCGGCGCGCCAGCGCCGTGCTCTCGCAATCGCGCGGCCGCGCGCGCTCTTGGTCTGAAAGTGGACACCCGGCGCGCCATGCGTCCCAAAAGGATGGGGCCGAGGTGGAGAGAGGGCCGGCGGGAGCCCTCGTTGCAGAAAACATTGCCGCGCGGGTCAAGTGGTTCAACCGAGCTCAAGGCTATGGATTTGTGACCAGCCCTGAAGTGGATGGCGACGTGTTCTTGCACATGGACGTGCTGCGTCGGTGCGGCCAGGGCGTTGTGATTGACGATCAGGAGATCTGGATCGATGTCATCGCGGGACCCAAAGGGTTGGCCGTGAGCCGCGTTGCGCTTGAACCAATTGCGCCGGACGACAACGCCGGCTAGCGTTCGGGCCATGAAACACGCTTCCTCACTCGCACTGGCTTGCGCGCTCTTGAGCGCAGGTTGCGCCGCTTTTGCACAAGACGCCGATCTCGCCGCCGCCGCGAGCCCGGAGACACAAGACTGCCCGGCTCCTCCAGCCAACGACGTGGTTGATTTTGGTCCCAAGCAGCAGCTGGTCTTGGAAACAGAGAGCGGTTCGGGCAGCGTCTCGGTCGAACTGGCGGACGAACCCCTCGAACACGCGCGCGGCCTGATGTTTCGGCCCGCGTTGGGCCCAAAGGAGGGCATGCTGTTTGATTTTGGCGACGACACTCCGCATTCGATGTGGATGAAGAACACCTGCGTGTCGCTGGACATCGTGTTTTTGAAAGCCGACGGGCGAGTCTCTGGCGTAGCGCGTCATGTGCCGCCCTTCTCAGAGCGCACCACGCCCTCTCCAGGTCCAGTGCGCGGCGTTCTTGAATTGGCGGCCGGGCAGGCCGAAGCCTTTGGGCTGTTGCCCGGTGACCGCGTGATTCACCCCAACTTCACCGGCGCAGAACCCCGCTAAAGGTGCGCTCTGCGCTCTTGCAGGGCTATTGTCGCTTGCCAGCGGCGCCGGCGATGGTCATTAAACGCCTAGTGCGGGGAGTAGCGCAGCCTGGTAGCGCATCTGCTTTGGGAGCAGAGGGTCGCTGGTTCGAATCCAGTCTCCCCGACCATCAATTCTCAACGCGGGCAACGAGGCGGCCACCAGAAGCTGCATGGATGATCAGGCTTGGTGACTTGCCAGTCATTTTGATATGACACCGTCCTCGGCGTGACAGCGTCGCTGATTCTGAACCAGGAGCGCGTGAGCCCCCGTGTTTGCGAAAATTTACCGACCAACCAAGACCGCGATGCAGTCTGGCAACGCCAAGTCGCGTGACTGGGTGCTGGAGTATGAGGGCGAGGCGGCGCGCACCATCGATCCGCTGATGGGCTGGACCAGTTCTGGCGACATGCGCCAGCAGGTTCGGTTGCAGTTCGAAAGCCGTGACGACGCAATCGAGTACGCCAAGCGCCACGAGATTCCCCATCAGGTGATTGAGCCCAAAACCCGCAAGCGCGTCATCAAGGCCTACGCAGACAACTTCTCGTACAAGCGCAAGCAGCCCTGGTCGCATTAAGCCGCACGCGGATTTAGGCCCTGAGGCAGCCCCTGGTCAGACCCCGAGTCAGACGTTGCGCGGCCGCGAGGAGCGATATGGGCGCGTGCGTCAGCAGCGGCGATTTGCTATCGCCAACGCGCCGGCCCCGTAGCTCAGCTGGATAGAGCACTCGACTTCTAATCGAACGGTCGCAGGTTCGAATCCTGCCGGGGTCGCCATTGGGCAAGCCTAGCTGGCGGTCGCGCCTGCTTTTGTGCAGCGCTAAGCCGACGCAAGTGCGGCCAAGCCGCGCTCTAGATCGGCGCGCAGATCCTCTTCATCCTCAAGCCCAACGCCCAGACGAATGAGGGGACCATTGGCGCTCCAAGGCACGGCCACGCGGGTCAGCTGAGGGTCGCACACGATGGCCAGGCTCTCGTAGCCGCCCCATGAAAAACCCATCGCGAAGACGTCGAGCGCATGTAAGAATCTCTCGGCTGCGTCTCGTCCGCCTGATTTCAGCGTAAATGCGAACAGTCCAGCCGATCCTGAAAAATCTCGCCGCCACATCTCATGATCCATGCTGCCCGCCAGCCCAGGGTGCAGAACGGCGTCGACCTGCGGTTGGCGCGCCAGCCAGGCGGCGAGCGAAAGTCCGACGGTTCCAGAGCGCTCCAGGCGTACGTCTAGGGTGCGCAGTCCACGCAGGACCAGAGCCGCATCGTCTGGTCCCGGCGCCACGCCATAGCTGCGCACCATGTGCATCACAGCGTCGGCATGCTCATCAGCCCGGGTCATGATGGCGCCCATCAAGACATCTGAATGCCCCGCGGCGTACTTGGTGAGCGCCTGAGCCGTCACATCGACGCCAAGTGCGAGCGGTTGGCAGAGGCGGCCGGCCGACCAGGTGTCGTCCATGATGGTGACCACCCCCGCCGCCTGCGCGCGCGCCACGATGGCGGGCGTGTCCTGCACCTCAAACGTCAAAGACCCCGGGGACTCAAGAAATATCGCCGTTGTCTCAGGGCGTATGAGCGCGCCGATGTCGTCGCCGATCCGTGGATCAAAATAGGTGACGGCGACGCCCATGGGCGCCAAGACGCCGTCGCAGAACTTGCGCGTCGGGGAGTAGACGCAGTCGACGATCAGGACATGAGCGCCCGGTCGCACAAATGCGGTCAGGGCGAAGGTGCACGCCGACAGGCCCGACGGTGTGAGAATCGCGCTGCGCGCCCCATTGATCTGGCACAGGGCGTCCTCCAAGGCGCGATGTGTTGACAGCCCCAGACGCCCGTAGGTGCGCGCGCCAGGCGTATAGAGCGTCGCAGGGTCGGTGAGGATCACCGTAGAACCGCGCTCGGTCGGCGGATTGACCGTCACCTTGTCGCCAGCAGGGCGCGCCACATGCGTCAGCTGGGTGCGCGGTCCAGTCATGAGGCGCCGCGCTCCACTGGCGTGTCATCGCGCGCGCCCCACTCGGCCCAGGAGCCGTCATAAACGGCGACGTCGGTGCGCCCAAGCCGGGCCAGCGCCAAGGCGATAACGCAGGCTGACACGCCGGACCCGCACGTGGCGATGAGATCGCCGTCGCGCGGCGCGCCGGCTTCATCAAAATAGGCCGCCAACACATGATCGGGTTTCAACCGGCCGCTTGGGTCGACGACGTCAGACCAGGGTGTGGAGAGGGCGCCGGGCATGTGGCCGCGCCTCAGGCCAGGACGCGGTTCGGGAGCGTCGCCAACAAAGCGCGCGTTGGGCCTCGCGTCGAGCACGGTGGCGTCTCCTGCGCGTGACGCGCGTTCAACCCGCGCGCGATTGGCAACCAGGCGAGAAACCGGCGCTCCCGCAGAAGGGCTCGTCAGGATCACAGCTTCAGGCGTGAGGGGCGCGTCGACGGTGTCGAAGCCGGCGGCGATCCAAGCGGCTAGACCACCGTCAAGAACGCGCACACGTTCAAACCCCATCGCCCGCAAGGTCCACCAGGCGCGCGGTGCGCTAAACAGGCCCATGCGGTCATAGACAACGATCTCGTCGTCCATTTCGAGCCCCAGGCCTGTGCTGACGGCGGCGCGAAACAGATCGGCGTCGGGCAACATGTGCGGCAGGTCAGTGTCGCTGGCGGAAAGGGCGTCGATATCGAACACCTGCGCGCCGCGAATGGCCCCTGCGACGCGCGGCTGGGGCCCGCCTTCGAATGTCCAGGTGGCGTCCAGAAGTTTTAACTTAGGTGCGACCGCGAGCCTTTCGTTGAGCCGATCGGCGCTGATGAGCGGGTCGTTGAGATTGCTGGGGGGCGGAGCTGATTGAGACATGCTCGGGTTCCTTCTCAGGTCAGCCACGGCGGCGTTGGTAGACCGCGCGCTGAGAGAAACTCCGGATTGTAGAGCTTGGATTGATAGCGCGCGCCAAGGTCGCACAAGATCGTCACGATGGTCTTGCCCGGGCCCAGCTCCCGCGCCAAGCGCACCGCGCCGGCCACATTCACGCCGGCCGATCCGCCGAGGCACAGCCCCTCAGTCGCGATCAAGTCATAGAGGATGAGAAGCGCCTCTTCGTCCGGTATCTGATAGGCGTGATCCACCACCACATCATCGAGATTTGCGGTCACGCGCCCCTGGCCAATGCCTTCTGTGATTGAGGAGCCCTCCGCCTTCAGTTCACCGTGCGCGTACCAGTGATAGAGCTTGGCCCCCATTGGATCGGCGATGCCAATCGCGACATCGCGGTTGCGCTCCTTGAGCGCCATCGAAACCCCGCCCAGGGTTCCTCCCGAGCCCACCGCACAGATGAAGCCGTCGACCCGTCCGCCCGTCTGGTCCCAAATCTCAGGGCCTGTGGTGTCATAGTGGGCGCGCCGATTGGCCAGGTTGTCGAACTGATTGGCCCACACGCAGCCGTTGGGATCCGTCGCGGCCCGCTCTTGGGCGAGACGCCGGGAGGTGTGCACATAGTGTCCCTCGTCGGTGTACGGGACTGCGTCCACCTCGATCAGTTCAGCGCCGAGCAGGCGGATCGCATCCTTTTTTTCCTGGCTTTGGGTGCGGGGGAACACGATGGCGGTGCGATAGCCCAGGGCGTTGCCCACCAGAGCCAGGCCGATCCCTGTGTTGCCGGCCGTGCCTTCGACGATGCAGCCCCCCGGCTTGAGCGCGCCACTCGCCTCTGCATCACGGATGATCCCGAGCGCCGCCCGGTCCTTAACCGACTGGCCCGGGTTGAGAAACTCAGCCTTGCCAAGGATTTCGCACCCTGTCGCCTCAGACACGGCGTTCAAACGAACAAGGGGTGTGTTTCCAATCAATTCGATCACGCTTGCAGCGATCATGACGTCTGGTGTCCTCGTGATGGGAAGGCGCGCGCGGCCTTGAACTGCGTGTCCAAAACCGCGCGGACGGTAAGCGGCGTGTGGGGTCGACGCAACCGGGCCCAAACGCGGCGCCAACACGGGTCACCTGCCTGGTGCGAATGATCCACGCCGACCTCTAGCGCGTAGAGAGGCCAAGAATGTGTGCGTAGGTGTGAGCTTGCTAGCGTTGACGACAGAAGAACTTCTCCTCGATTACGCTTCCGGCGCGCTTGGGCCGGCGGCAAGTCTTGTGGCGCATGTGTATGCGCGCGGACGCGATGATGCGCGCCAGGCCGTTGAGAACCTTGAGCACGTTGGCGGTCTCCTTCTGGATGACGCAATCCCTGCGCGCCTGACTTCGGGCGCAGTGGCGCGCGCACTGAGCGCCGTTGACACGCCTGAGGAGGACGCGCCGCGGGCGAAGGCTGCAATCAACCTGCATCAGCAACGCGCCTGCGAGGCGACGATTGTCGAGAACCTGTTGAACGGTGCGCACCACGGCCGATGGCGCTGGGTCATGCCCGGCATGCGGCGCATCGACCTTCCCGCGCACTCTGACGCACGCGGCAAGGCGTCTCTTGTTCAGTTTGCAGCCGGCCGCGCTGTTCCGACACACGCTCATCACGGGCTTGAGCTCACCTTGGTGCTGCAAGGCAGCTACGCCGATGAGACAGGCGTGTACGGCTGCGGCGACTTGGCTGTCGCCGACGAAGACACCGAACATCGTCCACGCGCTGTTGGGGAGGGGCCGTGCATCTGTCTGGTGGCGGCCGAGGGGAACTTGCGCATTCGCAATCCGTTGATCGAGCTGCCTCGATCACTCTTCGGATAGAAGGAGAGCCCCTATGCTCGCCACACTTGCAACCGCAGCAGCACTCACCGCAACAGCGCTCGAGGCGCCTGTTGGGCCGCCGGTCTGGGCGCCGCAGGACGCTGTCTTGTCATTCCAAGTCACGCGGGATGGGGACGATTTGGGCCGTCACGTCCTGCGTTTTGATCGGACCGCTGAGGGTCTCGATGTCACGATCGATGTGGACCTGGCGGTGAAGATTGGGCCGCTGACACCGTTTCTCTATCGTCACGACGTGGTGGAAACCTGGCGTGACGGAGAGCTTTACGCCCTCACCAGCACCACGCGCAAAGACCGCCGCGACCTTAAGGTCGACGCCAAGCGCAGCGGCGACACGCTGCGTGTTAGCGGCAAGTACGCCAGCCTTGAAGCCCCCGCCGATACGGTGACGACAACCTGGTGGAACAGCGATGTGCTGAGGCGCGACGCCCTGTTGAACTCTGAAACGGGTGAACTCATTCCGGCGTCAGCAGAGCGTGTCGGCGAGGAGACCGTCCTGGTGGATGGGCTGGCGGTGGAAGCTACGCGCTGGCGATTGACCAGTTCGCTCACGCTCGATCTCTGGTACGACGCAGATGGTCGCTGGGTGAAATGCGCGTTCGACGCGCGCGGCTCTCAAATCGAGTACACGCTCTCGACCGAGATCGCGTCGCCTTCGTGACACTCATCTGTCGCACTGGTCAGCGCTGCGCGCCCATGAGCCGGGCTGCGTCCGGCCCGTTAAGGACATGCAATGGCTGACAAGGTAAACACGCCACGTTCGGTGACGCCTCAGGACGGGGTCGCCTGGATCACGGGTGCAAGTTCGGGCATCGGCGCTCAACTGGCGCTTCAGCTAGAGCGCGCCGGCTGGATCGTTCTCATCTCTGCGCGCTCTAAGGACGCCTTGGAGGTGGTGGCTGCGCAGGCCTCTGGAGCGGGGCAGATTCACCCTGCGCCCCTTGACGTGGCCGACGCTGACGCGGTGGCCAACACTGTCGAAGACATAGAGTCCCGGCACGGTCCGATCGCGCTGGCGGTCTACAACGCGGGCGTCTACCTGCCGGTCAACGCCGAAGCGCCAGACTTTGCAGCATTCAAGACCACCTATGCGGTGAACATCCTCGGCGTAGCGGCGGGCTTGGCGGCGCTGAACCCACGCATGGCGGCCCGCCGGCGCGGGCAAATCGCGATCGTGTCGTCCGCGACGGGCTTTGGCGGCATGCCGACGGCCAGTGCGTATGGCGGGTCAAAGGCGGCGCTGATCAATATGGCGGAGTGCTTGAAGCTGGAACTTGATCGCTGGGGCGTGAAAGTTCAGCTCATCACACCAGGCTTTGTGGACACCCCCGCCCAAGACGACAACACCTTCCCCAAGCCGTTCATGGTCACCGCTGAGACTGCCGCCAAGCGCATTGTAAAGGGCCTGTCTCGCAAGGCGTTTGAGGTCACATTCCCACGCCGTTTCACCTGGGGGCTGATGGCGCTTTACGCCCTGCCCAGCGCCTGGCGTCTTGGCGTGATCGCGCGCCAGACCGGATGGTCAAAACCACTCGCCGATGACGCGGTTCCTTCGGGAAGCTGAGAGCTAGGCGCGCGGTGCGCCGGCCAAGGGTTCGTGCGCAAAGAGCGCCGCAATCGCTTGGCCCGGATCGGCTTGGCGCATGAGACTCTCGCCAACCAGAAAGCCGTGCACGCCTGCGGCTCGCAGTCGCACGATATCGCTCGGGGTGCTGACACCGCTTTCGCTGATGAACACGCCGGTCGCCGGCGCCATCGCTGCGAGCCGTTCACTGACGCCAAGATCAGTCGTAAACGTGCGCAGATCGCGGTTGTTGACGCCAATGACGCCGGGATTGAGCAACAGGGCGCGCTCCATCTCGGCCTCGTCGTGCACTTCAACCAGCACGTCCATCGACCATTCTGAAGCGGCCGCCATCAAATTCTGTGCGCAAGTGTCATCCACGGCGGCGAGGATCACCAGGATGGCGTCCGCATTCATGGCGCGCGCCTCAATGACTTGCACCGGGTCGATCATGAAATCTTTGCGCAAGACCGGCAGTGCGCAGGCGGCCCGTGCAGCGACGAGGGCGCTTGGCGCGCCTTGGAAGCTTGGGGCGTCAGTCAGGACCGAGAGACAGGTCGCCCCGGCTCCTTCATAGGCGCGGGCGATCGCGACAGGGTCAAAGTCGGCGCGGATGAGGCCCTTAGATGGACTTGCCTTTTTCACCTCTGCGATAAGGGAGGGGGCGCCCGCAACGCGGGCCCGTTCCAAGGCGGCGCGCCAGCCGCGCACAGGTTCCGCGTCCTTGGCGCGCGCCGTCAGCTCCGCCATTGATCCTGCCTTGAGGACCGCCACTTCGTCGCGCTTGTAGGCGAGGATTGCGTCGAGCGCTGTCACGCCGGGTCCTGGCCGTTTGACACCTTAACCAGCGTGTCGAGCGCCTTGGCTGCGCTCCCGTCGTCCAAGGCGCCAATCGCGGCGCGCACACCCTCAAACAGACTGCGCGCCTTGTTTGCAATCAAAAGCGCAGCGCCGGCGTTCAGCGCCACGATGTCGCGAAATGGTCCCCGCGCCCCGCCGACCAGCTCCTTGATGGCGAGCGCGTTTTCTGTGGGCCCGGCGCCCAGAAGATCGTTAGGGCGGGCACGCGGCAGCTCTAGGTCTTCGACCCGCACCACCAGCTCTGTGACACGCCCGTTTTCAAGCGAGGCGACGAGCGTTTCACCTGTCGTGGTCAGCTCATCAAGGCCGTCTCGCCCGTGCACGACCCAAGCCCGCTCCGCGCCGAGCTGGGCCAGAGCTGACGCCATAACCCCACACAAGCGCTCCTCAAATACGCCAATGAGTTGGCGCTTGGCCCCGGCCGGATTGGCGAGGGGACCCAAGACGTTGAAGATGGTGCGCACGCCCAGCGCCGCGCGCGCTTTTGCGACATGGCGAACGGCGCTGTGATGTGAGGGTGCAAACAAGAACCCGACGCCCGCCGTTTCGATGCAGCGGCTCACGGTGTCAGCGTCAGCTTCAATGTTGACGCCCAGCGCCGCCAGCACGTCGGATGATCCGCTCTTAGAGGAAATCGCGCGATTGCCGTGCTTGGCCACGCGCGCCCCTGCGCCGGCTGCGACAATCGCGGCGGCCGTTGAGATATTATAGGTCCCCTTCGCGTCGCCGCCGGTGCCGCACGTGTCTATCACGCCGTCCGGAGCGGCCACGCGGGTTGCGCGGCTGCGCAAGGCGTGCGCGCCGGCGGTGATCTCAACCGCGGTCTCGCCGCGCGCGCGCAACCCCATCAGGAACGCGGCGGTTTCCAGATCCTCGCACTTGCCCTCCATGAGCGCCCCAAACGCGTCCTCAGCGAGTGCTTGGCTCAAGGGTTCATGATTGGCGATGGCTTTAAGTTGCTTGCCAAGAATGCTCACGCGGCTGTCTCCCGGCGCAGGCGGGTCAAATTGAGAAAATTCGCCAACAAGTCATGGCCGTGTTCTGAGGCTATAGATTCGGGATGAAACTGCACCCCATGGATGGGCCGACTGGTGTGGGCCAATCCCATGATTTCGCCGTCGTCCGTGCGCGCCGTGACCTGCAGCACGTCAGGGAAGGTCGCCACCTCTGAGGCCAAGGAATGATAGCGCGTCGCGGTGAAGGGCGAGGGAAGGCCGGCGAAGACACCGCTCTGGTCATGGTGAATCGCGCTGGTTTTGCCGTGCCGGATTTCGCGGGCGGAGACGACGCGCCCGCCAAACGCCTGCGTGATGGCCTGATGCCCCAAGCACACGCCAAGGATCGGCAAATCCACTGGCGCTTGTTCAATAAGAGCCAAACAGATGCCAGCCTCGTTGGGCGAGCAAGGCCCCGGCGACAGAAGAACCGCGTCAGGCTTCAGCGCGAGCGCCGCTTTAGCGCTGAGAGCGTCATTGCGCACCACGTGGGTTTGCGCGCCCAGTTCTTGGACATAGTGCACCAGGTTGAAAACAAAGCTGTCATAATTGTCGACGACGAGCAGCATGGTGCGTCCAAGCAAGCCTAGGGCGTAATTCCGCCTAATTAGGCGCCTCACGCCCGCCGGCGCAACGCTTCTGGGCCCTTGGGCGGCTGAGCGCGCCCCAACGCGCCTTGGCGAAAACCTTTCGTTAACTGTGTTCAGGCGTCATCGCGCCATGACAAGCGCGACTGAAATTGATCCGACAGACCGTGTTGAAGCAGCGCGGCGGCGCCTAGACGCCGCTCCCGCCTGTGCACACATCAAGGCGCAAATCGGAGCGCCAACCGAAGGGCTACCTGGCGCGCTCGAAGTTGGGGCGCTTGGCTCAAGCCGGCAACCTGGTCGCTTGATCGGACTGTCGGCCGGATGGGGCGCCGCGGCGGCCGGTTTCCTTGCCATTGCGGCAACGTTTGTGATGGCTCTCGATCGGCCCGCTCCTGGCGCGCCTCTGGAGGTCGCAACAACCGACGCTGAACCCTTGCAGCCCATCCGTCTCGCGACTGTCCGGCTCGTCGAACCGGCCGGGCCAGCCGCGCCAGCCGCGTCTGGGCCAGACGACGGGATCGGCGCCACAAGTTCAACCGACACGGGCGCGCAACGCAGCGTGGATCTCAAGGCCGAATCACCTGGTGCGCCAGATCCCGGCTCCATTGATGGCGACATAAGCCAAGACCTTTCCGATTTCACCGCGCCAGAAGTCTCAGACGCGGCTGGCTCGGCCGGTTCGACGAGCCGGACAGT
>CAYGQB010000068.1:0-13316 GCA_964351895.1 uncultured Caulobacterales bacterium
GTCTTGACTACATCAAAGCTGAGAAGCGCCGGGATGGGTTTGCAAGAGCTTGCCCCGATTTCGTTATTGTGGATGAGGCTCACGCCTGCGTCGGCACTCACAAGGGCAAACAGCAGCGCTTTGATCTCCTTCAGGGGCTTGCAAAAGACGTCAGTCGTCGCCTGATCATGCTGACGGCAACGCCGCATTCGGGCGATGAAGAGGCTTTCGCGCGGCTCCTGTCACTCATCGATGGTGAGTTCGCCAGCGCAGACTTTGACAATGTGCGCTATCGGGAGCGCCTCGCTCGGCATTTTGTTCAGCGCCGACGCGTGGACCTGATTGAAGGTGACTGGGATGAAACGCGGTCCTTTCCAAAACATGAGACCACGGAGTTTTCCTACCGGCTGACGGGACCGCACCTGGACTTTCAGGAGGCAGTTATCGACTACTGCCTTGGCGTGGTGTCACGCGCGGGAAGTCAGCGGCGCGATCAAAGGTTGGCGTTCTGGGGAACGCTCGCGCTTATGCGCTGCGTTGGGTCGACACCGGCCGCGGCGCTCAGTGCCCTGAGGAACCGCGCCAGCAATGAGACTGAGCGCCTCGAACCCCAGATATACGATGAAGACGGCGATGACGAAGATGCCGTTGACCTCGAGCCGGGCACGGTCTTCACGTCGGACCCTGAACTGCTAGCGCTGCTTGATAAAGCATCAGGGCTCACAACCGAGACAGACCCGAAAATTGACGCGCTCGTCAGTGCCTTGAAACCTCTGATCAAAGACGGAGCAAACCCGGTCGTGTTTTGCCGTTATCTGGCAACTGCGGAATATGTTAAAGAACGGCTCCGCACGGCGTTTAGCAGACTCTCTGTGGAAGCGGTGACTGGTGAACTGACGCCTGATGAGCGCCGTGATCGGGTTGCCGAAATGGCGTCCGAAGACTCACAAAAGCAAACCCAGCGCATTCTTGTGGCCACCGATTGCCTGTCGGAAGGCATCAACCTCCAGCAACTCTTCGACACCGTGGTTCACTACGATCTTTCGTGGAACCCGACACGCCACCAGCAGCGAGAGGGCCGCGTTGACCGCTTTGGTCAGCCTGCTGAACTGGTTCGGTCAATCATGATGTTCTCGCCTGACAGCGCAATCGACGGCGCGGTTTTGGACGTCATCTTGCGAAAGGCAGAAGAAATCAGGAAAGCAACCGGCGTCACTGTTCCGCTACCGGAAGAACGCGGAGCGGTCACAGACGCACTAATGGCGTCGATGATGCTGCGTCGCGGCGGACAGCAACAGCTTGCTCTGGATTTGCGGCTCGATGACGGCACACGCGCCATTGAGGCGCGGTGGCGCGATGCCAGCGAGAATGAAAAGAAATCACGCGCACGGTTTGCCCAGAACGCCATGAAGCCGGGTGAAGTCGCACCGGAATGGAACAAGGTGAAAGACCTGCTCGGCTCGCCCGATGACGCCAGGGTATTTGTTGATCTGACCATGAGGAAATTCGGCGTACCGCTCGAGAAGAAGGGCGCGGTCCATCTCGCCCATGTCCACGCATTGCAGCCGAGCCTGAAAGAGAAACTGGATCAGCGCGGACTCAAGGGATCAGTGAGGCTTGCCACAGCTGAACCTGCGCCCTCGGGAACCAGTCTTCTGACGCGGACCCATCCCTTGACATCTTCGCTGGCGGAAAGCCTGCTCGAAGCCTCTCTCGAACCTGAATCATTGCCCGATCTTGGGATCGGTCGCGTTGGCGCCTGGCCGACGCCAGCGGTGTCGGTCATAACGCGCATTGCGTTGCTGCGGATCCGGTACAAGCTGACTATTCATGCGCGGAAGGAAAGGCTTCTTCTTGCGGAGGAAGCTGCGCTTGTCGCGCTACAGGGCCAGACCCTCGTTGCGTCCGGCAACACTGTGCGCGACTGGCTCGGCACGCCGGCGACTGCTGACCTCGCAGACATTGCGCGTAAACGCCTGTCTGACGCTGCCAAGGCTGAGCTTCCTGCGATGCTTGAAGGTCCACTGGCGGACTTTATCAGGCAACGCGCGGAGGAACTCGTGGAAGACCATGCCCGTCTGCGCGCTGCTGCAGGGTCAGCGTCCAGAGTTAGCGTCGAAGCCGTGCTGCCGCCGGATGTGATCGGGCTCTTTGTTCTCATCCCGGACGGGGTTTAATCATGGCCCGTCGTCCTGTCACCGACCTTTCCGCCTGGCCGTCGATCAGTCTCGAAGGCAATCTGATTGCGCCTGCCATGCTGGCGCGGATCGATGAACGCGCCGCGCCTGAACAGAGCCCGGAAGACTATGGCGTCCGCAAGGGTCTGACGCTTCGCGAGGAAATCTCCACCGCCTTCCGCGTTGGCCAGTCGCATTTTGATGCCTTCAGCAAACTGAGTAATCCTTCGGCCGACGCCACGCGGCGCTTCATCAAGGCCTTCCTGAAGGAGACATTCGGATTTGATGATGTCGAAGATGGTGCGGGGCTGATCGCGCTCTCTGCTGGTGGTCATCGCATTCCCGTTATCGTCGTGCCGCCAGATGAAGATCGGCTCGACCGGCGCAGCGCGACGCTTTCGGTCGAGCGCTCCCGCTCGCCCGCCTTTGCATTGCAGGACTATCTCAACGAAGAGGATGACGCCCTCTGGGGACTTGCCACCAATGGCACTGTCATCCGCCTGATGCGGGACAACGCCTCTCTGACGCGCCCCGCGTTCATAGAAGCCGACCTTGCCCTGATATTCTCCAATGAGGACGCTGCGTCATTCGGATTGCTTTGGCTCCTCATCCACCGCAGCCGCTTCGGCAATGCAGGCGCCCCCGCCACAGACTGTGCGTTGGAGCGCTGGCGGGAAACGGGCACAAAGGAGGGCGAGGTTGCGCGTGACCGGCTCGCGGCCCAGGTCAAATTCGCGCTCAACATACTTGGTTCGGGCTTCCTTGAGGCCAATCCGGCGCTCGCGGCGAAGCTCCAATCAGGTGAGCAAAACCTCACCGAGTGGTTCAACGAGCTCTTACGTCTCGTTTACCGGCTGATCTTCCTGATGGTGGCGGAAGACCGAAACCTTCTGCACCCGAAGGTTTCCCGCGCCGAGGCCCGCAAGCTCTATGCGGACGGCTACAGCCTCGCCCATCTTCGCGCGCAGTGTTTTCGCGGCGCAACATGGGATCGCCACCATGACCGCTATGAGGGGGTCAAGATCGTCTTCCGGTCTCTGGCTGGCGGAGAGGAAGCCTTGGCGCTGCCCGCGCTTGGCGGGCTTTTTGCGCCGAACATGCTGCCAAGCCTCGAAACAGCGAAGCTGCGCAATCGCGCCTTCATGGAGGCGCTCTATCGCCTCTCATGGCTGCAGGGCAAAACCGGCATGGCGCCGGTCAACTGGCGCGCGATGGAGACGGAGGAGCTGGGCTCGGTCTATGAATCCCTCCTCGAACTCCAGCCCCAGCTGGGCGACGACGGCAAGACGCTGGTCTTCGCCTCCGAGGCGGCCGAGCAGAAGGGCAACCAGCGCAAGACCACCGGCTCCTACTACACGCCCGACAGCCTCGTTCAGGCGTTGCTCGACACCGCGCTCGACCCGGTGCTGGACAAGACCGAACCGGACAAGCTACTCAAGCTGACCGTGATCGACCCTGCCTGCGGCTCGGGCCACTTCCTGCTGGCCGCCGCCCGCCGGATCGCCACGCGCCTTGCCCGCCACCGTGCCGAGGGCACGCCCGCGCTGTCCGACTTCCGCCATGCCCTGCGTGATGTCGCGCGCTCCTGCCTGCACGGGGTGGACCGCAACCCGATGGCGGTGGAGCTGACCAAGGTCGCGCTCTGGATCGAGACGGTGGACCCCGGCCTTCCCCTCGGCTTCTTTGACGCGCAGATCCGTTGCGGCGATGCGCTGCTGGGCGTGTTCGACCTGAAGGTGCTGGAGGAAGGCATCCCCGATGCTGCCTACAAGCCGCTGACCGGCGACGACAAGGACACGGCCAAATACTACAAAAAGGCCAATCAGGACGCGACCAAGGGTCAGGGCGGGTTCGATTTCGGCACAGGCCAGGTCGCCATGCCCGAGATGAAACCGATGGCGCTAGATTTCTCGGGCTTCCGCGATCTGCCAGAGGATACGGTGGAGCAGATCGGGGCTAAGGCCAAGCGGTTCAAGGAACTGCGCAAGAAGCAGGGCTTCGTGCGCGCGACGGCAGCGGCAAACCTCTATGTCGCGGCCTTCCTGCTGCCCAAGGTGGGCGGCGCGCCCAGCGGTCCCTCGGCCCGCACCGTGCCGACGACCGAGGAGCTGTGGATGGCCCTCAATCAGGGCAAGATGCGGCAGGCGATGGTGGGCGCGCCCAAGGCCGCCCGCCGCGCACGCGCCTTTCACTGGCCGCTGGAGTTCCCCGATGTGATGCAGCGCGGCGGGTTCGATGTCGTGCTGGGCAATCCGCCGTGGGAAGTGATGCAGCTTTCTGACAAGGAATACTTCGCTACAAGCAAACCTGAGATCGCCGAATTGGCTGGTGCCGCTCGCAAGAAAGCAATCGAGCGACTGCAGACTGGTGATCCAGCCGCATATCAAGAGTTCGTCAATGCTAAGCGTATGTTCGACACAGGGAATGAATTCGCTCGTGAGTCAGGCCGCTTCGATCTGACAGCGCGCGGCAAGGTAAATACATACTCGCTATTTGCGGAGTTATTCTCAAGGCTCACGCGAGACCATGCCGGAGTTATTGTGCCAACCGGTATTGCCACCGATTCAAGCACAGCGCCATTCTTCGCTGCCTTGGTGGAAGAAAAACGCCTTGCCCAGCTTGTCGATTTTGAGAACCGTGCTGGACTCTTTGCGGCCATTGATAGTCGTATGAAGTACTGCATCCTAACGATTGGAAAGAATGAACCCGTTGCTCGCTTCGCGTTCTTCCTGACAAATCCAGCTCAATTGGCTGAGCCAGAACGAAATTTCACCCTTTCGCCCGAAGAAATCAGTCGTCTCAACCCAAACACAAAAACTGCACCTGTGTTTCGTTCGCGTGCTGACGCGCTGCTGACGGCCAAAGCTCACGCTGTTTCGTCTGCTTTGCTTGAGCATTCTTCTGGCCCCGGTGGCAACCCTTGGCAGGTCGAGTTTCGCCAAGGCCTCTTCAATATGACTTCGGACAGTAATCAATTTCTTTCTGCGGCTCAATTACTTGACCTCGGATGCCAACGTGATGGGCAGAATTGGATCACTGATGAAACCCGTTACGTGCCTCTCTATGAGGCAAAAATGCTTTCCTTCTACGATCATCGTTCTTCTGGGTATGGCACACGAGGCGATGATCGCGGTTATCGTGTCTTGCCGGAGACGACCCTAGCGCAACATCAGGATCCCAACTTTGAGCCAGAACCCTTCTACTGGGTTTTGGAAAACGAGGTTTTAACACGGCTTCAGCAGAAAGCATGGAAGAAGAATTGGCTTCTGGGTTTCCGCGACATCACGTCTGCCACTAATGAGCGAACCTTCATTGCAACGGTTTTCCCAATCGTAGGCGTCGGAAATAACTTACCAATACTCATGCCGTCCGAAAATGTGTTTCCGCAAGTGGTCGGCCTAATAGCAAACCTGCACTCCATCGTGTTTGACTATTTCGTGCGACATAAAGTCGGTGGAACGCATCTCAACTTTTTCATTGTGGAACAGCTACCGGTACATGCACCTGAATTCTACACCGAACCCCGTCTCGCCTTCATCACCCCGAAGGTGCTGGAACTCACCTACACCTCGCACAGCCTTGCCCCCTTCGCCCGCGATCTGGGCCATGACGGCCCGCCATTCGTCTGGGACGAGGACCGCCGCGCCAATCTGCGCGCCGATCTCGACACCTTCTACGCCCGCGCTTACGGCCTAACCCGCGACGAGCTGCGCTACATTCTCGATCCCGCAGACGTCATGGGCGAGGACTACCCGTCCGAAACCTTCCGTGTCCTGAAGGAAAAGGAAATCCGACAACACGGCGAATACCGCACCCGCCGCCTCGTCCTCGAAGCCTGGGACCGAATGGAAGCTGACGGCACCTTCGTCGGTCTTGGCCTTGCCGACGGGGTCGCAACGCCTGCCCAACAACCCATCCAGCTGCCGCCGCTCGAACGGCTGCCCGATGCGGTCTGGGCCTGGCAGCAGGGCGTTCCGGAGCGCGACCGTGTCCGCGCTCAACTTCGCGCCGTCGCTGGTATCCTGCCGGAGCCATCGGACGCCCGCCGGGTGCGCCTCGCAGCGCTGTCCTGCCTTCAGCCAAGCCTGCTTGACGGGTTCCTTTCAGATCAGGATCGTCGCGAATGGCAGCGTCTCATGGCGCACCCCACAGGCGTCACCCAGCTTGTCCCGCCAACAAACGCCGCCTGGGGCGCGGCATTCAACGAGTTGGTGTCATCGGCCGTTCTCGACGTTTCGGCGGACGGCGGCACCTGGAGCGCCGGTGACCGGCTCGACCGCTCTACCTTGAGCGCTGACGACCCAGCGGTGGCCCGCGCGCTGTTTGCTTGGTCAATGCTACAAACCGTCGATCTGGAACAGGGCCTAACACGCGTCTCAGCGGAGATCATTCCATTCATCAGGGAGGGGCGGCTTGCAGCCTGATTTCTTCCAGCCAGAAGAGATCAAGTTCTCCCTGCCGGAAGGCCAGCAGGGGCCAAGGCTGTGGGTTCGCCGTGTGGCGCTCTGGCAGGATGCGTCGACGCCTTTGCGCGATATCCCGCTGCGCCCGGGGGTCAACATCATCTGGTCGCCGGACCTCTCGACCAATGGCAAGGGCGCAACGCCCCATGGCAGCGGCAAGTCCACATTCTGTCGGCTGATCCGCTATTGCCTCGGGGAAAGGCACTTCTCGAACGACGAGCAGCGTCCCTTGATGCAGCATAAGCTGCCGGATGGTTTCGTCGGTGCAGAGATCATCATTGACGGCGAATGCTGGGTCATCACGCGACCGATCGGCATGAACCTGCCGTCTCGCGCCGTTCGGGCAGACAGGATTGAAGAGACGTTTGACCAGCTTCTGGTTGGAACGGATCCGCCTACTATCGCGCCCGTGATTTCGGATCGCTTCTGCGTGAGCTATCGCGATCAGGTGCCGGACAATCTGAGACCGGATCAGGTCTGGGATGTCTTGCTCGCTTGGCTCGCGCGCGATCAGGAGTGCCGCCTCGATGATGTGTTCGACTGGCGCTCGAAACGGTCTGGCTCCGGATCGCCTGCGCAGGAGCTGTCTTATGAAAGCAAGCTGACAGTCGTTCGCCTCGCACTCGGTGCCCTTTCCGCGGAAGAGACTTCGGCAGCCGCGGACGCAAGAACGCTGACACGCGAGCGCGATGGCCTGCGTCAGCAACTTGGCCATCTCGACTGGTTCCAAAACCAGCGCTTCGGCGAGCTTTGCGAAGGCCTTTCCTATCCAAAGGACCGCGATCCTGCCGAGGAAACGGTTCGCCGGGAATTGATTGATCGGGCCAATGAAGAATTGGCGAAGGCCACTGGCAAGAAGCACACGAAGGGTAGCGCGCCCAGCGCGGAGCTTCAGGGCAAGCGTCGCGCCCTGCAGACTGAGCGAACACGTAACAGTGACCAACGGGCGGAAGCCCAAGCGCTCCTCAACAGCCTTCCGGCTCAGATCGCTGCGACGCGCTCAGAACAGGGCTTTGAGCAAGCAAGATTGGAAACTGGAGTCATCGTTCGCTGCACGATCTGCCATGTCAGCATTGATGAGGTGAAGGCGAAAGGGTGTGGTGTCTCGCTTGAGCGGTGTGACTTGAATGAAGTTCGTACACGGCTCGCACGAGCTGAGAGGCAAGTTGCAGAATTCGAACAGCAACGGGGCGATCTCCCATCTGCAATATCCAAGCTGGAGGCGGAAATCTCTCGCCTGGATCGCGAGATCAGTCAGATCGACGATGAGTTCGTCAAGCTGGAGGGTCAGCTGACCGAAACCAACACTCGCGTCGCGAATGCGCGTGAGCTTGTCAGAGAGGCAACCTGGTTCGATCGCCAACTGAACGGCAGGCAGGCCATTGTTCGCCGACTTGAGGCGATCGACACAAGGCTTGAGGTGCTTCGCGATTCCATGCGCCGAGAACGTGAACGCGCTTCCGCCGCCATTGGCGATCTGGAGATGGTCTTCAAACAGCTGATTTCGAGCTTGATGCCGCGTGGCTGTTCCGGGAAAATTCAGCTCGACGGAAATGGTCTGCATCCGGAGATACTCCTGGAGCGAGGCGTCGGTCTATCAACGGCGGCCGTGGAGTCCTTCAAAATCGTCGCCTTCGATCTTGCCGCGCTGATCCTCGCTGTAAACGGGAAGGCGAGGATGCCGGCATTTCTGATCCATGACAGTCCGCGCGAGGCCGATCTCGATTCTGGCATCTACGCGAACCTCTTCGATTTTGTCCTTGGTCTGGAGGATCAGCCGGACCCGACCCCGTTTCAATACATCGTCACGACGACCACCGCCCCGTCGGACACAGCGCGCGATCATGCGGCCATGCGTCTGGAGCTTTCATCCACCCCGCCGGAGGCGCGGCTGTTCGCGATGGACTTCTGATGATTGAAAGCCCTCAATCCTTCGTCGTTTCTACCGAGTGCAGCAAGGCTGCCGAACAGAACGGTTTTCGTCGTCGACTTGGCGAAACAGACGGGTGGGCGGCGTTCCAGTCGACAACGGCGCAAGGGACAATCTGGCTCGCCGCCGAAGGGGCACCGGGGCCATGGTACTTGGCGCTGGATCATCCTGGAGTGATCGCTGAAGCAGGTCTTGCAACGGCGGCTACGAATGGCCCCGGCAAAGCGCGTTTCAGGTTCGAGTCGCTCCGAGAACTCTATGCCGTGCTACCTCGTATCTACGCGCTCGCCGCAAGCCTTCCGGATGCGCCGCTTCGGGTTTTCGAGAAGAAGATCGAAGGTCTTCCCAGATCGACCGAAGTTGAGCGACTCGTCGTTCAGCGGATCGGACAGGATGTGTTCCGCGAGAGCTTGCTGGAATACTGGGATGGGAAATGTCCCCTCACTGGGATCGATGATGCTGCCTTGCTGCGCGCCTCTCACATCATTCCCTGGAAAGACTGTGCATCAGATGCTGAGCGCCTCGATGTGCACAACGGTTTTCTGCTTTCGGCGCTTTGGGACGCAGCCTTCGACAGAGGTCTGGTGACCTTCGATGACGGTGGAGAGCCTCAATACTCTTCGATCCTTGGATGGTCTGCGCGGGAACACCTCAATTGGACAATGCCGATTGCGTTGACCCAAAGCCACACTGTCCGGCTGGTATGGCATAGGAGCAATGTCTTCGTTACCGGCTGAATGATGCTGGGTAGATTGGCGGGCCTCACCGCCCAATCCCCCTCGCACGGCCCACGCTCCAGTCGATGCCGCCTGCGTGGGCTTTCACGCTGATCTGTACGCCGCGATAGCGCTCCAGTTCCGGTCGCCAGGGGACGAGGGTAAATTCCTTCGCGCGCACCACCAGCGCGAACCGGCCCTGGGCAAGGTCCACGGGACGTTCATAGACACCGCTGATGGCCATGCCGTCTTCGAGTTTCAGGAATGCGCCTTTGCCTTCAATTCCATTAGCGGCGGATTTCAGTTCTTCGGCGGCGAGACGGTCCCTCATGCCGGGCTTCAAGTGACCATCTTCTCCGAGCCAGCCTTCACGCTCCAGAAAGGCGCGCCTCGCGCTGAGCGCTGATGCGCTTTCCTGGCCAAACCCTTTGCCCGTCAGACGCCCGTGATCCACGCCGTCCAGCCAGACAGGTGCGCGGCGTTCGATCTGCGCTTCGACAGACAGCCAGGATTTCACCTCCAGCCGCACACCGCCGGTGCGCGCGGTTTCGAACCTTGCGGATTTGACCAGATAATCCGCACCAATCGCAAAACGACCGTCTGGATCACGGGTCACGAGACCTGCCCGCCGCAGGGCTTCGAGGCGGCGAATATGGGCAAGGCGATAGGCAGGCCGCGAGGCGGGATCGAAAGCCTCGTGCGACGCTTCAGAATACATCCCCCCATTCAGGGCGGCGATGCGTGCAATGGTCCTGTCGGAGGCGCGCGCGGCCCCGGCTGCGGGCGCAATTTCCACCACAGCATCTTTCGATGGCACCGCACCCGGCAGGGTCTCGCCAAGGCTGACATGCCAGCGCTCGCCATCGACGGCCTCAACAATGAGATAGCGGCGATTGCGGAGTTCGTCCTCGGGGCCGTCGGTAACGACCCGCCCGACAATGGTGCAGGGCTGCTCACGGCCCGGATCATAGATCCTGCCGGAGAGGCCGTCGCCTGTATTGAAGGCGGCCGCGATTTGACGGATGCGGTCCCCTTCGCGGCCAATGGTCTGAAGCCGGTCCTTCCAGCCCTCTTCAAGCGCGAAGGCGCCATCGCCGCGCGCGGACGCAAGTCCCAGCCCCCGCAAATGCTTCAGCCTTCGCTGGATCAGCGCACGGTCAAACCGGCTCAGTTTCTTAAGGCCGTCAGGGCGTGTCAGGTCGCCGTCTCGCGCAAGCCGTTCGATCTTCGCATCGAGCCGTGTCAGCCGGCCCGCTGTGACGTCGCGTTCCTGAGCGCGGGCAATCTCGAGATCGCGGCGGGGGCCGAGTTCATCTGTCACGATCGCGCTGGCGCGCTCGCGAAGGCCCTCAGTCAGATAGTCTCGCGCGATGACCAGATCGCGTCCCATCTCATCCTTGCCGCGCACGACGATATGGGTGTGGGAATGGCCGGTATTGTGGTGATCGACGGCGACCCAGTCGAGCCTTGTGCCGAGATCCTTTTCGGCCTGCGCCATAAGAGAGCGCACCGTCTCTCTCATGTCACCGAGATCGGAGGCGTCCTCGGGCGACACGATGAAGCGAAACTGATGGCGGTCACCGGCGCTGCGCTCTTCGAACAGGGACCCGTCCATTCTGTCTGCGTCCCGGCCATAGAGTTCGCCGCCTTGGCCGTCCCGGTCGACACCGTCGCGCTGGATGTATCGAAGATGGGCTCTGAAAGCGGCCTGGCCGAGGCCTTGCCCGGCCCGTGCTATATGGAGCTTCACCACGACGCGCCGCATGCGAAATTTCGGGTGCGGCGTCTGGCGGAACTGGCTTGCCCGTCCCGCGCCGCTGCCGCGGGCCATCTGAGCCCCGCTGAAGGCGGACTTGCCGGGCGTTGAAGACAGTCGCCGCGCGGCGCGGTTGAGCTCGGCCCTGAATCGCCTGCCGCCTGCGGCTCCAGCATCACGAAGCTTGCCAAGGCGCGGGGTGAATTTATCCTCCCCGCTCATGGCGCAAACGCCTCTGGCACCCTCTCAATCCCTTGTGATCTCTGGGTTTTTCTGGAAAGAGGGCGCCACAAGGTTTTGCAAGAGGCGCCAAAAAAATGATGTGCAGACAAGGGGTTAAGGGGCCGAGGGCGCCAACCCTTTAATCTTGCCCTCCGGGTCCGCACACCTATTCCTTGCCAATCCTTGCAAGCGCTTGCGAGATCGCCGGTCATCGCTGTTCCCACAGCAGGGTCGCCACACCCTCGAGATCGCTGTCCTGCATGATCCCGAAATAGCGTCCATCAAGGGATCGCGGATGATCGTTGAGGAGAAAAACCTCGCCGTCCTGGAGCACATGACAGCCCTGCCAGCGCGGTAATTTGAGACCGCCGGACGTTTCTAAAAGCGCTTCGGCGGCCACGGATTGATTGATCAGGATGGTCTCGTTTTCGCGGCAGATTTCATCGCCTGGAAGCCCTGCAATCCGCTTCACCAATGGCCAGTCCGCGCCTGTAAATCCGTTTTCAGAAGTCCATCTTGCGGCCTCTGAGCTGGCAGAGACGACGGCCCACCCGTTCAGGGTGAGCGGGCCGTCGCTCCGCCAGTAGAGGCCGACAGGCGCGCTTTCCGTGCGGTTCCAGATCAACCGCTTCTGATCGACCAGAACGCTTGCTGCCCCCATCATCGCGATGGCGAGGCCCGAGAGGAGAAGGGCCGATCTGCGCTTCACGGGCGCACCCGTGTCGCGCTGTCCTTGAACTTTCTGCGCTCGGACCATTCGATGAGATCATCGATGTGATAGAAGACGAGTCCGCCATGTTTGCGGTAGCTCGGCCCGCCTCCGATCCAGCGATAATGCTCAAGGGTTGAACGGGTCAGCCCAAGGTAATCTGCGGCTTCCTGGGCGCGTAAAAACGGGCTCTTGCGCCCGCCATTTTCATATGTGTCTGTCATTGTGATCTGTCCTTTCCGGTCGCTTCGGGACCGGGGAAAGATCAGCACAGCTTGCAAGATTTCAGGGGGATCGTTCAGCCCTTGGCGGCCAGCGATCCCCCTTCAGACCGGGCCGGAGTCGTCAGATCGAGATAGCCGCCCTGCATCAGGGAAAGGCCTTTCTTGCGGATCCTGCGCATGCGGTTTCGCACGCTCTCATCAGGCGCTTTGTACCGCTCGATCCCATCCTCTTCGCCGTAAATCACCATCGCCGCGTCACGATGGGAGCCGCCTTCGAGGTGAACATCGAGGGCGATCAAGGCGTCACGCAAGCCAAGGGCGGTGCTGGTCCATTGCGGGCCTGCAGGCTGCTCGGGAAGGAAGCCATCATAGACCATTTTCAGCCTGCGAAGCGTCTCGACCTTCGCGTCAACCGGCCCGAAAAATCGCAGCATGAAGCGCAGATCAACATCGCCCATGAGCAGGCTGTCGCCCTCGCAGCGCAGCTGGATTGTGCGCTTGCAATAGACGATCCGAAGGTGCTGCGTGCCGTCATGATCGATGAAGAGCGACCGGCGACAGGTCAGCCGCGAGAGATTGAACAGGCCCTCAAGGCAGCGATCCCGAACGCTCTGTTCAACCGCGCGGACATCCACAGTGGTCACCCGATGATTGGCCTCTTCGGTCCAGAAGATCGGGGCATCGAGACAGCTGCGTCTTGGGCTGACGAAGAAGGAAAGACCGAAACGCGCCGCATCCGGTTCGGGCCTGGAGAGCTCAAGGATTTCCATGCCGCAAGGCCAGCTTATCCGCGTCAAAGCGCCGTTGCGATGATCGGCATGCGCGTTTGCATAGTCGGGCCAGCGGCGGGCGAATTCCCAGGCCCAGCTGCCCAGCGTCACGTTCTTGAGATAGGCGTAGTCGTCTGCATGCAAGCGCTGAAAATCCCCAACCTTTTCAATCCACAAGAGCAAAATCCGTGCCAACACGCGTCGCGCGAGCGGCGCTAAGGTCCTGACGACAAACGCAAAAGCCGCCCGGGAGGTGATCTCCGGAGCGGCTAATCGGCGATGGATTTAACCTTAGTCCCGCGGGTTCCAGAGGATCACGTGGCGGCCTTTCTTGCCTTTCACGGGGGCGAGGTTCGCGTAGATCTTGCGC
>CAYGQB010000069.1:0-13279 GCA_964351895.1 uncultured Caulobacterales bacterium
CTGGGGCGGTGCTTTGGGGGCATGGCCGACGCGCTGGCCGTGGCCTATTCCACCTCCTCCTCGTCGGGCACGCTGCCGGTCACCATTGCCTGCGCGACCGACAACCTGGGCATCCGCAAGCCGGTCGCCGCCTCGGTCTTGCCCTTGGGCTCAACCGTCAACATGGACGGAACGGCGCTCTATCAAGGCGTGGTGGCCATGTTCGCGGCCCAGGCTTTTGGCGTTGATTTGACGCTCGCCCAGCTGGTCATGATCGCGCTGACGGCGACGCTGGTGTCGATCGGGACGGCGGGCATTCCCTCCGTCAGCCTGTTCTTGGCCTTCATTGTCTTGGATGTGATCGGCGTGCGCGGTGAAGATGCTGTGCTCTTGATCGCGATGATCTTCCCGTTTGATCGCCTCCTGGACATGATGCGCACCAGGCCGCCATAGACCACCAGGATGTGCAACAGACACCCGGCGTAGAGCGCGGCCGCCAACATCAACAGATTGTCGAGCACGCCAAGCCCTTGGGTCGCCATGATCCAGGTCATCAGCGCAAAGACGCCAATAGGCGCCACCTGCATCACCATCTCGGTGACCCGGATCATCACGTCTGAGGCGCTCTCAAACAGGCGCGCGACCGGGGCCCCGTCTTGCCCGGCCAGAAGAATGCCGACGCCGAAAATGATGGCAAAGAAGATGATCGCCAGGACGTCGCCCGACGCCATGGCGGCAACCGGATTGAGCGGAATGATGGCGAGGAAGCGGTCCGCCAGGCTGGCGCTGCCGGCTTGGGCGTCCATGCGGGCGCGAATTTCATCGGCCGCCTCAGCCGTCGCGCCGCCGATCTCAACCCCGACGCCCGGCTGAAACAGAAATCCCATGAGCAGCCCAAAGCTGACCGCAAACAAGGTGGTGATCATGTAGAGCCCGACCGCGCGCCCGCCGAGAGAGCCCAGCTTCTTGGGGTCGCCCATGGCCACCATGCCGGCCACCAGCGTGGCGAAAATCAGCGGCACAACAAGCATGCGGATGAGGCGCACAAAGGCGTCGCCAAAGGGCTTGAACCAGGTGGTCGCGACATCGCCCGCGCCCGCTCCATGCATCGCCAGCCCGAGAATCGCGCCCAGCACCAGACCCGCCATGACGCGCGCCCACAAAGGCGATTTCGTCCACCATCCCATGCGATGCACTCCCCTGTTCGCCCCGCGCGATGGCCCCGACCCTAGACGCGTCCGCGCCGGCGCGCCACTGCGCCGCGTCACGCCGGCGCGCGCTCCGTTGCGCAGGCGCCGCCCCGGCCCCGACGTGACCGCGACGCGCGAAGAGATCCGGGCGCGATCCGCCGGGTCTGCCAAGTCTGTCGGCCGGGGCTTGTGTCTGAGACGCCGAAAGAGGCCGCCGCCCACATCTGCCCGGTCCCGGCAGCGCGCCACGCCCGCTTGCTCCAGCGCGCCCACGTGTAAACTTTGTTTGACACCCTGTCGGGTCTTCTGTACGCACTGAGTGTCAGCAATTTTTGACACTCTGTAGAGAGAACTTGACATGTCGTTTCATCAGAAAAGCGCCGCCGCCATGCTGGCGAGCATGGTGCTGGTCTATGGCGTCTATTTCGCCTGGGCGGTGCAGCGGGGCCTCAGCGGGGCGCTGGAGCTGGACGCAGTCAGCGGGCCGCTGTTCGGCGCCGTGGTCTTGCTCGTCATCCTTGCCGCCGCGGCGCACATTCTGATTGCAGCCACGGGACGCGGCGACGACGACAAAGCCGACGAGCGCGACAAGCTGATCGCACTGCGCGCTGATGCAGGCGCGGGCGCTGTTCTGACGACGGGCGCCGTGGTCGGGCTGGGCCTGGTGCTCTTGGACGCGCCCGCCTACTGGGTCGCCCACGCCCTCCTCGGGGCTTTGGTGGCCAAGGAGATCGTCAATGGCGGCCTGCGCCTGGCCGCCTATCGGTTCGGGATCTAGGGCATGGCCAAGCCGACCCGCATCCGCAACCGCATCCGCGAGCTGCGCTTTCACACCCAAGAAATGACCCAGGCCGAACTGGCGCGCCGCATCGGCGTGACGCGCCAAACCGTGATCGCGATTGAGCAGGGCCGCTACTCGCCGTCGCTGGAAACCGCGTTCCAGATTGCTGAGGCGTTCAACCAGCCGCTCGACGCCGTGTTTCAGTACGGCCCCACGGAATGAGCCGGCCATACCGCCGGCACGAGAGTTTCGGGCGTGTCAGACAGGGCTCTGCCCACAACGCAAAAGCGGCGCCCTGGGGGTTTCCCCAAGACGCCGCTCCTTGCGCGTCGCCGACGGCCATGCGGCCCGGCGAGACGAGCCTGGCCGAGACGGGTCTGGGCTAGACCGCGTCGAAGCGGTCCAGATCCATCACCTTGGTCCAGGCGGCGACAAAGTCGTGCACGAACTTGGCCTTGGCGTCTGACGCGCCATAGACCTCCGCCAGGGCGCGCAGCTGCGAGTTGGAGCCAAACACGAGGTCGGCGCGGCTGGCCGTCCACTTGACCGCGCCCGACGCCCGATCCCGGCCCTCGAACACCTGCTCGTCCTCGCCGGTCGGGGTCCAGGCCACGCCCATGTCCAACAAGTTGACGAAGAAGTCGTTCGTCAGAACGCCGGGGCGATCGGTGAACAGGCCTTGGCGGCTGGTGCTGACGCCCAGGGCGCGCATGCCGCCCACCAGCACCGTCATCTCCGGCGCCGACAGCGACAGGAGCTGCGCCTTGTCAACGAGCAGCTCTTCTTCGGGGCGATCCAGAACGTCCTTGCGGAAGTTGCGGAACCCGTCAGCGCGCGGTTCGAGCACGGCAAACGACTCCACGTCGGTTTGCTCCGCCGAAGCGTCCGTGCGGCCGGGCGTGAAGGCGACGGAGACCGCCTGGCCGGCGTCCTTGGCGGCCTTCTCAACCGCCGCGCAACCGCCCAGCACAATGACATCGGCAAGCGACACCTTGGCCCCGCCGCCTGCCTTGGCGTTAAACTGGGTCTGCACCGCTTCCAGGGCCGTCAACGCCTTGGCGAGGGCGGCGGGAGAGTTGGCCGCCCAGTCCTTTTGCGGCGCCAGGCGAATGCGCGCCCCGTTCGCCCCGCCGCGCTTGTCAGAGTTGCGGAACGTGGAGGCCGACGCCCAGGCGGTGGTCGCCAATTCAGCCACACTCAAGCCGCTGGCCAGGATCGCCTCTTTGAGGGCGGCGATGGCGGCCGCGTCGATCACCGGTCCGACGTGCGCCGGAACCGGATCCTGCCAGATCAGCTCTTCGCGCGGGGTTTCGGCGCCCAAGTAGCGCGCCACCGGACCCATGTCGCGATGGGTCAGCTTGAACCAGGCCCGCGCAAAGGCGTCCGCGAACTGGTCCGGGTTTTCATGGAACCGGCGCGAGATCGGCTCGTAGATCGGATCAAACCGCAGCGCCAGGTCGGTGGTCGCCATCATGGTGGGGACCTTCTCAGACGCGTCGTCGACCTGCGGCGCCAAGTCCTTGTCGGCGACGTTCTTGGGCGCCCACTGCTGGGCCCCGGCCGGGCTCTTGGTCAGCTCCCACTCATAGCCAAACAGCATGTCAAAGTAGGTGTTGTCCCAGCGCGTGGGGGTCGGGGTCCAGGCGCCTTCAAGGCCGCTGGTGATGGCGTCGCGCCCCTGGCCGGAGGCATAGGCGCTGCGCCAGCCCAGGCCCTGCTCTTGGATCGAGGCGCCTTCCGGCTCCACGCCCACAAGCCCGGCGTCGCCTGCGCCATGGCACTTGCCGAAGGTGTGACCGCCGGCAATGAGAGCGACGGTCTCTTCGTCGTTCATGGCCATGCGCGCGAAGGTTTCACGGATGTCGCGGGCCGCGGCGAGCGGATCGGCGACGCCGTTGGGCCCTTCAGGGTTGACGTAAATCAGGCCCATCTGCACCGCCCCGAGGGGGTCGGCGAGGTCACGCTCGCCCGAGTAGCGCTTGTCGCCAAGCCACTCAGTTTCCGGGCCCCAGTAGATGTCGCCTTCCGGCTCATAGACGTCTTCGCGGCCGCCGCTGAAGCCAAAGGTGTCAAAGCCCATGGATTCCAGTGCGCAGTTGCCGGTCAGGATCATCAGATCGGCCCATGAGAGGGCGGCGCCGTACTTTTGCTTGATCGGCCACAGGAGGCGGCGCGCCTTGTCCAGATTGCCATTGTCCGGCCAGCTGTTGAGCGGCGCAAACCGGATGGTGCCTGAGCCGGCCCCGCCGCGCCCGTCGCTGATGCGATAGGTGCCGGCGCTGTGCCAAGCCATGCGGATGAAGAACGGTCCGTAATGACCATAGTCGGCCGGCCACCACGGCTGGCTGTCGGTCATCAGGGCGTAGAGGTCTTGCTTGACTGCCTTTAGGTCGAGCTTGGAGAAGGCCTCAGCATAGTTGAAATCTGCGCCCATCGGGCTCGCAGCAGGCGTGTTCTGGTGCAGCATCTGAAGGTTGAGCTGATTGGGCCACCAGTCGCCGTTCGACCAGGCTCCGGACGCCGTGTGACGGCGCTCTCCGGCTGAAAACGGGCATTTCATGTCACTGTCCATGATGGGACCTCCCAGGCGTACACGTTGACGCGGTTCGATTTCTCGTATGGCGCGAAAGTACCGCATCCGCCTGGTATAAATCCAATCGATTTTGATCGCCGGCGTGATAGATTGCGCCTTATGTCCACTGTGGAGACACCATGTCTCGCCCCACGCTGCGTCAGCTTTCGTTTCTGGTCGGATTGGCGGACGCCGGCACCTTTCGCGCGGCCGCGGAAGCCTGCGGGGTCACCCAGCCGAGCCTCTCCAGCGCCATTCGCGAACTGGAAGGGATCATTGGCGCGACACTGGTGGAGCGCGGCGGGCGTGGACGCCGACTGACCCAGGCGGGCGAGGAAACGGTGGCCCGGGCGCGACGCATCCTGTTGGAGGCCGACGAATTGGCGCCCGCCGCCCAGGCCGCCGCCGCGCCCCTGACCGGGGCCTTGCGTCTTGGCGTCATCCCGACGATCGCGCCGGCCTTGGCGCCGCGTCTGGCGCCGGCCCTGCGCGCGACGTACCCCGATGTTCAGCTCTACTTGCGCGAGGAGCAGACCGACCGACTGTTGGAAGACCTGCGCGATGGAACCCTCGATTTGGCGGTGCTGGCGCTGCCCTATCACACGCCCGGCGTCGACACGGCGGCCGCGTTTGATGAGGAGTTTCTGCTGCTCGCCCCTGAAGGGCATGCGCTCCTCGCCAACCCTCACCTGACCATCGCGGACGTGCCTGAGACAGAGCTTCTCTTGTTAGAGGACGGCCACTGCCTGCGCGGTCATGTGCTGACGGCGTGCGATGCGCGCGCGGGCGGCGCTGACCGGCGCGCCTTTGCCGGGACGTCATTGATCACGCTGGCGCACACCGTGGCGGGCGGCCTGGGGGTGACGCTGGCCCCGCGCATGGCGGTGGACGCCGGTGTCGCCGCCGCCCCCGGCGTCACGGCCCGCGCCTTTAATCCGCCGTTGATCGGGCGCGCCGTCGGGGTGGGCTGGCGCGCGGGGAGCTTGCGCGCCCGCGACGGGGCGCTTCTGGTGCAGGTGCTGCGCGACCTGGCGCCCCAGCTCAAGCCGTGTCCGCGTCCATGAGCTTGCGGGTCAGGTAGGTGAACTCCAGCGCGGCGCGCCTGGCCGCTTCTTCCAGGTTGGCCGACGCCGAGTGTCCGCCGTCGATGTTCTCATAATAGTAAAAGCCGTGCCCAAGCTCCTCAAAGCGCTTGGCCATCTTGCGCGCATGACCGGGATGCACGCGGTCGTCCTTGGTGGAGGTGACGAAGAACACTTCAGGATAGGCCGTGTCAGGCTCCACGTTGTGATAGGGCGAGATGGCTTCAAGGAAGGCGTGCTCTTCGGCAACGTCAGGATCGCCGTACTCGCCGACCCAAGACGCGCCGGCCAGCAGCGTGTGATAGCGCAGCATGTCCAACAGCGGCACCTGGCACACGACGGCGTTCCAAAGATCGGGGCGCTGCACCGTCATGGCGCCTACGAGCAGGCCGCCGTTCGACCCGCCCATCACGGCCAGGCGGCGCGGGCTGGTGAGACCGGAGGCGATGAGCGCCTCGCCCACGGCAATGAAGTCGTTGAACACGGTCTGACGCTTGGTTTTCAAGCCGGCCTGGTGCCAGTCGGGCCCAAACTCCCCGCCGCCGCGAATGTTGGCCAGAACGAACACGCCGCCGCGTTCGAGCCACAGCTTGCCCTGAACCCCGGAGTAAAAGGGCGTCAGCGACACCTGAAAACCGCCATAGCCATAAAGGAGCGTCGGATTGGAGCCATCCATGGCTGCGTCTTTCTTGCGCATCACAAAGTATGGGATGCGCTCGCCGTCCGCTGACGTCGCCTCAAATTGCTCCACCACCAGATCCGAGGCGTCAAACCGCGCCGGGGCCGACTTGGCCGGCGTCACCTGCGCGTTGATAACAGCCGATCCGCTGTCGGACCCAGCCGAGCGCCGTCCCACCTCCACCTTGAAGAGGGTGTCGGGCGCGATGAAGCTCGACTGATTGATCAGGGCAATGTCGCTGTCGCGATAGGCGGACACGACGCTGACGGCGCCATTGTCCGGCAGGGCGATCGGCGCGCGCAGCCATTCGCCATGCTCCAGCCAGCACTCGTAGGCCTTGCCGACAACGTTTTCATAGACCGTGACAATGACGCGCGAGCGGGTGACCGACACGCCCTCCACCGAGGCGCGTTCGTCCGGCGTATAAACCGACACCACCGGCCCGAGCTTTCCTGTGGCGCGCCAGGCGTCAAAGTCAAACGACACAAGCGCCCCGCTGGGATGGGTTGGCGCGTCGGGATCGGGCGTCCAGTCCTCTTGCAAGCTGACCAGCATGTGGCCGCGGAAGTAGGCCGCCGGGCTTGATTTTTCGGGCACGGGCAAGCGCACCGGCGCGCGATCGTCGGTGAGCCAGAAGTAGTGACTGTCGTAGAAGGTGAGCGACCGGGCGGCCAAGGCGATGCGCCCGCCAGCCCTTTTCTCCCCCGCCTCTTTGACGTCCGCTCCTGTCTCATCCACCTCCAGCGTCACCGGCCACACGCCCACGTCTGTGTGTTCGCCGCGAAACAGCTCGCGCGCCTCGTCAAGCGACTGGCCGCGCGTCAACGCCTTAATCACAAACGGATAGCCGCTCTGCGTGACCGTCTCGTCGCCCCAGTCGGTGGCCACCAGCAGCGTGTCCCTGTTGAGCCAGGCCGCGCCGGCCTTGGCTTCGGGCAGGTGAAACCCGCCGGGCACAAACGCCTTGGCCTCATGGTCCCACTCGCGCCGCACGGCCGCGTCCTTGCCGCCGTCCGACAGGGTCAAAAGACAGCGCTGATAGTCGGGACCCAGACAGGTGGAGCCCTTGTAGACCCAGTTGCGCCCTTCCGCCTCGGCCAGGGCGTCCACGTCCAGGAGCGTCTCCCAGGCCGGCGCGTCGCCGAGGTAGGAGTCCAGGCTGGTGCGCCGCACCAGGCCGCGCCGATTGGTCTCGTCCTGCCAGAAATTATAGACGTGGCCGCCGCGATAGGCGCCGTGGGCGATCTTGTCTTGCGCGTTCACGATCGCCAGAGCGTCCGCCAACAGCCCAGCGTAGCGCGGGTCGCCCTCCAGCTCATCCAGGGTGCGCGCGTTCCAGGCCCGCACCTGATCGAGCGCGCGCGCCCCGTCGACATCCTCCAGCCACAGGTGCGGATCAGAGGCGGCGGCGCGCGCGGCGGCGTCAGACATGGGCGAACTCCAAGAAAGGCGCAAAACAGAGAGGGTAAGCGTGCGGATGGCAGGCGAAGGTGGGGCGCGCCGGACGATTGAACAAGTCGCCGCCACCTTGTCGCCGCCTTCTGGGTATTGTCTTTGCCGGGTCTGGCCGACGCTGCCCACCCGCGTCGGCCTCTGGAGGGAGATGCCCGTGCGCCAGCTTGTCCAAGCCCTTGTCAGCGTCGTTTTCAGCGCCTGTGTGATGGTGATTCTGGTCTCAGGAGCCGCCAGTTCGGCAACGGCGCAGGGCCCTGCGCCTGGACAGGCCGGGGCTGGCGCTCAGGGCGAGGTCAAGGTCGCCCTGGTGATCGGCAACGGCGCCTATCAGTACGCCCCGCCACTCGCCAATCCGGTCAATGACGCGGTCGACATGGCGGCGACGCTGGAGGATCTGGGCTGGACCGTGATCGAGGGCTATGACCTGGAATTCGGCCCGCTGCGCGAAATCCTGCGCGACTTTGCCCGCGCTCTCGATGAAGCCGATCACGCCCTCTTCTATTACGCCGGCCACGGCCTCCAGCTGGACGGCGAGAACTTCATGGTCCCCGTTGACGCCAAGCTGCAGGACCAGGGCGAGGTGGAGTTTGAATCCGTCGCCCTGAACACGGCCGTGGCGCAGCTCACGCGGGCCAGCGGCACGCGCCTGGTGTTCCTGGACGCCTGCCGCGACAATCCCTTGGCCGAAGACCTGGCCCGCCAAGCCGCCGCCGCCCGCTCGGCCGCGATTGGCGCAGGCCTGGCCCAGCTGGACGAGCTGACAAGCGAAACCCTGATCGCCTATTCCACCCAGCCCGGCGCCACGGCGACCGACGGGGTGGGCCGCAACTCGCCCTTCACCGCCGGCGTGCTGCGCCACATCGCAACCCCGGGCCTCGACGTGCAAGAGATGATGCGCCGGGTGCGCCAATCGGTGATGGACGACACCAATGACCTGCAGGTGCCGTGGGACAATTCCTCTCTCACGGCCGGCTTTTCCTTTGTCCCGAGCCAAGACCCGCCGCCGTCGTTCAGCGCCTGGGAGCCGCCGTCGCGCGACCCCTCCCCGCGTCAGCTGGAAGTCGCCCTGTGGGACGACGTTAAGGACACCGGCTCCATCGCCCAGCTTCAGACCTATCTCGACGCCCACCCGGACGGGGTGTTCGTGACCACGGCCAGCGCCCGCATTGCCGATCTGGAAGCGGCCGCCACGGCGGACGCGGACGCAGCCGCCAGCATGGCCGACGCCATCGCCGCCCGCTTTGCTGAGCTTTCAAGCCGCGGCGTCCTGGTGGCCGAGCCCCAAACGGCTGCAGAATTTTACGCCAACGCGCGCATCTACGAGGTGCAGGGCGACGCGGTGAATGCGTCCTTGATGTACGGTCAGTACTTCACCTTCGCTGAGCCCTACGTCGATCCGCACTATCGCAATCAGCGCCTGATTGAGCTGCGCCAAGGCCTGCCGCGCGCCCGCGAGGTCTATAACGGCCTGGTCTATGACCATCCCGACGACGCCATCGCCGCCTTTGCGCGCATCCTCCTCTATGACCGCGACGAGCGGGTGACGCGCCTGGTTGCCTACACCCAGGCCAACCCTGATTTCGCGCCCGCCTTTTATGAGCTGTCGCGGCAGTATTCGCGGCGCATGCTGGGCGATCAGACCCTGACCGATCAGCGCGCTGAGAAAGAGGCGCTGGAGCGCCTGATGGAGCTGCACGCCGACGGCGGCTTCCTGCGCTGGTTCCTCGACCAGGAGCTGGCCGCCGAACAGCTCGACGACGCCGAAGCGCGCCTGAAAGCGCTGCAAGCCCTGGTGCTGGACACGCCGGTGACCATGAACGTGTCGACCAGCAATTCAGGCTTCACGCTGTACTTTCAGGTCGCGTTCCAGGACGGGGCGACCGAGTTGCTGGTGGCGCCCGAAGGCGAGGCGTTTGCCTCACTCGGCGTGCATTCCATGGTCAACATGACGACCGGCAAGCCCAGTCCGAACGTGTACAAGATACTGCCGATCGATGCCGAGGCCCAAACCATCCAGATGAAGTACATCGACAAGAACGGCGCTGAACGAGGGCCGTTTTCGTTCGAATTCGATCCCGAAACGGCGATTTATGAAGAGCAGTACGCCGCGCTCCAGTCAGAGCTTGGAATGCCCTGGGTAGTGATCCAGCCCAATCCGGCAACCGGAGAACCGCTGATCTATTTTACGCTCTTGGGCAATCGCTGCGCCCTGTCCAAGATTGAGTATGGCGTCGACACCGACGAGCCGGACACGGTGCACCCCTTTGCCCCGTGCGACCGCTTCAAGCTGGGCCACACCTCGATGGAGGGCGACACCTACTATGTGCCCTTCGGAGCCGATGCAGAGTACCTGAGCATGCGCCTGACCTACGCTGACGGCACGGTGTCTGAGGTGCGGCGCTTTGAGCCCGTTCCGCAGTAGCGCGCACCGGACCGAAAACCGTCTAAGCGCGCCTTGCGATGCCCGGAGGCTTGCGCGCCGGCGCGGGCGGTCGCATGTCTGGACACTGACACTCTAACGCCGTCTGCAAGGGAGCGCGTCGATGCGCCTCTATAAGATGAACGGCCTGGGCAACGCCTTTGCCGTGTTTGACGCTCGCGACCGCGGCGCCCTGACCCTCAGCCCGGAACAGGTGCGGGCCATCGCCGACCCTGAGGACGGGGTGGGCTGTGATCAGGTGATCGCCGTGGAAACCTCCATTCGCGGCGACGCCTTCATGCGCATCTGGAACGCTGACGGCGGCGAAGTGAACGCCTGCGGCAACGCCTCGCGCTGTGTCGGCTGGCTGTTGATGGAAGAATCCGGGGCATCAAGCGCCAATATCGAAACCGGCGCCGGCCTTTTAAAAGCGCAGCGCCGGGCCGGCGACATGGTGACCGTGGACATGGGCTCGCCGCTTCTGAAGTGGGAAGAGATCCCGCTGGCTGAGCGCATGGACACGCGCCGGCTCGACGTCAAAGTCGGCCCGATCGACAATCCCATTCTGCACAGCCCCGGCGCGGTCAATATGGGCAATCCGCACTGCGTGTTCTTCGTGGACGACGTGGACGCCCTGATGGTCGAGAAGATCGGCCCCATGATTGAAAACCACATGCTGTTTCCTGAGCGCGCCAACGTCGGCTTTGCCCAGATCACGGCCCATGACGCGATCCGCCTGCGGGTGTGGGAGCGCGGCGCCGGCCTCACCCTCGCCTGCGGCACCGGGGCGTGCGCGGCGGTTGTCGCCGCCAGCCGGCGCGGCCTGGTTGACCGGCGCGCCGACGTGACGCTGGACGGCGGCGTCTTGCTGATCGAATGGCGCGAAAGCGACGACCGGGTGTTGATGACCGGCCCGGTGACGCTGGAATACGAAGCCGACCTCGGCCAAGCCGCCCCGGCGCTTTAGGGCGGGTCGGCGGCCCACTCACTCCCCCGCCGCTACGGCGGCCTATTCTTCGGACGCACCGGTGTGCGCGGCGGCGCCGCCTCTGTCCTCTCGGTCAGGCCAAAGTCCCGCAAAGTTCGGTGCTTTTGACGACCAGCAGCGGGCGCGGCTTGACCCGAACCGGGCGCGTCGCCACCTTCCCGGCCCTATGACCCTGACGCCCCCTCCTCCTTCGTCCGCGCACGCGGACGCGCCGGCCGCTTCTCCCGCCCCTGGGGCGGATGGGGTTGAGGTGGTGACCATGGGATGCCGACTGAACGCCTATGAGAGTGAGGTGGCGCGCGCCCACGCCGTGGCGGCCGGCCGCAGCGATCTGGTGATCGTCAACACCTGTGCGGTGACCAGCGCCGCCGTGGCCCAGGCCCGACAGACCGTGCGCCGGCTGCGCCGCGACCGGCCCGACGCCCACATCGCCGTCACCGGCTGCGCGGCGCAGATCGACCCCGACATGTTCGCCGCCATGCCCGAAGTCGACGCCGTGATCGGCAATCATGAAAAGATGCAGGCTGACACCTGGCTGGCCGCGCCCGCCGACGCGGCCCAGCGGGTCCAGGTCAACGACATCATGACCGTGCGCGAAACCGCGCCGCACCTGATCACCGGTTTTGGCGGCAAGGCGCGCGCCAGCGTGCAGGTGCAAAACGGCTGCGACCATCGCTGCACCTTCTGCATTATCCCTTATGGACGCGGCAATGCGCGGTCCGCGCCAGCCGGTCTGGTGGTTGACCAGGTGAGCGCCCTGGTCGACTCCGGCTTCAGCGAAGTGGTGCTCACCGGGGTCGACATCACCAGCTGGGGCGCTGACCTGCCCGGCGCGCCCAGCTTGGGACGCCTGGTGCGCGCGATCCTGCGCGGGGCGCCGGACCTGGCGCGCCTGCGCCTGTCGTCGCTGGACGCGGTGGAGATCGACCCGGAGCTGTTTGATTTCATCGCCCAAGAGCCGCGCGTCGCCCCTCATCTGCACCTGTCGCTGCAATCGGGCGACGACATGATCTTAAAGCGCATGAAGCGCCGCCACGCGCGCGCCGACGCCATCGCCCTGTGTGGCCGGCTGCGCGCCATGCGGCCTGAGATCGCGTTTGGGGCCGACATCATCGTCGGCTTTCCAACCGAAACCGAGGCCATGTTCGCGCAATCCCTCGATCTGGTGGAGGCGTGCGGCCTGGCCTACCTGCACGTGTTCCCGTTCAGCCCGCGTCCGGGCACGCCGGCTGCGCGCATGCCGCAAGTTGCGTCCGCCGTGATCAAGGACCGCGCCGCACGCCTGCGCGCGGCCGGCGACGCGGGCCTGGCGCGCCATTTGGACGGACATGTCGGCGCGCGCGGCGAGGCCCTGATGGAGGCGCACGGACGCGGGCGGCTCGCCGATTTTTCACCGGTGCGGGTGGCCGATTGCCCGGCCCGGGCTGGCGCTCTGGTGCAGGTGGACATCACCGGCCGCGATGGCGGGGATCTTGTGGCGCGCGCGCACGCGCCGCGCCCGGCGGGGGACGCGCCATGATTTTCTTTTGGGGCAAAAAGAAAAAGCAGAAGGAAGAAGAAGCCGCGCGCGCCGCCGCGCTAGACGCCCCCGCGCTGGACGCCCCCGAGCTGGACGCCCCGGCGAGTGCTGGCCCAGAGGCGCAAGACGCGCCTGAGGTTGACGCTGCGCCGGAAGCGCAAGCGCCCGCAGCGCCCGACCTGGTCCCTGAGTTGGCCCCAATACCGGAACCAGAACGGGAGCCTGAGCCTAAACCGGAGCCCGCGCCGGAGAGCACCGCAGCGCCCGAGCTTGAGCCCGAGCTTGAGCCTGAGCCTGAGCCGGCGCTGGTCTCGCCGCCCGCACCCGACGAGCCGCCCGACGAGGATCGACACGGGGAGCCTGTCGGGGAGCCACACCAGGATTCAGCCGGGGAGCCGGTCGAGGATGCTGACGACGCCTCAGGGCGCACGCCGGGCCTGTTCTCGCGCCTGACGGCGGGCCTTCGCCGGTCCTCCTCTCGCCTGTCAGACGGCGTCACCTCGCTCTTTACCAAGCGCAAGCTGGACCAGGAGGCGCTGGACGACCTAGAGGACCTCCTCCTCACCGCTGATCTGGGGTCTGGCCCGGCCGGGCCAGACCCCAGATCAGCGGTGA
>CAYGQB010000070.1:0-3249 GCA_964351895.1 uncultured Caulobacterales bacterium
TTGCCAACCGCCCCAGCCAAACGCACGCATCAAAGCAAGACTTGGCGGGAGGGACGCGATTGCGCCATGCTTCCGCGACCTCAATCGTCAGGAAGGCGCCTGCATGATCTTGGCCTCCCGCCGTTCCGCCTGCTTGCGTCACCGCTCTGCTATCGGGCGTCCCGCCGCCGGGCGCAGCCATGTTTGACGCGCACATGAGTGACGCGGCGATGCTTGCGGCGGCGGGTGGCAATGCGGCCGTCTCGGCCTTGTCGCACGGCCTGCCGGTGTTCTTTGTCCATGTTCTGGTCACCTTGGCGCTCCTCCTGGCGGCGGCGCTGGCTTACGCCGCCCTCACGCCGCACAAGGAGCTAGAGCTGATCCGCGCGGGCAATTCGGCCGCGGCGGTTTCTTATGCTGGGGCCATCATCGGTCTGGCTCTGCCCCTGTCGGTGTGTATGGCGACCAGCTTCACTTGGCTGGACATTGCCTTGTGGGGCGTCGTGACGACGCTTCTCCAGCTTATCGCATTTCGGTTTGTGGATCGGATGCTGAAGGACTTGCCTCAGCGCATTGTGGACGGGGAAATGGCCGCGGCCGTGCTGTTGGTCGGGGTCAAGTTCGCCGTCTCCATGGTGCTGGCGGCGGCTGTCTCAGGAGCCCCGCTTGCGCTGGCGTGACGCGCTATTGATCGGCGTGTTCGCGACGGTGATGAGTGCGGTGTCCCGGTGCGGCGAGGAACCCGCCCCTCCGCCGCCCACGCCCGAAGCCCAAGACCCGCCAAGCGCGCGGATCGCGCTGCCCCGCCCGTCGTCAAGCGATCCTGAGATCATCATTGAGCTGGACGACGTGCGCACTTCAGGGTCGGGCACGGCCTTTGCGGTCGAGGACGGCTGGTGGATGACGGCGCGCCATGTCGTGGACGGATGTGAGCGGGTCCTGGTGCTGACCAACACCGAGCGCGGGGTGGCGGCGCTGCAAGTCATTGCCTCACGCAGATCGGATCTGGCGCTGATCCAGGCGCCACTGTCGCGCGACAAGCTCGCCCTTGCGCCCAGCGCCGACGGCATGAAGATCAACGATTACGCCTTGCACGTCGGCTTCCCTCAGAGCCGGCCGGGAGAGGCTGAATCCCAGCTTCTGGGGCGTGAGACCTTGCGCATTCGCGGACGCTACGCCAGCCGCGCCCCGGTTCTGGCCTGGGCTGAGCTCAGCCGCACCCCGGGCCTCACCGGGCCGCTGTCGGGCATCTCTGGCGGCCCCGCCTTTAATCGCGAAGGGAACGTGGTGGGCGTGACGGTGGCCGAATCGCCGCGGCGGGGGCGCATCTACACCACCGCGCCTGTGTCGGCCGCCCTCTTGATGACGCGTGCGGGCATGCCCCTGGCGGCGCCTCAGAATGCGTCGACCTCCGCGCCTGGAGCGGACGCAGATGACCGTGACGCCGGTCGACTGAAGGGGGTGGGGATGGTCACATCAGACTTGCTTGCCGGCCAAGTTCGCCGCCGCCTGCAGGTCGCGCGCGTCGTCTGCATCAATCCTTAAGAGCGCGGCGCTGGCGCCGGCTCCGCGGCATCGTGCAGCAATTGCCACATTTCCGCCAACTGCCGGGGGCAAGACCGGGTCATGGCTTTACCCAAGTGGCTACGCGTCGCACGCGGCGTTGCGGGGGCGTTGGCGCTGATCGCGGCCGGCGTGTTTCTGGTTGGCTGGTGGCGCGGCGTGCCCGAGGGGGACAATCCCTTCGTCAATCTGCGCCTTGATGAGCCGCTGGGCCTTTATTCTAAGTACAAGATCATTGATCTGGCCAATGCGCCGGACGCCTGCCAGGACGTTCTCGCCGGCTCAACGCTCGAGTACGCGCCGATTGCAGACCGCAAAACGGGCGAGTTCTGCGCCTTCGACAATGCGGTGGCGATCAACAAGTCGCATGTGCCCTATTCAGGCCCGGTGCGGGTGACCTGCCCCATGGCTGCAGCGCTCTACCTGTGGGAGCGCGACGTGCTCCAGCCCTTGGCGCGCGAGCACCTGGACGCTGAGGTGCGCCTGGTTCAGCACGTCGGCACGTACGCCTGTCGGCGCGTGTATGGCGGGCGCTCTGGCCAGCCGAGCGAACACGCCACGGCCAACGCCATCGACATCATCGGCTTTACCCTCGACGACGGGCGCGAGATCTCGGTTCTCAAGCACTGGGACGCCGACAATGAGCGCGCCGCCTTTCTCAATGCGCTGCATGCGCGCTCGTGCAAGGTGTTTCGCGGCGTTTTGGGGCCAGAGTACAACACCCAGCACGCCGATCACTTTCACCTCGATCTTGGCCGCTACGACTTGTGTCGGTGAGCAAGCCGGGTCATGAGCGTGCGCCATGACACGGCAAGCTTCTTTTGAACATTTCGGCGACGCCTTGAACGCCGAGATGCGGCGATGCGGTCCCTTGTGCGTGGGGCTGGATCCGTATGTGGACCGCATCCCGCCCCTGTTTGGCGCGCCCGGACCGGATGCGCTGGCGGCTTTTGGCCTGGCCTGCGTCGCCGCCTTGGCGGGACGGGTCGCAGCCATCAAGCCGCAGATCGCCCTGTTTGAGGCCTGGGGCCCGGACGGACTGACCGCGCTGGCCAAGATCACGCACGCCGCGCGCGAGGCGGGCCTCCTGGTGGTGCTGGACGCCAAGCGCGGCGACATTGGCGCCACCGGACAAGGCTATGTGGACGCCTACTTGGGGCCGCACGCCTGGCTGCATGCCGACGCCGTGACCGTGAACCCCTACATGGGCCTGGACACGCTGGAGCCATGGGTGCAGCGGGCGCAGGAGGCGGGCAAGGGCGTGTTCGTGCTGGTGCGCACGTCCAATCCCGGCGCCAACGCGTTTCAGGGGCTGGAGACTCTGGCCGATGCGTCGGGGCGTTCGCTGCCGATGTACCTGCGCGTCGCCGAGGCTCTTGCCCCGATTGCAGAACAGCTGGCTGGCGCGTCCGGCTGGTCGTCGCTGGGCGTGGTGGTTGGAGCCACGGCGCCGCAAGAGGCGCGGGCGGTGCGCGCCATCCTTGCGCGCGCGCCGTTCCTGGTGCCGGGCTATGGCGCGCAAGGGGCGGGACCGGCGGACGCCTTGGCCGGCCAGGCTCCCGGAGCCGATGGCGTGTCGGGGGGCGCTCTCATCAACGCCTCGCGCGCCGCGCTCTTTGCGCCCGCCTGCCAGGCCGCCCCAGACCTAGAGGCCTGGACGCACGCCTTCCAGGTCAATCTCGCCGCCCTGCAGGCAGATTTGGCCGG
>CAYGQB010000070.1:3349-13193 GCA_964351895.1 uncultured Caulobacterales bacterium
CCGTTTCGCTGGAGCGTCGACAAGCGCGAACAGCTGGGCGGCCTGATCGACGGTGTTGAGCAATTCGCGCCGCCGACGACAGAGTTCATGGACGTGCTGCGCGCCAGCGCGGCGCGCGTGGTCGCGCTTTCCAACGGCGCGAACCTCGCCTTCGTCGGGCGCACGCCGGAGAATTACTACGACTATCTCAGCGGCGCGTTCGCCCATGCCGAAGACGCCCCCGGCCTCGCCCTGATCCCGTTCTCATTGCGTTGGGCGGGACCGGACGGCCTAGATGGGTTTACCCAGGCCCAGCGCCGCGGCTTGTTCAAGACCTTGACGGCCGTCGGCGTGAACCCCGCGCGCATCGCTGCAGCCGACCGGCCTTTGGCGCTGGTCGACTTCGTTGTCGACGGCGGGACGATGCAAAACCTCATCGGCTTCATGCGGATGCACGCTGACCACGACGGCGTCGATTGGAACGCCGTTCAGCGACGTCTGCGGCTGATTGGGCTGCGCATCAGGACCAAGAACAGCCCCAACACCGATCGCTGGCAGCAACATCAGTACTGGCTGGACCAGATCCCGGATGCGCGCATCAAGAATGTGTCCGTGCCCGCCTGGTTTCTCTATCAGGTCGGCAACTGGCAACCCAAAGTCACCGATCCCTTCACCCCAAACAAGTGGGACAAGGACGTTGACGACGTGACGCATCGCCAGGGCCATCAGCCTACGGAAGATCAGCGCCGCGCCCTGGCGTTCGCCGTCGCCCTCTATGATCGCGCGCGCCAGCGCGAAGAGCGCCGCGCCCTGGCTGGCGCCATTACAAAAACAGTGCAAATGCGCCAGCCGGCAACCCGCGAAGTCGCCGCCCTTTTACGGCGCTGACGCCGCCGCGCGCGCGCGGCCAGCGCGCGACCTTTAGGCCACCTCTTCCAGCGTCACGCCGTTGCGGCTGGCGATCTCTTTAGGAAGCACATGGACAAAGCGGCCGCGTTCCACGTCCCAATTGTCCAGGATGCTTTGCGCGAACACAGATTTTGTTGCGTTGACGTGATCAGCGACAAGCGCGCGGCAGGTCGCCTCGGCGTCAGCGTCCAGGAACCGGCCCAACAGGACAGACTCCCGATTGGTGACCGCGGCGAGCTTGGCCTCAGGGTCATAGACGAAGGCGTCGCCTCCAGTCATGCCGGCCGCGAAGTTCTCGCCGACAGGACCCAGCACCACCACCACGCCGCCCGTCATGTATTCGCAGCCATTGGCCGAGACGCCTTCGACGACAGCGTGAGCGCCGGAGTTTCGGACCGCAAAGCGCTCGCCTGCGCGACCGGCGGCAAAGAGCGTTCCCGATGTTGCTCCGTACAGACAGGTGTTGCCAATGATGGCGTGGCTGTGTGCGTCGCCGACGCCCGGCCCTGGCGCGACAACGATGATCGCGCCCGAAAGACCCTTGCCAACATAGTCATTGGCGTCGCCGGCCACTTCCAGCCGCAGACCTTGCGCGCCAAACGCGCCCAGCGATTGTCCGGCCGAGCCTGACAGGCGCACCGTGAGATGCCCGTCGGCGAGGGCGGCGGGACCAAATTCGCGCACGATCTTTGACGACACGCGGGCCCCGACGGCGCGCTGCACATTGCGCACCGGATAGCTGATTTCACGGCGTGCGCCTTCCGACCACAGCCGCGGCGTGTCGTTGATGATGTCCTCGTCCAGCGTGTCGGGCACCGGCGTTCTGGGACCCTCCGGCTTGGCGCGCCAGCGCGGGTCGGGGCGCACCAGAACTGGATTGAGGTCAAGATCGTCGAGATGGTCTGAGCCGCGCGACACCTGATCGAGAAGGTCAGAGCGCCCGATGATGTCGTCTAATGTGCGCGCCCCAAGTTGCGCCAGGTGCGCGCGCACGTCATTGGCCAGGAATGTCATGAGACGGATCACGTGCTCGGGCAGGCCCTTAAACCGCGCGCGCAGTTCGGGGTCTTGCGTGCACACGCCCACGGGGCAGGTGTTGGAATGGCACTGTCGCACCATCAGGCATCCCACCGACACCAGAGAGATGGTGCCGATGCCGAACTCCTGCGCCCCCAACATGGCGGCGATGACAATGTCGCGCCCGCTGCGCAGACCACCATCAGTACGCAGACGAACCTGATCGCGCAGATTGTTCAGGACAAGAACTTGGTGGGCTTCAGACAGGCCCAGCTCCCACGGCGCGCCCGCATACTTGATAGAGGTCAGCGGGCTGGCCCCGGTTCCGCCAACATGGCCGGCGATCAAGATGGTGTCGGCCTTGGCCTTGGCGACGCCGGCCGCGATGGTGCCAACACCGGCCGCAGACACCAGCTTCACCGTCACCTTGGCGTCTGGATTGATCTGCTTGAGATCCTAGATCAGCTGCGCCAGGTCCTCGATGGAGTAGATGTCATGGTGCGGCGGCGGCGAGATGAGCGTCACGCCGGGCGTGGCGTGGCGCATCCGAGCGATAAAATCGGTGACCTTGAAGCCGGGCAGCTGACCGCCTTCACCTGGCTTGGCGCCCTGGGCGACCTTGATCTCGATTTCCCGGCAATGATTGAGATACTCCGCCGTCACCCCAAACCGGCCCGAGGCGATTTGCTTGACCGCCGAGTTCTGATCATCGCCGTTGGGCAGAGGCTTGTAGCGCGCCGGGTCTTCACCGCCTTCACCAGAGACCGACCGCGCGCCCAGCCGATTCATCGCAATGTTCAGCGCGCCGTGCGCCTCAGGCGACAAGGCGCCCAGCGACATGCCCGGCGTGATGAAGCGCTTTTGAATGACGTTGGCCGATTCCACTTCGTGCGGCGTCAGCTCCGCGCCAAGCGGGCGCACTTCAAGAAGGTCGCGCAGCTGAATCGGCGGATGCTGGCGCAGCGCCGCCGTATAGTCCTTGAACGCGCGCGCGTCATTCTCGCGCACGGCCTTTTGTAGTGACGAAACCACGACCGCTTCCAGGGCGTGGGCCTCTCCGCTTGTGCGCTGCTTGAAAAAGCCGCCGGCGGGTAGGCTAGAGGCGCCTGACCAGGCTTCGGCGTGGAGCGCGCACACCGTCGCCTCCAGCCCGGCCAGACCAATGCCGGAGACGCGGCTAGGCGCGCCGGGGAAATACTCCGCACACAGGGCGCGCGATAGGCCCAGCGTCTCAAAGTTGCAGCCGCCGCGATAAGAAGAAAGCACCGAGATCCCCATCTTGGAGAGGATCTTCAAAAGCCCGGCGTCGAGCGCCGCCTTGACGTTTCCGGCCGCAGATTCCGGCGTCAGGCCGGGGTGCAGCCCGCGGGCAACCCGGTCGGCCACGGCGTCGAACGCCAGATACGGATTAACGCACGTCGCGCCCACGCCCAAGAGCACGGCGCAATAGTGCGGATCATGACATTCCGCGGCGCGCACAGTAATGGCGCACTTGGCCCGCATGCCGGCGCGCAACAGGGTGCGGTGGGCGCCGGCGGTGGCGAGAATCATGGGCGCGGCTGCGCGCGACCGGCCTTGGCGCGCGTCGCTCAAGATGATGTGCGTGGCGCCGTTCTCGACCGCTGACAGGGTGTCGCTTTGCACCCGGTCGAGGGCGGCGCGCAGGGCCGCGCCCGGGGCGTGGTCGCCAGAGGGCTCGAACGTGCAGTCGATCTCGACCGCGCCTTCAAGAAACACCTCATGCAGACGGTCGACCATGCCATTGGTCAGGATCGGACTGTCGAGCGTGAAGATGTGCGGCAAGGGCCCGTCGCCGGCGCGCATCGCGCCCAGGTTGCGGAATCGGGTGCGCAGGCTCATCACCCGGCCCTCGCGCAAGGGGTCGATGGGCGGATTGGTGACTTGGCTAAAGTTCTGACGGAAGAAATGACTGAGCGGGCGATAGCGCCGCGACAGAACGGCGAGGGGCGCATCGTCGCCCATCGAGCCAATGGCTTCCTTGGCGTCGTCGATCATCGGCTTGAGGACCATCTCAAGGTCCTCTCGCGTGACGCCCGCCGCGCGCTGTCGGCGCACGCGTTCCTCAGAATCATAGAGCGCTGGTTCTGGCCCCCGACCCACCCGCGGCTCGACGTCCTCCACGCGCGCAATCCAGTCTTCGTACGGCGCAGCTTCGGCGACGCTGTCCATCAGCTCTTCATCGGTGTACAGACGACCAGTGCTGAGGTGCACGCCGATCATGCCGCCGGGCGAAATGGCGCCGCGGCGTCGAATGCGATCCGGCGAAAGCCCGAACATGCCGGTTTCTGATCCCACCACCAGAAGATTGTCTGTCGTGGTCGCCCAGCGCAGAGGGCGCAGGCCGCTGCGGTCCAGGCCCGCAACGGCCCAGTCGCCGTCGCAGATGGCCAAGGCCGCCGGGCCGTCCCACGGCTCGATCATGGCGTTGGCGTAGGCGTAGAGCGCGCGCCGACTTTCCGGCATGGCGCCTTCGCGCTTAGACCAGGCTTCGGGCGTGACGAGCGACTTGACCAGCGGGGCTGAACGGCCGGTGTGCGAAAGGGCCTCGCAGGCCTGATCGAGGGCCATGGAGTCTGAGGCGCCGCGGGCGATAATCGGGCGCACGTCGTCGCCTTGGGCGCCAAACAGGTCTTGGCCCAAGCCGATCTCGTGACTGGTCATCCAGTTCACGTTGCCCTTCAGCGTGTTGATTTCACCATTGTGGGCGAGCAGGCGGAAGGGCTGGGCCAGGCGCCATTCAGGGAAGGTGTTGGTGGAATAGCGCTGGTGAAATATCGCCGACCGAGAAATGAACGCGTCGTCGGTTAGGTCGGGATAGAAGGCGTCGATTTCCTCGGCCAGGAACATGCCCTTGTAGACCAGGGTCTGGGTGGAGAACGACGACATGTAGAAGGCCGGAACCCCGGCGTCCTGGGCCCGTTTTTCGATGCGGCGACGCACCAGGTAGAGCATCTTCTCCAGCGCTTTGGGTTCGCGGCCTTTGGGGTCGCCAAACAGAACCTGTTCAATCTCGGGCCGGGTGGCGTCGGCCTTGGCGCCCAGGACCTGCGGGTTCACCGGCACCTGGCGCCAGCCGTAGAGATAGAGACCGGCGCGCAGAATCTCTGATTCCAAAATCGCCCGCGCGGTCTCTTGGGCGGCGAAGTCGATGCGGGGCAAAAAGGCCATGCCGACCCCGATCGGCCCCTTGCCGGGCTCGTGACCGGTGCGGCGCACCTGCTCGCGAAAGAAGGTGTCTGGGATGTCGAGGCGCAGGCCCGCCCCGTCGCCCGACTTTCCGTCCGCGTCCACCGCGCCGCGATGCCAAACCGCCTTCAAGGCGTCGATGGCCAGGGTGACCACGTCGCGCCGTGGGGTCTTGTCGGTTGTGGCAATCAGGCCGACGCCGCACGCGTCGTGTTCATCGGCCGGCGCGTAGAGGCCGCACGCGTGCGCGACGTCGCGGCGGGCCGCTTCCAGAGCGATGGCGCGGCCTGCGGGGCCGGCGGCGGCAAGTGCGAAGCGATTGGCCATCGTCGCGGGTTCCTTCTGGCCAGCCGAAACGGCGTGGCGGTCAAGCGAGGGGGGCGCGCCGGCGCCCGTCTTTGGCGCCCGGCGTTCCCCATGGGGCGGCGCACCCTATTGGGCGGCGCTTAGGGCGGCGGTTGCATCAATCTGGTCCTGACGGGCCTTTGCGGCCAGCCACACGTGGGCTTCTTCCGCCACGTCCAGGCCGTCTTTCAACGCCCACACCACCAGGGACGCGCCGCGCACGATGTCTCCGGCGGCAAACACCCCGGGCTGATTGGTCGAGCCGGCGCCGATGGTCATGGGGGCGTGGCCGGGCGGGGAGACGGCCAGCGTGCCGCGCCGTGTTAGGGCCAAATCGGGCGTCTGGAACAGCTCCGGCAAGGGTTCCGGATCAAAGCCAAGCGCCATGACGACCATGTCGGCCGGCAAGTCCTGCACGGCGCCTGGCGTCTCTTCAGGCGCCTGGCGCCCGCTGGCGTCTGGCGGCCCGAGGCGCATGCGCGCGGCCTTCACCCCGGTGACGCGCTCAGCGTCGCCCAGAAGGGCCTTGGGCTGCGCCAGCCATTCAAAATGGACGCCCTCTTCTTCGGCTGAGGTCACCTCACGCGCAGAGCCGGGCATGTTGGCTCGGTCGCGGCGATAGAGGCAGGTCACCGAAGCCGCCCCTTGGCGCACGGCGGTGCGCACGCAATCCATCGCCGTATCGCCGCCGCCAATCACGATCACCGTCTTGCCCTTGGCTGACAGGGCCGCATCGTTGGGCCCCGGCCCGTCGCCGAGGGCGGTGCGGTTGGAGCGGGTGAGAAAGTCCATGGCCGGCACAACGCCCTGAGTTCCTGCGCCTGGCGCCGCCAGCTCGCGCGCCTTGTAAACGCCGGTTGCGATGATCACTGCATCATGCGCCCGGCGCACGTCGTCAAAGCTGTGCGCGCCGCCCACGTCGACGTTGAGGCGAAAGACCACCCCCGCATCGCGCAGGCGCTGTTCACGCCGGCCAATCACGCCCTTATCGAGCTTAAAGTGAGGGATCCCATAGATGAGGAGACCGCCGACACGGTCATGGCGGTCATAGACCGTCACGCCATGGCCCAGCTCGCGCAGGCGTTCGGCCGCCGCCAGGCCGGCCGGGCCGGCACCAACGATCGCGACGGAAAACCCGCTGTCGGGGCCGACCGGAACCGGCGCCACCCAGCCTTCGGTCCAGGCCGTGTCAGTGAGGTGCTTTTCCACCGCGCCAATGGTCACCGCGCCGTGCTCGGATTGTTCGATCACGCACACGCCCTCGCACAAGCGGTCCTGCGGGCAGATCCGACCGCACACTTCGGGCATCGGATTGGTGGCGGCCGACGCCTCATAGGCCTCGCGCGTGCGCCCTTCGGCGGCCAGCATCAGCCAGTCGGGAATGTTATTGTGCAGCGGACAGCCATGCTGACAGAACGGCACGCCGCACTGAGAACAGCGCGAGGCTTGCTCGACCGCCTTGGCGGACGGGAACGGCTTGTGGATCTCGTCAAAATCGCGCACGCGCGCCTTGGCCCCGCGCTTCTTGGGCGGGGATGGATCAATGACGGTGAATTTGAGCAGGCGTTCGGTCACGGCGGTTTTTCGTCGAGCAGCGGTCCCAGTGGTTTTGGGCAGATATTGCTTGTTGCGTCGGGGCTTCAAGCATGGCGTGTGCGCCAATTCGCCTCAAACGGGCAAGCTGACGCAACACTCTTGCATTGTGCACTGCGATGAAGTCCGTTTCAAGCGTCGCGCACGCGGCCGTGTGGCCGCACCTGCTGAAGGGAACGGACATGGCTGACAACATCGAAGTGACACGGCAAGACGAGGAGACCAAGGGGGCCTGGCGCGCCGTGGTCGATGGCCATGTCGCGGAGATGACCTATTCACGGGTCAGCGCGGCTCTGATCATCGTCGATCACACCGAAGTGCCGGACGCCCTGCGCGGGCGCAGTGTTGGCGTGGCGCTGGTCAGGCAGGCGGTGGCGGATGCGCGCGCGGAGGGCTTCAAGATCGCCCCCTTATGCCCCTTCGCCAACGCCCAGTTCGACAAGCACCCCGAGTGGGCTGACGTGCGACGCTGATGTTCGGCTCGGTCTGTCACACCGGCTCGAAGCGGCCCAGGCGAGTTGAGGAGCGATGAGCGGCCACGTGCTCTGGCTCGTTCCAGGTCGTGTTGGCGGCGTCGATGAAGTATTCGGTCTGGGTCGGGAACGCGAACTCAGTGCCGGCCTCTTCGACAATGGTTTTGATGCGGTGGGCCAGTTCTTCCTTGATGCCCAGCCATTCGCCCCAGTTGGTTGTGCGCGTAAAGCAATAGAGCATCACGTCGATGGAGCTGTCGTTGAAGCTGTCGACGTAGCAGAACGTGGAGACTTCCGGCGGCTGCGCGAAGTCGGCGTTTTCCGAGACGTACTTGAGAATCTCGTCGCACAGGAACTGGAGCTGGGGCACGGTGGAGCGATAGTCCAGGGCGAGCTTCCAGTAGATCCGCCGATGGGTCATGCGCGAGAAGTTGACGACTGCATTGTCCGACAACAGCGTGTTGGGTACGAACACCGGCCCCTTGTCAAAGCGGCGCACCCGGGTGGAGCGAAAGCCGATATTCTCCACCGTACCCTCGACCACGCCGTCAACCATGATCCAATCGCCGTCTGAAAAGCGCTGCTCGACCAGGATGGCGACGCCGGCGATGAGGTTTTTAAACAGGTCCTGCGCCCCAAGCGCCACCGCGACCCCGAATATGCCCATGCCGGTCAAAAGCGGCCCAACCGGCACGCCCCAGATCTCTAAAACGGCGGCAAAGCCCACCACCACGAACGCGATGCGCAGGAACTTGCGGGCCCAGTCCACAATGGCGTGGCGCACATGGCTGCGGTTGTCGACCAGGTGGGTGAGCGGATCAACGGTGGCGCGCAGAGCAAAGAATATGGTCAAGGCGACGCCCGAATCGAGCACCTTGCCCGCCAAGTCGCGCGCCCCGTCGGTCAGACCAAGAATGGCGACGACGATGTAGCCGGCCAACAAGAGCGGCGCCATTTTCGCTGGCCCGCGCAGGGTGTTCACCAGCTTGTCGTCGAACAAGGTCTTGGAGCGCCCGGCCATCGACTTGGCGGCGCTGATGAGGACCGTCGCGATGAGGCCGCGCAGCATGAACGCCAGAGCCAAGATCGCCATCGACGACAAGATGGCGTCTACCCGTGCGCCGAAGATCGTCATGGTCCAGACGCGCGCGACGGCGTTCCAGAACTCCACTGCGCCTTCGATCATGCCAACGCTCCCGCCCGATGCACCTTGGCCCAGGCTCTAGCGTGACTCGGCGTATAGGAGGAAAGGCCTCGCGTTGCGGGTTTCCCCACAACGCAAGGTCAGTGCTCGCGCCCGACGTGCAGGCGCCCGTCCGATTACTGGTTGGCGCGGTGCGCAATCAGATCATCGACAACGCTGGGGTCGGCGAGAGTTGAGGTGTCGCCCAGATTGTCAAAGCTGTTCTCGGCGATCTTGCGCAGAATGCGCCGCATGATCTTGCCCGAACGGGTCTTGGGCAGGCCGGGCGCCCACTGGATCAGGTCAGGCGAGGCAATCGGGCCGATCTCTTGGCGCACCCACTTCACCAGCTCCTTGCGCAGCTCTTCCGATTCGGTTTCTCCGGCCATTAACGAGACATAGGCGTAGATGCCCTGGCCCTTCACATCGTGCGGAAAGCCAACCACGGCGGCTTCGGAGACCTTCGGGTGGGCCACCAGAGCGCTCTCGATCTCCGCCGTGCCCATGCGGTGACCGGAGACGTTGATCACGTCGTCGACCCGGCCTGTGATCCAGTAGTAGCCGTCCTCGTCCCGCCGGCAGCCGTCGCCGGTAAAGTAGCGGCCCGGATAGGTGGTGAAATAGGTCTGCACAAAGCGTTCATGGTCGCCGTAGACGGTGCGCATCTGGCCCGGCCAGGAGTCCAGCAACACCAGATTGCCCTCCGTTGCGCCCTCCAAGATGTTGCCTTCTGCGTCCACCAGGGCCGGCTCGACGCCAAAGAACGGACGCGTCGCGGACCCCGGCTTGAGCGGCGTGGCGCCAGGCAGTGGCGTAATCAGAGCGCCGCCGGTTTCGGTCTGCCACCAGGTGTCAACGATCGGGCAGCGGCCCTCGCCGACCACATTATGGTACCAGGTCCAGGCCTCTGGATTGATCGGCTCGCCGACCGACCCCAGGATCCGCAGGCTGGCGCGCGAGGTCTTTTTGACCGGCTCCTCGCCCTTGGCCATCAGGGCGCGAATGGCGGTCGGCGCCGTGTAAAAGATCGTCACCTGATGCTTGTCGACGACGTTCCAGAACCGCGATTCGTCAGGATAGTTGGGCACGCCTTCAAACATCAGCGTGGTCGCCCCGTTCGCCAGCGGGCCATAGACGA
>CAYGQB010000071.1:0-13159 GCA_964351895.1 uncultured Caulobacterales bacterium
GTGTAGAACACGTTGGACTCACTATCAAAAAAAAAAAAATCATAGTAGCCGCGCGCCTGCAGGAACTGGCGGAACCAGGGATGATAGGCGGCGTGGGCGCGGCTGTAGGCGGATCCGTCACGCGCCGTCATCAGCGCGTCTTTTTCTCCGGTGGGATTGGGATTGTCCGTAATGTAGAGGCGCTGGAGCGTCTCTGACTGACCCGATCCCAGGGCGTCCCAGCCGGTGGTGAAGGCGCTCAAGGCCTCGGCGGCGTAGGGATTGGTCGCCAGGGTCAGAAGGTCTTGCTCAATCGAGCCGAGATACTCGGCCATCGCGTCGCGCCGGGATTCGGCAAGCGCCACCAGCTTGCTTTGAACCGCGTCATTGGCCTGCTTGGCCGACGTCAGATAGGTCTTCGCGCCGAGCGATACGGCGAGAAGGCTGGTTGAGCCAACAATCAGCAGCAAGAGTTTTTGGGCAATGGGAAGGCGATCAAAGAACAACATGGCCAGACCTTAAGAATGCCCGCGCGCCAGGCGCTTGGGCGGCTCATCACAGACAGTGCGCACTCTTGTGCGCCTCGGGGCGTTAAAAGCCCCTAAACGCTGACGTTTGGCCGCACAGATTGGTCCGGACGGCCCACCGCCACCGCTCGGGGGGCGCCTATCGGGAGCGCCTAGTCGAAGAGGGAATCGATGTCATTCTGGTCGAGCGCCTCGGCGGGCGCGTCGAACAAGGCGTCAATGGCGTCTTGGCCAACTTGCGGCCCATCGACTTGAGGCCCGTTGAGCAAGTTCTCGCGGGCCCAGCGGTCTTTCTCTGTTTCGCCAGACTCTGCGTCGTCGACGCCCATTACGGCGGCAAAGCGGGCGATGCGCTCTTCGATGTGGGCCAAGGTGGCGACCACCTTCTTGACCCGCTGACCGGTAATGTCCTGGAACGAACACGCTTCGATCATGCGCATCATGGCCGCGTCGACTTGCATCTTGTAGGCGTCAAGGTCGTCAGGCTGGGCGTCCAGAAGGGTCTCCGCCTCGACCATTAGCGCCTCGGTGGCGCGCTCGGTGTCCTTGACCACCGCGTCCAGCTCGACGCCGGCGGTTGGCAGACGCTGTTCACGAATGTCATTGGGGCGCAGTTCGGCGATCTCGGAGCGGGTGCGCGCGATGTATTCGGCGATGTAGCGGAACTCGCCATAGACGCTGGTGTCCATGGACGAGAAGAACATCTTCATCGTGTCGACGAGCTGCTCGGCCAGATGCAGGACCTCAACCAGGCGCGGATCGTCAAGATCGGCCTTCTTGATGTCGGCAAGGGCGGTGCGGATGCGTTCAGCGACTTCGGCGGCGGCCATGACAACCTCCCATTGGTGTGACTTGGAGGATTAGAAGTCGCCGATGACGGACGAGATTTTCGCCTTCAACGTGGCCGCGTTGAACGGCTTGACGATGTAGTTGTTCACGCCCGCCTTCTTGGCCGCGATCACGTTCTCGGTCTTGGATTCAGCCGTGATCATGATGAAGGGCGTCTTTTGCAAGCTCGCGTCGGCGCGCACTTCGCGCAACAACTCGTAGCCCGTCATCGGCTCCATGTTCCAATCAGAGATCACCAAGCCAAAGGGCTGGGCCTGCATCTTGGTCAGGGCCTCCTTGCCGTCCGAGGCCTCGACGACATTGTCAAAGCCCAGCTGCTTGAGGAGGTTCCGGATGATCCGGATCATCGTCTTGTAGTCATCAACCACAAGAATCGGCATCGCCATGTCGACCGCCATTTCATCACCCTTTTCTTCATAGTCTTGCGCGGGCCGAGGGCCGGCGTGTATCTCCGCCAAGACCGTATGCGCGTCAGGCATAAAAAACGGTAAAGCGCGGGCGGGCTGTTGGCTTCGGTCTTGAGCCGCGTGTTTGGGGCGTCCGTCTGAGGCGCTCACACGAGGCTGAGGCGACACAATCGGCGGGCAACACATGCAACGACGAACGGCGTGGCGGGAGCTGGACGCTTCTGCCCGTGGGGCCAGCGTCGCCTTGGGCAACTTTGACGGGGTGCACCTGGGCCATCAGGCGGTGCTGGAGGCTGCGCGCCTGGCCGGCGAACACGCCAAGGGCGGGCCTTCGGGCGCCCGGCTGGGCGTGATCGTCTTTTCTCCGCATCCGCGTCGCTTTTTCCAACCCAACGCTGAGCCGTTTCGCCTCACCAGCGACGCCAAGCGCGCCGAGATCTTGGCCGGTCTGGGCGTGGCGGAGCTCTATGAACTGGCGTTCGACCGTGATCTCAGCTTGATGGACGCGGACGCCTTCGCCCGCGAGGTGTTGGCTGAGGGGCTTGGCGCGGCCCATGTCACCATCGGCTTTGACTATCGCTTTGGCCGCGACCGGGTGGGCGACGCGGATGCGCTCAAGCGCCTGGGGGCGCTCCACGGTTTTGGCGTTTCGGTGGTTGAGCCGGTCAACGACGGCGCCAACAAGTGCTCGTCCTCGGCTATTCGCGAGGCCCTGCGCGCGGGCGACACGGCAAGCGCGGAACGCATGCTGACCCGGCCCTGGTCCATCGACGGCGTGGTCGAACGCGGCGATCAGCGCGGCCGCACCATCGGCTTTCCCACCGCCAACGTGCCCCTCGGCGCGCTGGTGCGCCCCCGGCTCGGCGTTTACGCCATCCAGGCGCGCATCGACGGGCGAGGAGAGGTCTATGGCGGCGTCGCCAATATCGGGTCGCGCCCCACCTTTGACGGTGAAGATGTGCGCCTGGAAGCGCACCTGTTTGATTTTGACGCCGACATTTACGGCCTGCACGTGGACGTCGCCCCGCGCGCCTTTGTGCGGCCAGAACAAAAGTTCTCCGGCCTCGACGCCCTCAAGGACCAAATCGCCCGCGACGCCGCATCCGCGCGCGCGGCCTTGGCGCAGGCTGACTAGTGCGGCGGAGGCGCGAGTGAGACGCCCACGGGCCCGGCGCGTGCGGCCCTGGATGACAGGCGGCGCGTGATCGGCTAGGACACGGCCATCATGCAAGGGCCTATCATGCAAGGAACGCCTTTCTTTGACGCGCGCCAGCGCGCGGCGCGAATTCGCCGCCCGGCCCGCTGACCCACCGGTCTGCGGCGTCGGGACGCCTGTGACTTTCGCGCGACTTCCTTGAACCCAGACCGGACACCCTCTCATGACCGACACACCCGCCAATGCGGCTGCGCCCGCCAACTCCGCCAACCCTGGCGGCGCGCCTGGCGAACGCGACTATTCCCAAACCGTGTTCCTGCCGCGCACAGACTTTCCCATGCGCGCCGGCTTGCCCAAGAAAGAGCCTGAGCATCTCAAGCGCTGGGCGGACATTGGCGTTTATGAGCGCCTGCGCCGAGAAAGCGCCGGGCGGCCAACCTATGTGCTGCACGACGGCCCGCCCTACGCCAACGGCCATATCCATCTCGGCCATGCGCTGAACAAGCTCCTGAAAGACTTTGTGGTGCGCGCCCACCAGCTCTTGGGTTTCGACAGCCCCTACGTGCCCGGCTGGGACTGTCACGGCCTGCCGATCGAATGGAAGGTGGAGGAAGAGTTTCGCAAGAAGGGGCGGGCCAAGGACGACGTTCCGGTGGCCGAGTTCCGTCAGCGCTGCCGCGACTACGCGGCCGACTGGATCGTGGTCCAGCGCGAGGAATTCAAGCGCCTGGGCATCTTTGGCGACTGGGACAATCCCTACACCACCATGGCGTTTGAGGCGGAAGCGGCCATCGTTGCCGAATTTTTGAAGTTCGCCGAAAGCGGCCAGCTCTTTCGCGGCTCCAAGCCGGTGATGTGGAGCCCGGTCGAGCAAACCGCCCTGGCCGAGGCTGAGGTCGATTACGCCGACCATCAGTCCAGCACCATCTGGGTGAAGTTTCCGGTGCGCGGCCGTGAGGCCAGCGTTGTCATCTACACCACCACGCCTTGGACCATCCCCGGCAACCGCGCCATCGCGTACAGCGCGCAGATCGCCTACGGGGCTTACAAGGTGACGAGCGTTGAACGCGTCGTTGACCCCAAGACCGGCGAAGAACGCGACCCCTGGGCCAAGGTCGGTGAAACGCTGATCGTGGCGGACGCCCTGTGGCCAGAGGTGCGCCGCATGGCCAAGATCGCCGCCGCTGACCGGGTCGCGGACGCTGATCCAGCGGGGTGGGTCTGTGATCATCCCTTAAACGGGGCGCACGGGGCGGACGGCTACTATGATTTCGCCGTGCCGCTGCTCGCGGGCGACCATGTGACCGACGACACCGGCACCGGCTTTGTCCATACCGCCCCAAGCCATGGTCAGGAAGACTTCGAGGTCTGGTTGGCGCACGGCCTCAGCCAGGCTGACATCCCCGACATGGTCGACGGGCGCGGCGCCTACTATGACGACGTCGCCCTGTTTGCCGGCGAGCAGGTGCTGCGCACGGAAGGCAAGAAGGCGGGTCAAGAGGGCGGCGCCAATCGGGCCGTCATCGCCAAGCTGATGGAGAGCGCCAAGCTGTTGGCGCGGGGGCGCTTGCTGCACTCCTATCCCCATTCTTGGCGCTCCAAGGCGCCGGTGATCTATCGCAACACGCCCCAGTGGTTCATCCGCATGGGCGAGGCGAGCGATCCCACCAGCTTGCGCGCCAAGGCGCTCAAGGCCCTGGAGGGGGTTACCTTTACGCCGGCCAACGCCCGCAATCGCATCACCAGCATGGTCCAGGACCGGCCCGACTGGCTGGTCTCGCGCCAGCGCGCCTGGGGCGTGCCGCTGACCATTTTTGCGCGGCGCGACGGCGCCATCGCGCCGGGGCCGGGCTTTGCCCACAATGACGCCCTGCGCGGGCGTATCTTGGAGGCGCTCGTCGCCCGCGGCGCTGACGCCTGGTTCGACACGCCGGCTTCGGTGTTCCTAGACGGGCTCGTGGACGACCTCGACGCCTGGGAGAAGGTCGAAGACATCCTCGACGTCTGGTTTGACTCTGGCTGCACACACGCCTTCACGCTGGAAGCGCGCGCGCAGCTGCCATGGCCGGCTGATCTCTATCTGGAAGGCTCAGATCAGCATCGCGGCTGGTTCCAGTCCTCGCTTCTGGAAAGTTGCGGCACGCGCGGCGTTGCCCCCTATCGCGGCGTGCTCACGCACGGGTTCCTCCTGGATGAAGAGGGCCGCAAGCAGTCCAAGTCGCTGGGTAACACCATCGAGCCAGCCGACGTTGAGCGCCAGTATGGGGCGGAAATCCTGCGCCTATGGGTGGCGACGTCTGACTATACCCAAGACCTGCGGCTGGGCCCCTCGATCCTGCAAGCCAACGTCGACGCCTATCGTAAGCTGCGCAACACGCTGCGCTATCTCTTGGGGGCCCTGGAGGGGTTTGACGCGGACGAGCGCATCGACCTGGCCGATGCGCCGGGGCTGGAGCGCTGGGTCTTGCACCGCATGACGGAGCTGGATGCGGTGGTGCGCCGGGCCTATGCCACGCACGATTTCAAGCGCGCGTTTGCCGCTATTTTCTCGTTCTGCACCAACGACTTGTCAGCCTTTTATTTCGATGTCCGCAAGGACGTGCTTTACTGTGATCGGCCAGACAGCGTGCGGCGACGCGCGTGCCGCACCGTCATGGACGCGGCGTTTGATCGGCTAACCGCGTGGCTTGCGCCGATCTTGGTCTTCACGGCCGAGGAAGCGTGGCTAACGCGCACGGGGGACGAGGACGGATCGGTGCATCTTCGGGTCATGCCTGAGACGCCGGCTGCGTGGGCCGACGCGGCGCGCGCTGCGCGCTTTGACGCCATCCGGCGGGTGCGCCGCGTCATCAATGGCGCGCTGGAGGTGGCCCGACGCGACAAGCGCATCGGCTCTTCGCTCGACGCCCGGGTGGCGGTCTTTGTGGCCGACGCCGCGGCCCGCGACGCCTTTGCCGTTGAGGCCGCCGCGGCTGGCGATGCGGTCGACGTCTACCTGGCCGACATCGCCATCACCAGCTTTGCCAGCCTGTCGGCTGACCCTGCGCCGCGCGACGCCTTCCGCCTGGACCAGGGAGAGCGGGCCGGCGAAGGAGACGACGCGCCGGTCGATGACATCGCTGTTGTGGTCACACGCGCGGAAGGCCGCCGCTGTGCGCGTTCGCGGCGCATGTTCGACCCGGCCAGCGCCATGCCGGACGCGCCCAACCTCACGCCGCGCGATGCGGACGCCGTGCGCTGGTGGGACGCCCATGTCGCCCCGCACCTTGACCCCGCCGACACGAGCCCGCCGCCGCATGCCGAGTGACCTTCCAACGCACCCGCCCTCTGCGCAGAGGAAGCCAGGCGCGGCGCGCCCAGCCGGCCTGCTGGACGGCGCGTTCTCTGGCGGCGTGCGGGCGCTTGTCGGATTTGTCTTGGCGCTCACGGTCATTGGTGTTGATCAGGCGACCAAGCACTGGATCTTGACGGTCGTGCGCCTGCCTGAGCGCCGCCACATTGACGTCTCCGCCATCTTCGATCTGACGATGGTGTGGAACTATGGCGTGTCGTTTGGCCTGTTTCGCGCCGACAGCGCGTTTGGGCGCTGGTTCCTGGTGGCGTTTGCCGGGATCATTGCCTGCGGCCTGGCCGTGTGGCTCGCCCGCTCGGCGCGCTGGTTGACGGCGGTGGCGCTTGGGCTGGTGCTGGGCGGGGCGATCGGAAACCTGATCGATCGGGTGCGGTTTGGCGCCGTGGTCGACTTCTTCGACTTCTCAGCCCTCTATTTCCCTTGGGTTTTCAACGTCGCCGACGCGGCCATCTCGGTCGGGGTGGCGCTCTTGTTCCTCGACGTCTTGACCACCAAGGACGAGGACTTGGCCGCCAAGTGAGCCTCATCTGCCGCACATGTGAGCATGAGGCCTTGGCGCGCATGGCCAACCTTGGCTAGAACAGCCCTGACACCGTCAAAGGAGATCGGCATGGCCGCGTCTAAGTTTCGCTCATTCGTCACGCTTGGCGCCGCGCTGGCGGTTTGCGCCGTGACGGCGAGCGGCTGCACGAGCGTGCGCCGCGCTGTTGGCGCTGAGAAAGTCGCCCCGGACGAGTTCCGCGTGGTGACCAAGGCCCCGCTCGCCATTCCGCCCGAATACAATCTGCGCCCGCCCAAGCCCGGCGAGCCGCGCCCGCAAGAGTTTGCGCCCTCAGACGCCGCCCGCGGCGCCCTCCTGGGCGGGGTCGACGGGGCCCAGGCGTCAAACGCCGAGCAGCTTCTGGTCGCCAAGGCGGGCGCCGCTCAGGCCGAACCTGGCATTCGCACCCTGGTCGACGTGGAAGCATCCGGCACGGTGCGCAAGTCCACCGGCTTTGCCAATCGGGTCCTGTTCTGGAACAACGGCGACGTGGCCGACGAAGCAAATCCGGTCGATGCGGTCTCAGAAGAAGAGCGCCTGCGCCGTGAGGCTTTGATCGACGACGCAACCGGCGGTCAGGACGTGGTGATCAAGCGCGACGGCGGCGTGAAGCTTCCCGGTCTTTAAGGTTCGCGGCGTCTACGGGTCGCGCTCTGAGGGATCACGGTCTCTCAGGCTGTCAGGCTGTTACCTTGTCGGGGCGGTGGGCAGACGCCCGCGCCCTTGACCGGCTTGCCGGGGCCGCCCAGCGTTGACCGCATGACGATTCGCGCTCTTCCACCTGAAACCGTCAATCGCATCGCCGCTGGCGAGGTGATTGAGCGACCGGCCGCCGCCGTAAAAGAGCTGGTGGAGAACGCGCTCGACGCGGGCGCGCGCACGGTGCGCATCACCATTGAAGGCGGCGGACTGACGCTGATCCAGGTCGCCGACGACGGCGCCGGGATGAGCCCGCAAGAGCTTGATCTGGCCGTTGAACGACACGCCACGTCCAAGCTCGCCCCGCAGGCCGATGGGACCTGGGACCTTCTGCACATCTCAAGCATGGGCTTTCGCGGCGAGGCCTTGCCGTCAATCGGCTCGGTCGCCCGCCTGGAGGTCGCCGCCCAGGCGCGCGGCGCGCAAGACGCCTATAGCGTCAGCGTAGAAGGCGGCGAGAAGGGCGCGATCCGTCCCGCCGCCGGCTTTGCCGAGAGCGGGGCGCGGGTCACGGTGCGCGACTTGTTTTTCGCCACGCCGGCGCGGCTGAAGTTCATGAAATCTGAGCGCGCCGAAACCATGGCGATCATGGACGCGGTCAAGCGCCTGGCCATGGCGCGGCCCGATGTCGGGTTTCACGTTCAGGTTGACGGGCGCAAGCGCTTCACCGTCGCCGCGCCCGCCTCTCAGATCGCAGCCGACGGCGACGTGTCAGACGCGGCCGCTCTGGACGCAGCTCGTCTGGCCCGGCTGGACGCGGTTCTGGGCGCTGAGTTTGCCGACAACGCCTTGTTGATCGACCACGAGCGTGAGGGCGTGCGCCTCACCGGCTATGCCGGCGTGCCGACGTACAATCGCGGCGCGGCCACGCACCAGTATCTGTTCGTCAACAATCGCCCGGTGCGCGACAAGCTCCTGGTGGGAGCCATCCGCGGCGCCTACCAGGACTTCCTGGCCCGTGATCGGCACCCGGTCGCAGCGCTCTATCTCGATCTTCCAACAACTGATCTGGACGTGAACGTGCACCCGGCCAAGACCGAGGTGCGGTTTCGTGAACCCGCCCTGGTGCGCGGCCTGATCGTGGGCGGCTTGCGCCACAGTCTTGCGGCCGCGGGGCACCGCGCCTCCACCACTGTCGCCGGCGCAGCGCTCGGCGCGGCCCGGCCCAGTACCTATCCCGGTACGTTTCAGGGCGCCTATCAGGGCGACTATCGCCCGCGTCCAAACAGTGCGCCGTTTGGCGGCGGGTCTGTCTACGCCGGTGTCGCAGAATTGAGCCCAGACTGGACGTCCGCGCCTGGCGTTGGGCTTGGGGCCGGGCTTGGGGAGGCGGTGACGGGCCTCATGCCCGGTCTGGCTGAGCCGTCGGTGCGCACCGAAGAGGCCGCGACCGGGCCGGCGCCGCAAGCCCTTTTGGATCGACCGCTCGGTGCGGCGCGCGCCCAGCTGCATGAGACCTACGTCATCGCCCAGACTCGCGACGGCATGGTCATCGTCGATCAGCACGCCGCGCATGAGCGCCTCGTCTATGAGCGTATGAAGCGCGCACTGGCCCAGACGGGCGTCGCCCGTCAGGCCTTGCTCAGCCCGCATATTGTCGACGTGGGCGAGGCGGGAGCCGACCGATTGGCCAGCCGCGCCGAAGACTTGGCCGATCTGGGGCTGGTGCTGGAGGCGTTTGGCGTTGGCGCCGTGGCCGTGCGGGAAACTCCAGCGCTTCTTGGCGCCATCGACATTGACGGGCTGGTGCGCGACCTCGCTGATGAGCTGGCCGAGTATGATGAGGCGCTCAGCCTCAAAGAGCGGCTTGAAGAGGTGTGCGGAACCATGGCCTGCCACGGATCAGTGCGCGCCGGGCGCCGGCTGACGGTCGAAGAGATGAACGCCCTTTTGCGCGAAATGGAGGCCACGCCTCATTCCGGTCAGTGCAACCATGGCCGTCCCACCTATGTGGAACTGAAGCGCGTTGACATCGAGCGCCTGTTCGGGCGGCGCTGAGCGCGAAAAACCGAACCCCAAGCAATCGCCAAGCGCGTCATTGGTCTCTAAGGTGCGCCAAACAGCCACAGTGGAGCCTCCGCGCATGACAGCTCGATCCGCCTCGCGTTCAACCTCTTTCGCCAGCGTCTTGGCCGCCGCCGCCGCGTTTGCCGCCTGTTCAGCCCCGAGCGCGGAAGCCGGCGCGGAAGCCGGAGCGCAGGCCCAAGCGGCGCCCGCTCCAGAGACGAGTGCGCCAGAAGCAGCGTCGGCCCGCGCGAGCGTGGAGCGCATCGAACGCGGCAATCTGGTCATCGAGGGCGTGCCCGACATTCCCGCCGAGGTCCGCGAACGCCTGGTGCGCTATCAGAACGTGCGCGGTCACAGCTTTCAGGGCTGGACGGCCGACGGCGGGGCGCTGATTTCCACCCGCTTTGGCGAGGTCTCCCAAATCCATCACGTGGCTGCGCCGGGCGGGGCGCGTCGCCAGCTGACCTTCTATGACGAGCCTGTGTCCGGCGCCGCCGCACGCCCGGACGGGGCGGTGTTCGCCTTTGCCAAGGACACCGGCGGCGACGAGTTTTATCAGGGCTATGTCTATGATTTGGCCACCGGCGACGTGACCAATTTCACCGAGCCGGGCACGCGCAACGGCGGCATGACCTGGACGGACGACGGAACGCGCGTGGCCTGGTATCGCGCCACGTCCGGGCAGCCAGGCTGGGACATTCTGACCGCTGATCCGTCAGATCCCGCCTCGCTTCAGGTGGTCTATGACACCGATGATGGGGCGCTGTTCGCCGCCGACTGGTCGGATGACAATTCCACGCTGCTCATTCAGCAATATGTCTCAATCACCAAGAGCCGACTGTTCACCCTCGACGTTGCCAGCGGGGTTCTCACCGAGATCAATCCCGATGCGGACGTGGCCTATGGCGGGGCGGAGTTCCTGCCCGACGGACGCATCCTGACCGTCACCGACCAAGACAGCGAGTTCGGCAATCTGGTGATCCTTGATCCGGCGACCAACGCCATGGAAAGCCTGACTGACTTCATTGCCTGGGACGTGGAGGAGTTCGCCCTCGCGCCAGACGGCGCGTCGGCCGCCTTTGTCGTCAACGAGGACGGCTTGGGCACGATCACAACCGTTGAGTTCAGCCCTCTGCGCTACGTTTCCGGCCCTGAGCTGCCACCCGGCATCGCCTTTGGACTGGAGTACAGCCCGGGTGGCGAAACGCTTGGCTTCTCGTTCAACTCCGCCACCAGCCCCACCGATGTGTGGTCGTTGGATCTGGGCAATGGCGACTTGACGCGCTGGACCCAAGCTGAGGTTGGCGGCCTGGACACCAGCCGCTTTGCCGAACCCGAACTCATCCGCTACGAGAGCGAAGGCGGCCAAGCCATTCCCGCCTTTGTCTATAAGCCGGCCGGCGAGGGCCCGCACCCGGTCATCATTTCCATTCACGGCGGCCCGGAAGCCCAGTACCGGCCCTACTTCTCTTCGACGTTCCAGTACTGGTTGACCGAGCTGGGCGCGGCCGTCATCGCGCCCAACGTGCGTGGCTCGGCCGGCTACGGAAAAACCTATGTGACGCTCGACAATGGGCTCAATCGCAAGCGTTCAGTGGCCGACATTGGGGCGCTTCTGGACTGGGTGGCCGAACAGCCGGACCTCGATTCTGATCGGGTGCTGGTCTATGGCGGCTCGTACGGCGGCTACATGGTTTTGGCCTCCATGATCGACTATGGCGACCGGCTGGCCGGCGGGGTCAACATCGTGGGCATCTCCGATTTCAAGACCTTCCTGGAGAACACCGAAGGGTATCGCCGGGACCTGCGCCGGGTGGAGTATGGCGATGAGCGCGATCCGGAGATCGCCGCCTTCTTTGAAGAGATTTCGCCGCTCAACAACGCCGACAAGATCAACAAGCCGCTGTTCATCATTCAGGGGGCCAACGATCCGCGCGTGCCCGCCAGCGAGGCCGAGCAAATCCTCGCCGCCGTGCGCGCCAATGACGGCGAGGCCTGGTACCTGTTGGCCATGGACGAGGGACACGGCTTCCGCAAGAAGTCCAATCGCGACTATCAGCGCGAAGCCGAAACCCTGTTCCTGCGCAACGTGTTGGACCTGAACTGAGGGGCCGTCAGAGGGCGCGGCGCAGAAATGCGAATGCGCCCTCGCCAACGGTGCGCGCGTCCATGAACTCATACCCGTCTAAGGCCGGGGCCGGCTCGTCGCTGGCGTGCTCGGCGACCACGGTCGCGCCCGGGGCGAGCCAGGCCCCGTCGCGCAACATCTCCAAGGTCGGTCCCAACAGGCCCTTGCGATAGGGCGGGTCGATGAAGGCCAGCGTGAACGGCGCGCCAACGCCGGCCGGCTTGTCGCCCAGGCGCGTGGCGTCGCGCCGGTGAATGCGGGTCACGCCCAGCACATCCAGCATCTCTGCGTTCGAGCGCACCACGCCGCGCGCGCGCGGCTCAGCCTCGACAAACAGACAGAACGCAGCTCCGCGCGACAGGGCCTCAAAGCCAAGCGCGCCGGAGCCGGCGTAGAGATCCATCACCCGCGCCCCCTCCAGCGGGACGGCCCAGTCGGCGTGGGCGATGACATTGAACGCGGTTTCGCGCGCCCGGTCGCTGGTGGGGCGGGTGGTGCGCCCGGATGGGCTGGCGAGGGTTCGGCCCTTAAAGCGGCCAGCAATGATGCGCATGGGCGCTCGGGGTAACGCCCGCGCTGGCCAGGCGCAAGCGCCGTGATGACGCCTCGCCTCATGCTTGTGCAAAGCGGTGTCGCTTCGCTTGTCGTGCGAGGCCGTCCTGGTCATGGTGGCAAGACGCGCGCATTACCGGTCCAAAGAAGGTCAACGACATGAATGAGCCGCAGGAACTCGGCGCCCAGGCGTTTTGGCGGGCTGATTTCGCCAACGCCGCCCTCTCAGTGCACGGCAGCGCCAGCCAGGAGCTGCGCGTGCGCTTGTCTGGCGCGGCGACCTTGTGGCGCTGGGTGACGATTGTCCTCTTGGCCGTCCAGGTGACAATCATTCTGGCCACGACCGGCACGGCGGGCGGCGTCTCGGATGTCTCAGCGCTGGGGCTTCAGATCGCCTTCGATCGCTTTCCACAGCTTCTGGTGATCGCCGGATCCTTCGCCGCCATGGGCTTTTACTTGGTGCGCGCGCTCGACGATGAGATCTCCCACAAGGACCAGACCCGGACCCTGGAATTTGTTGGCAAAAACCTGATGGAGCGCATGCGCTATGAAGAGTGGCGCGACCAGATCGTCGCCGCCTCGGCCAATGACCGTTCGATCTTCCTGGCCCGCTGCACCGGCGTGGTGAAGGAGTTTTGCCGCAACCCGGGCGCCAATCGGGAAGACTTTGAAGCCGTGCGCGCCGCCTTGCGCGCCGAAGCGCCCGAGCCTCACCCCACGCTCGACATCATGAACGCGCTCGACTTTTCCGGGCATCCGCAGCTCAAAACCCTGATCAACGGCAAAAAGCGCGAGTTCAAAGACTTCGTGCAGTCAATCAAGCGGCGCATGGCCGAGAGCTTCTCAGACCTTGAAGCAGACGGCGACTTTGCCCGCCTGGCCGCCGAGATCCCGCTTGAGGGCGACAAGAACGCGGAGAATGACGCCCGCCGGCGGCGCGTTTCGCGCGCCATGCGTCACTT
>CAYGQB010000072.1:0-13085 GCA_964351895.1 uncultured Caulobacterales bacterium
GCCATAGACCATGGTGAAGCCGGCTGCGGATTCAAAATCCATGGCGTCTGGGATCTTGCTCACGGCGGCGGCCGCAACAACGGTCTTTTCGGCGAATGCGCCGGTCAGCCCCATGAAGGCGACGCGATCGCCAACCGCCAGATGGGTCACCCCCTCGCCCACCGCCGACACGACGCCCGCGCCTTCCTGGCCCGGCGTGAACGGGGTTTCGGGCTTGAACTGATAGAGCCCCTGCACGCACAGAATGTCTGGGAAGTTGAGCCCCGCCGCCTTGACGTCGACCACAACATGACCTGGCGTCACCTCCGGATCAGGCACCTCGTCAACGCTGAGCTGATCGATGGGGCCGAAGGCCTTGCATTGCAATGCGCGCATGGGAACTCCTCAGAATGGAACGAAGACACAAAGACCAGCTGGCGGCGCGGCCTAAACCATCGCCTAACCCACTACCTGCCCCACGACCTGCATGGTGAGCCAGTCGGCGACGAGCGCCGGCTTGTCCTCGCCCTCGATTTCGATGGTCACGCCGTAGCGCAGCATCCAGCGCCCGTCGCCCTTGTCGCTGGCCTCTTGCAAGGTGAAGCGCCCGCGAATCCGCTTTCCAGCGCGCACCGGGGTCAAGAAGCGCACCTTTTCAAAGCCGTAGTTGATGCCCATCGTCATGCCGTCAAAGAAAAGGGCGACATCGGCGGCCACCGCAGACAGGAGCGACAGGGTTAGAAAGCCGTGCGCGATGGTCCCGCCAAACGGCGTTTCCGTCGCCGCGCGCTCAGGGTCGATGTGGATGAACTGGTGATCATCGGTGCAGTCGGCAAACGTGTTGATGCGCGCCTGATCGACGGTGATCCAATCAGAAACGCCAATCTCCGCGCCCACCTTGGCGGCGACGGACGCTGGCGTGACCATACGGTCTTTAAGGTCAGAGCTCATCGGGCGGGTCCTTTTACTGCGCCGAGCATGGTACAAACGCTGTCATGCGCACTGGAGAGACCATGACTGCATTGAAGATCGAGCGTTTTGACAAGGGTCTGGGCGTGCTCATCCCAGCCGACAAGCTTGCGCAATTTGGACTCGCTGAGGGTGACGAACTCGTCCTCGTGAAAACGCCAGCCGGCGTGCGCTTGACATCCGCAGATGTCGAAACCCGCGCTGCAATCGACGCCGGCCGGGACGTTGCACGTCGGTATCCGGAAACCCTCCGGCGCTTGTCCGAGTGAGCTGATCTTGAATGAAAGAGCCACGCTGGCTGCCGCTGCAAGCCGTTCTCATCTTGCATGATGAGAGCCTCGCCGACCCCGTCGACGCCGCTGAGCGCACCATCGCCCTGGCCGCCAGCGTGATGGACGAGGCGGCTTACGCGGCGTGGCTGAGCGCATCGATCGCGCCCTAGCGCGCGCGTGACCGTCATGTCGGCGCGTTGGTGATGCGCTTGATCTCCTTGCGCGCCACAACCATCCGGTGGACCGCGTCGGGCCCATCGGCAAAGCGCAGCGTGCGCAGGCCGGTCCACATCATGGCCAGCGGCGTGTCTTGGCTGACCCCGGTGCCGCCGTACATCTGCATCGCCTCGTCAACGACCTTCAGCGCGACTTGCGGCGCGACAACCTTGATCTGGCTGATCCATGGCGCGGCGGCGCGCGGGTCGCCCTGGTCCATCATCCAGGCCGCCTTGAGACACAAGAGGCGCGCCTGTTCGATCTGCATCCGGCAGTCGGCGATGATGTCATAGTTGGCGCCGAGCTTGGCCAAGGGCTTGCCAAACGCGGTGCGCGCGGTGGAGCGGCGCACCAGAAGCTCAAACGCGCGTTCGGCCTGGCCGATGGCGCGCATGCAGTGATGGATGCGTCCCGGGCCCAACCGCCCCTGGCTGACTTCAAAGCCGCGTCCACGGCCCAAAAGCAGGGCGCTTTTGGGAATGCGCACGTCGGTGAAGCGGATGTGCATGTGGCCGTGCGGCGCGTCATCTTGCCCAAAGACAGTCATGGCCCGCAAAATCTCAACGCCCGGCAGGCCCGCCGGCACCACGAACATGGAGTGCTGGGAGTGACGATCGGCGTCCGGGTCGGTCTGGGCCATCAAGATATAGACCTTGCAGCGCGGATCGCCGGCCCCGGACGACCAGTACTTCTCCCCGTTCAAGACCCATTCGTCGCCGTCCAAAACGGCGCTGAATTCTAAGTTGGTGGCGTCAGACGAGGCGACGTCAGGCTCGGTCATCAGGTAGGCGGACCGGATCTCGCCTTCGAGAAGCGGCTTCAGCCAGCGCTCCTTGTGCTCGTCGGTTCCGTAGCGCTCAAACACCTCCATGTTGCCGGTGTCCGGCGCCGCGCAGTTGAAGATCTCAGCGCCAAAGTGCGGCGACCAGCCCATTTCTTCGGCCAGAAACGCATACTCCACGGTGGACAGACCGTAGCCGCGCTCTGAATCTGTCAGCCAGAAGTTCCACAAGCCGCGTTCGCGGGCCTTGGCTTTCAGCGCGCCCAAAATCTCCAGCTGGCGGTCGGTGAGCTGAAAGCGGTCGCCGGTGGGATGGCGGCCAACCTCGGCGTGATACTCGGCCTCCTGAGGCAGAGCCTCTTCGCGCACCATCTGACGCACCGCCTCCATCAGCGGCTTCACCTTCTCGCTTGGCGCAAGGTCCATCGACATCCCTAGTATCCTCTCAAAAGAGCAAGACGATCGGCGTGGAAGTTGCCATCGCCAAACAGCGCTTCGGCAACGCGAATGCGCTTAATGAAGAAGCCGACGTCATACTCGTCGGTCATGCCGACGCCGCCGTGCATTTGAATCGCCTCTTGGGCGGCAAGGCGCGCCGCCTGGCCCGCCTTGGCTTTGGCTGCGGCGCCCAAGAACCCGGCCGTTTGCGACCCCTCGTCGAGGTCGGACAGCGCCTTCATGACGACCGACTTGGTCAGCTCCAACTCAGAAAACAGGTGGGCGGCGCGGTGTTGCAGGGCCTGGAACGAGCCAACCTTCTCGCCGAACTGCTCGCGCTCCTTGATGTAGGCGAGCGTGTCTTCAAACACCTGTTGACCGGCGCCAGACATTTCCGCCGCCAGGCCGGCGCGGCCCGCGTTCAACACCGCCTCAAGCACGCCGAAGCCCTGATCCACTTCCCCCAGGACCGCGTCTGCAGTCACCTCCACACCGTCAAGCTTCAGCTTGGCAAAGCCGCGCGAGTCGGCAAGCGCCGTGCGCTCGATCTCCAGACCGGACGCGTCACGATCGACCAGAAACAGGGTGATCCCGTCCATCTCGCCGGGCTTTCCAGAGGTGCGGGCGGCCACGATGAAGACGTCCGCAGCCGGCCCCTCCGCCACGAAGGTCTTGGCGCCGTCGAGCTTAAATCCATTGCCGGCGCGGCTGGCGCTGAGCGCGACTTTTTCCGGGCCATGCTTGGAGCCTTCGTCGACGGCGTGTGCGATCACCACGTCGCCTGCCGCGATCATCGGCAAGAGCCGCGCCTGCTGGTCGCGCGATCCCGCCTGGCGCAGGGCCGCAGCCCCCATCACGGCGGTTGAAAGGAACGGCGAGGCGGTGAGCGTGCGTCCCATTTCCTCGGCGATCAGGCCGGCCGCCACATAGCCCATGTCCACGCCGCCATGCTCTTCAGGCACCAGGACGCCGGCCCAGCCCATGTCGGCCATCGCCTTCCAGGTCTCGCGCGAGAAGCCGTCCGGGTGCGCCTCGTCGCGCAGGGCGCGCAGCTGGCTGACCGGGGCGTGTTCGCTCAGAAAGCCGCGCGCAGCGTCCTGGAGCATGCGTTGTTCGTCGTCGAGCACCAGGGCCATGAGCCGCCGTCTCCTCCGTCTTGTTGTGGTTGGCCCGGGGGGCGCCTAGCCGCCCGGCAGTTCCAGAATGCGCTTGGCAATGATGTTGAGCTGAACTTCCGACGTGCCGCCCTCGATGGAGTTGGCCTTGGTGCGCAGCCAGCGCTTGGCCAATTCACCGTCGTTGGACGCCTCGCCTTCCCATTCGAGCGCTTCAGAGCCGCCGATGTCCATCATCAGCTCATGGCGGCGCTTGTTCAGCTCCGTGCCATAGTACTTGAGCATGGCCGACGCGGCGCCGACGCCCTGGCCGGACTTGGCTTCCGCCTTGACCCGGTCGAGCGTCAACATGAACGCCAATCCGTCGATTTCAGAGCGCACAATGTCGGCCCGCAGCAGCGGATCGGCCAAACGCCCCGCCTCTACGCCCACCTTGTCTGCGGCGATCTCGCCCAAAGATCGAGCGTTGAACAGGCCCCCGCCGCCGGCTGAAATCATTTCACGCTCGTGGGTCAGGAGATACTTGGCCACGTCCCAGCCGCGATTGAGCTCGCCCACCAAGTTGTGCTTTTCAGCCCGCGCCTTGTCGAAAAAGGTCTCGCAGAACGGCGACTTGCCAGAGATCAGCTTGATCGGCTTGGTGGTGACGCCCGGCTGTTCCATGTCGACCAGGATGAAGCTGATGCCGTGGTGTTTGGGCTCCAACGGTCCGGTGCGCACCAGAACGAAAATCCAGTCACACTCGTCAGCGTAGGAGGTCCACACCTTCTGGCCGGTGACGGCGTAGTGGTCGCCCATGTCCTCGCACTTGGTGCGCAGGCTGGCCAAATCAGACCCGGCGTTGGGCTCTGAGTAGCCCTGCGCCCAGCGGATTTCACCGCGCGCCACCGGCGGCAGGTGCTCCAGCTTTTGCTCATGGGTGCCGTACTTTAAAAGCGCCGGGGCCAGCATCCAGATGCCGAAGCTGTCGAGCGGGCTGCGCGCATTGATCCGCGCCATCTCCTGCTTCAAGACCTTGGCTTCTTCCGCACTCAATCCCGCGCCGCCGTACTCCTTGGGCCAGGTGGGCACCGTCCAGCCGCGGCCCGCCATGCGCTCCAGCCACACGCGCTGGGCGTCGCTGGCGAATGTCCACTGCTTGCCGCCCCAACAAATGTCGCCCTCGCCGGTGATGGGCTGGCGCATCTCTTCAGGGCAGTTGGCCTCCAGCCAGGAACGGGCTTGGGCGCGGAAATCATCAAGTGACATGGCGTCGTCCTTTGAGCGGCGATGGGCGCGCGATCACGCGCCCTCTCGGATCAGGTTGCGGCAATACTCGCCCAAGCCCCGGGCCCCCGGCCCAAACGGGGCGTAGGCGGGATTGGTCGTCTGCTTATGGTAGAAGCGGAAGTAGATCTGCTGGGCGATGACGGCGAGGCGGAACACGCCATAGGCATAGTAGAACGTGATGTCGTCGATCTGGCGGCCTGACTTTTTAGCGTAGTAGTCGACCGCTTCTGCGCGGGTGAACATGCCAGGCGCGTCAGACGGCTGCTTCTTGAGGGCGCGCAGACCCTGCGGGTCGTCTTTCTCCACCCAGTAGACAAGGCAGGCGCCCAGATCCATCAGCGGATCGCCGAGCGCTGAAATCTCCCAATCCAGGACGGCGCGAATAATGCGCGGGTCGTCCGCGTCCAAGATCATGTTGTCGATGCGAAAGTCGCCGTGCACGACCGAGGCGCCGCTTTCTGTGGCGGGGCGATTGTCGGCAAGCCACTGGCGCACGTCTTCAAACGGGTCGGCGTCGTCAGTCAGCGCCTTTTCGTAGCGCGCGTTCCAGCCCAAGACCTGGCGCTCAACATAGCCTTCCGGCTTGCCGAAATCGGCGAGGCCAGCGGCCTCGTAATCCACGGCGTGCAAATCGACAAGCGCATCCCAAAAGTTCTCGCACAGCTCGCGATTGCGTTGCGCGCTCCAACCCCATTCGGGCGGGATGTCGGTGTTCAACAACACCCCCGGCACCCGCTCCATGACGTAAAACTCAGCGCCCAGCACCGAGGTTTCATCGTCGGCGTAGTAAAAAACCTCCGGCACGATCGGATAGACGGGCTTGAGGCCCTTGGTGATGGTGTACTCGCGGATCATCGAGTGGCCCGACTTGGGCTTGGCGCCGCGCGGCGGCCGGCGCAGCACCAGATCGCGCCCCGGGTACGACAAGAGATAGGTCAGGTTCGAGGCGCCGGACGGGAACTGGCGCACGGTTGGCGCGCCTTCCAGCCCAGGCACGGCGTCCTTCAAGACGGCGTCGACCGCGGCCACGTCAAAAGCGTCTTCGGCGCGTACGTCATGGGCGATGTTTTCGGCCGGCGCGCTCATCACAGCGGCCCGCGCGCCAGCATGCCCCCGTCCACGACCAGCGTTTGACCGGTCACGTAGCCCGCCTCATCGGACGCCAGATAGAGGATGGCGTTGGCCATTTCTTCGGGCTGGGCGACGCGCTGGATGGAGAAGTTGCGCTGAATGACCCCCTCCAGCGCCACCGGGTCGGCCATCAGGCCAGAGGCCAGCCGCGTGTCTGTAAGGCCCGGCGCCAAGGCGTTGACCCGCACGCCTTCGGGACCAAGCTCCTGGGCGAACACCTGGGTCATGGAGATGACTGCCGCCTTGGTCATGGAGTAGACGCCCTGGAACATGCCCGGCTTCACCCCGTTGACCGAGGCGACATTGATGACCGCCCCGCCGCCCGACGCCTTTAACAGCGGCGCCGCCTTGACGGTCAGATAGTAAGGCCCGCGCACATTGACCGCGATGGTCTTGTCCCAGGCGTCCGGCGGGGTTTCCAAGGCCGGACCAAAGTGAGGGTTGGTGGCGCCATTGTTGACCAGGATATCGAGCCGGCCCTCGGTTTCGGCAATGCTGGCCAAGACCGCGTCATGGTCGTCCAACTCGCCCAGATGCAAGGTCATGGCGCGCGCCATGCCGCCATTGGCCTTGATGCGCTCGGCCACCGCCTCGCACGCCTCCAGCTTGCGACTGGTGCACACGACCATGGCCCCGTGCTCGGCCAGCGCCTTGGCGGTTTCTTCGCCGATGCCGCGGCTGGCGCCGGCGATCAGGGCGACCTTGCCGTTGAAATCAAAGCGGGCCATGGCGGAGGTCCTTTTGTGTCCGTTGTGTCAGTTGCGTGAGCCGGTGAGCCGGTGGGCGGTGAGCGGGGGGCGGAACCGCCGCGCTCCCGTGGGCAGAGATCTGGTTCAACTCTCGGATCAAACGGGTCGTCCATTCTTTGCGACCAGCATGCGGCGCAGCTTGCGCATGCCGCCGAGCCAGCGGTCGCGCTCGCCAGCGCGCAGGGCGACATAGCCGGCCACCTCGTCATGCGGCAGGACCAAGAACGTCTTGTCTTCCAGCGCTTTCAGCGTGGCGGCGGCCACGTCTTCGGGTTCCACGACGCCGCCAACCGCCAATAGCGAGTCCTTGGCGTCTTGCATCATCGCCGTGTTCACAGCCTGCGGACAGACGCAGGCGACGCGCAGGCCCTGGTCGCCGTGGGCGATGGCCAGCGCTTCTGCAAACGCGACAGCGGCGTGCTTGGTCACGGTGTAGGGCGCAGACCCAAGCTGAGCCAACAGGCCGGCCGCGGACGCAACGATGACGAACGCTCCCTCGCCGCGCGCCACCATGCCCGGCACGGCGTGACGGGCGGCGTAAACCGAGCCCATCAGGTTCACCGCCCAGCTCTTGTCCCACTGGGAATTGGGTGACGAAGCCGCGTCATAGAGCGGCCCGTCAGAGGCGACAATTCCGGCGTTAGAGATGTAGGCGTCGACCGGCCCCAGCTGCATCTCGGTTTTGGCCAGAAAGGCCGACACGTCGCCCTCGTCGCCCACATCGACGCGCATGCCAAAGCCGTTGCACGCCTTGCCCACGGCGTCGGCCTGGTCAGCGTCCAGGTCGCCCACTGCGACCTTGGCGCCGCGCGCTGCAAAGGCTTCAGCATAGGCCTTGCCAATGCCGCGGCGGCCGCCAGTGACGGCCACGACCTTGCCGGTCCAATCCATCCGCATCCTCCCCGCACCCCATTCGCCGCTGCGCCAGGATGTCTGTGTATTGTCCTTAACAGTGCCAATTCATGGCGCGCAAGTGGTGAGCCCGCGCGCAACCACGCCTTGGAGACGCCCGAGCTTGAAAACGCGCGCCTAGTCTAGAAGGTCTGGGTAGAGCCGCGTCATCTTGCGAAACACCGCCGGCCAGGCGAGGAACTCAGCGGCCAGCGCCATGCCCTCGCGCACCTGCCCGGCCACCTTCTCCACCGCGTCAGCGGGCGGAATGGTCAACTCTGCGCCGCCGGCCAGGGCCTGGATCTGCACCTGACAGGCGCGCTCCAGGAAATACATGGCGGTGAACGCTTCAGCGATGCTGGCGCCCACGGTCAAGGTGCCGTGGTTGCGCAAGATCATGATCCGCTTGTCGCCCATGTCCTTGACCAGGCGCTCACGCTCGTCGAGGTCGGTCGCGATGCCCTCATACTCGTGATAGGCCACGCCGCCCGACTGGGCGACGATCGCCGTCTGGCAGGTGGGCAACAGGCCGTGCGCCTGCGCCGACACGGCCTGTCCGGCCACGGTGTGCAAGTGCATGACGCACTGGGCGTCCTCGCGCGCCATGTGCAAGGCGGAGTGGATGGTAAAGCCGGCCGGATTGGTCATGTGCGGCGTCGCAAGCACCGCGTTGCCGTCGGTGTCGACCTTGACCAACGAGGAGGCAGTGATCTCGTCGAACGCCAAGTTATACGGGTTCATCAAGAAGTGGTGCTCAGGGCCCGGGATGCGCGCCGACAAGTGGGTGAAGATCAAGTCGTCCCACCCATAGTGGGCAAAGGCGCGATAGGCGGTCGCCAGGTTCTGGCGCAGCGTCCATTCCTCCTCGCTCACCAGATCGCGCACATCGCGCGCTTGCAGCGTTGCTGTGTCGTCCGCCATTTTCTTACGTCTCCTCGGCCGCGCGCTGTCTGTGCAGCGCCTTTGCCTTGAGTATGTCCGCCCGAGCGCATGTGGAAAAGGCCTTTCACGAACGCGCCCGCCGCCTGGTCAGCCCGAGACAAGCCGCAACGCCCCGCGCGACTGCCGGGTCACCGACGATCAGCAGGAAAGCGCGCGGCCAGCCAGGTCAGCATCTCGTCGGTCAGTTCCTGGCTTCGCTCCCACTGGGTCCAGTGTCCGCAGCCTTCAAAGACACGAACTTCAAGATCGGCCACCAGCGCCTTGGAATGCTTGGCGAGCTTGGGCGGCAGCATCAAATCGCATTCGGCCATGATCAGGAGCGCCGGACCAGGGATGTGGTGATCGACATCGGCCATGCGCCGCCAGTTGTGCGAGAAGTTGCGGTACCAGTTGACGCCGCCGTGAAAGCCCGACTGCCGATAGCCGCGCGCGAACACGGCCCGGTCCTGCGGCGGGACAACGATGTTCTCGGGCGCGCGCCCCGTAAAGCGCTCAAACCGCTTGAAGAAATGGCTGAAAGACGGGGGAATTTTCGCCAGATCCTCCGCCGGCACGGGCGTCACCAGCATGAACTCAAAGAAGGCGTCCTCGCGGCCCGCAAACGCCGCCTCCACCCCCAGCTCTTGAAAGCGCACGATGTAGTGATCGTCTCCGTAGAGGCCGCGGAACACTTCGATGGGGTCGCGGTCGCCGCGCGGCAGGTGGGGCGTGTTGACCCCGATCACGCCGGCCACGCGGTCCGGCGTCAGCATGGCGGCGTGCCAGACCACGATGCCGCCCCAGTCGTGACCAACATAGACCGCCGTCTCAACATCCAACGCGTCCAAGAGGCCGGCCAAATCTGCGACCAGATGATCCATGGTGTAGAGGGCCGGATCGGCCGGCGCATCTGAGGCGCCAAAGCCGCGCTGGTCGGGCGCGATCACCCGATAGCCGGCTGCAGCAAGCGGCGCGATTTGGCGCCGCCAGGTGTGCGCCAACTCCGGCCAGCCGTGGCACAACAGCACAACCGGCCCATCGGGCGGGCCCGCCTCATGCACGCTCAGTTCAATGTCGCCCACCGAAACGCGGCGCGCCGGGGGCATGGGGGGCTGAAGGGTCATGGGCCCAGCATCACGAGCGCAGCGCGGTGCGTCCAGACCAAAGTTGAAATCGCGCTCCCGCCTACTCTACGGCGGGACGGGTTACGGGCGGGGCGTAGAGCTTCTCCAGCACGTCAGCATAGTCGCGCACCCGGCGCACATAGAGCTGGGCTTCGCGGCCGCGCGCGACGCCAAAGCGCAAATCCTCCACCTGGTCTGGGTCTTCCAGGCGATGCAGATGATCACGCACATTGGCCCACACGTCCGGGTCCGCGCCGGCGCGCCGGGTCAGGGTGCGCGCATCCAACAGATGCCCCATGCCGATGTTGTAGGCCGCGCACGCGAACCACCAGCGTTCGCCCGGCTCAATCGTATCGGGCAGCTGATCATAGAGACGGCGCAGATAGCGCGCCCCGCCGCGCACCGACTGATCGACATTCAGACGGTTGGTGACGCCAAGATCTTGGGCCGTCGGCAGGGTCAACATCATCATGCCGCGCACGCCGGTCGGGCTTCTGGCGCGCGGGTTCCAATGGCTTTCCTGGTAGGCGACGGCGGCCAAAAGCGTCCACGGGACGTTGGCGCGCTCAGCTTCGCTGCGAAACAGCGCCTCGTAGCGCGGCAGCTTGCGTTCAATGGCGCGGCGCAGCTCAGCGGCGTGTCCGTCGGTCACCGCATGCGGTTCAAACCCGAAGTAGCGCTCATTCAGTGTCTCCAATAGGTCGCGCGCCTCGCGAGAGCGAAACCAGCGCTCCAAGCTGCGGTCCAGCCGGTCGGCGCGGAAGGTTCGCCCGCCCGCCAGCGCCCAGGCTATGGTCTGGGGTTCAGGCAGCCGCACCGCGCCGCGCAGATTGGGCATGTAGCGCCGGTGCAGCGTAAAATCGGTGTCGTCAAGCACCGTGCACGTTTCCACGCCCAGCGACACCCGCTCCAAGATTTCCAGCCAGCTGCGCGTGGGATCTAAGGTGAGATCGAGTTCAAGCCCCTCGCGCTCGGCCTCCAACTGCCGCAAGGCGTCCTCGTGGGCTGAGCCGGCTTCAATCGTGATCGAGACCTGCGCCAGAGCGGTGACGTCGGGGATATCGGGCGTTGAACGATGACACACCACCACCTCCTCGACCACGCGATAGGACGGCCCGAACCGTACCTGGGCCAAGCGATCGCGCGTCACGGTCAAGCCGGCCGCCGCCAGGTCCGCCTCGCCGCGTTCAAGCGCAGCCAGCAAGCCGCGCGAGGTCGTATAAACTGAGAACTCGGCGCGCACGCCGATGGATTGGGCGTAGGCGCTCACCAGGTCGTGCTCGAACCCGGCGGCGCCTTCGCGCCCGGCATAGTAGGTGGACGGGGCGTCCAAGGTCGCCACCCGCAGGGCGCCGCGCTCGCGCACCTGGTGCAACACATCGTCACGCGGCGGCGCGCAGGCCGTGGCGCCTGCGATTAACGCGACAGCAAAGGCGCCTGCGCTAAGCTTGCGTCGTCGAGCAACAAAGGCGTCTTGGGTCATGGCCAAAGCGGCGTTCCATAAAAACCAGCGCGTGTACGTTCGCCCTGTCGGCACGTGGGCGACCATTGAGCAAGTTAAACCGCAATGGGTTAAGGGCGTGGAAGAGCCCGTGCGCATCTACTACTGCACGGGGCTGGGCCGCGATTTTGTTGCCGACGAGCTGGCCGCGGATGCGGCTGAGACGGGCGTAGAGAGCGCCGGGCCTGAACACTGGCGCCTGATGCGGGTGAAGAACAAGTGGCAAGACCCGGCCGAATGCGCGAACCATCCCGTGCCTGGCACCTTCCCCATCATTGTCACCGACACCCAAGATTGGGGCGGCTGGCGGGTGCCCGGCGCAGAGTATGACCGCGACCCGGTGCGCATTGAGCGCCAAGCCCGCCTGATCGCCACGGCCCCCCAGCTGTTGCGACTGGCCGAGAGCCTGTGCGCCTACGCCGGCGAGGAAACCGCCAATCTTCCCGACCAGCTGGGCGACATGGCGCGCGCCGCCGGCGTCATGGTGCGTGCGGTTGAAAGCCGGCCCGAAGAGCTGATCACGGCCGACGATCCTGATCTGTCGCACGTCGCCTAGCCTCGCTCGTCCCCGAATGTGATCTTCAGCCGGACGCGCTTGCGCCCGGCAAGGCGAACGCGCAAACCTAAGCCGTGAGCGAAGGTGGATGCGCCTCGCGTTTTTGCGTCCGCGTGTCGGGCGCGCCAGCGCGTCCAGCCCTCGACGCCGTGGATCCATCGCGCCGCCCGTCGCCGACCACCCAAAGGGGGCGGCGTCGGGCGGCGCATCGTCTCATAGGACACCCCATCTATGCGCACTGACGAGCCCGTCGCCATCCGCCTCATTGACTATGCGCCCGCCCCGTTCGCCATCGACGCGGTGCGCCTGGAGTTTGGCTTGGACGCAGACCGCACCACGGTGCGCGCGATCAGTCAGGTGCGGCGCACAGGCGCCGCCGATGCGCCCTTGCGGCTGCACGGCGAGGCGCTGGAGCTTGTCAGCGTGGCCGTCAACGCGGCCGTCTTGACGCCCGACGCCTACGCGCTTGATGAAGAAGGCCTGACGCTCCCCGGCCTGCCCGACGCCTTCACACTGACCATCGAAACGACGTTTTCGCCGCGCGCGAACACCGCCTTGTCGGGGATTTACCTGTCGACCGAGCGCATCTTCAGCCAGTGCGAGGCGGAGGGCTTTCGCCGCATCACCTATTTTCTCGATCGCCCCGACAATCTTGCCACCTACGAAGTGCGCATCGAAGCCGACCGCGGCCCGTTCCCCACTCTGTTGTCGAACGGCAACCTGATCGCCAGCGGCGATCTTGGCGCGGGCCGCCACTTTGCTGAATGGGCCGACCCCTTTCCCAAGCCGTCCTACCTGTTTGCGCTGGTGGCCGGCGACTTTGACCGCCTCGACGACAGCTTCACCACGCGGTCCGGCAAGGTTGTGCCCTTGCAAATCTTTGTCGACCGCGGCGACGCGGACCGGGCCGCCTATGCAATGGACGCATTGAAGCGCTCCATGGCCTGGGACGAGCGCCGCTTCGGGCGCGAATATGACCTCGATCTGTTCATGATCGTGGCTGTGCGCGATTTCAATTTCGGCGCGATGGAGAACAAGGGCCTCAACATCTTCAATTCGTCGCTCTTGCTGGCGGACGAGGCGACGGCCACGGACATGGACTTTGAAGCCATCGAGTCTGTCGTCGCCCACGAGTATTTTCACAACTGGACCGGCAATCGCATCACCTGCCGC
>CAYGQB010000073.1:0-12952 GCA_964351895.1 uncultured Caulobacterales bacterium
GCGCGAACGCATCACGGCGGCCATCGTCAAGCTGCCCCAGCCGTTTACCGCCGCAACCGTCGCCAAGCCGGCAAACAAGACAAGCCCAATCGCGAGAACAATCAGTGTCCGCATCTTCAATCCGCATCGTCAAATCGCATCGGGGAAGCGCTGTCGCAACACCGGCCCGTCCGGCCGAGCCGCGATCGCGCGCACCTCCAAAGTCACCTAAGCGGCTTGGCATACGCGACATGGGTTACGAAGTCGATTCGCTGGCGCCGCTGCGCGCTACTCAATGCGAAACGCAAACGGTGCAAAGCCCCGCCGCGCCTCGTCAACGATCACCCGTCGACCGAGCGGCGGATGAGCACGCTGGGGACAGGCGGCGCGTTCGCACAAGCGACAGGTGATGCCGATGGGTGTCGCGGGCGCCGCCGCGCCAGCGGGCAAGCTGTCCGCGTAGACCAGGCGCGGCGCATAGGCTGCTTCACACCCAAGCCCGACCGCGACCACCTGCCCCGGCAAGCCCGGCCCGGCGCCAGGCCTGCGAATGGCTTTTGCGATGGTGAAAAACCGGGCGCCGTCTGGCAGCTCCACCAGTTGAGACAGAACACGCGCCGGGGTGCGAAAGGCGTCGTAGAGGTTCCAGCGCGGACACGCCCCGCCCGAGCGCGCGAAGTGAAACACACGTCCGCCAAAGCGCTTGGAGACGTTGCCGGCCTGGTCGACGCGGATCAGAAAAAATGGCACCCCGCGCGCGCCGGAACGCCGCAAGGTTGTCAGGCGGTGACAGACCTGCTCGTGACTGGCTGAGAAGCGCCGCGACAAGACGTCTAGATCATAGCGCAACGCCTCTGCAGCGGCGCGGAAGCGCTCATACGGCATCATGACAGCCGCCGCAAAGTAGGACGCAAGATTGACCCGATAGAGGCTCCGCGATTCAGGTGTCGTGAGCCGCGCCTGAGCCACCAGCGCGTCCAGCGCCTCGCCCTCTTCGAACAGGCCGATCTGGAACGCGACCTGAAAAATGCGCGCCGACGGCTCCAACATCTCCGACAACAGAAGGCGCCGCGGATGCGGGTCATAGCGGCGCAGGGCCTCGCCCATCACATCATAGGGCATGATCCGCGTAGCCACCCCGTGCGCCTCACGCAGCCGCCCGGTCAGGGCGGCGAATATCTCCCCGTCAACCAGATCCACCTTCGACAGGAACGCCTCTGCGGCGTCTTCCAGCACTGGATAGTGATTGTCATTGGCCTGGAACGCGTCGCGCACCTCCTCAATGGGCAGCTCGCCGGCAACCGCATTTGAACCAGCCGCGCGCATGTGGTCGGCCAGGCCGGCTGCGTCGGCCACGGCGTCCCGCAGAGCCGTGTGCATGCGCACCATGGCGTCGGCCACATGGGGTTGGCGTTCAGCCAACTCGCGCAGATCGGCGGCCTGGAGGTCAAACCCGGCAAGCACCGGATCAGCCGCCGCCTCGCGCAGGGCTTGAACGCGCCCGTCGTCGGCGGTGTCGGCCAGGCCGCCCAAGTCCAGATCATAGACCTGGGCCAAGCGCACCAGGACCCGCGCGGACACCGGGCGCTGATCGCGCTCGATCAAGGTCAGATAGCTGGCCGAAACGCCAAGCGCTTGCGCCATCTCCGCCTGGGTGATGTCCAAGCCCTTGCGCAGGCGGCGGATTTTGGGTCCGGCGTAGAGTTTAAGCTCGCTCATGAATCTTACATCGCATTACAGTGTTACAAATCTATTGTCGATAATTCTTACACATCTTCTCTTTTAATACCAATGGCTTGGTAGCTATTTGGCTCGAATTGTGAATAGTGTCGCGCAGAATTTGATGACGTCCCAGGGTGGGGCGTCGACACCAGAGACTGGGGATCCTCATGTCCGAACGCGCCTTTTACGACCTCATTCCCGCTGCAGCGCCTGGCCGCTTTGACGGCATTGAGCGCAACTATACCGCTGATCAGGTGGTGCGCCTGCGCGGCTCTGTGCAGCTGTCCAACACGCTGGCTGAACGCGGCGCGTCGCGGCTCTGGGATCTGTTGAAGACCGAGCCCTACGTCAATGCGCTTGGCGCCCTGTCGGGCAACCAGGCCATGCAGATGGTCCGCGCCGGCCTCAAGGCAATCTACCTGTCCGGCTGGCAAGTGGCCGGCGACGCCAACATTGGCGGTCAAGTCTACCCTGACCAGTCGCTCTACCCTGCCAACTCAGCGCCTGAACTGGCCAAGCGCATCAACAACGCCCTGCGCCGCGCCGACCAGATCGAAGTGGCCGAAACCGGCAAGGCCGAGCGCGACTGGTTTGCGCCCATCGTGGCCGACGCCGAAGCCGGGTTTGGCGGCGCGCTGAACTGCTATGAGATCATGAAGGCCTTCATCGAAGCCGGCGCTGCGGGCGTCCACTTTGAAGATCAGGTTGCGGCCGAAAAGAAGTGCGGGCACTTGGGCGGCAAGGTGCTCATCTCCACCAAGGCGCACGTGCGCAACTTGAACGCAGCCCGCCTGGCCGCCGACGTGCACGGCGTGCCGACCCTGGTCGTGGCGCGCACGGACGCCGAAAGCGCCACGCTGATCAACTCCGACATCGACGAGCGCGACCACGAGTTCATCGACTTTGACGCCGGGCGCACCTCTGAAGGCTTCTATCGCCTGAAAGAAGGCATGGGTGTTGATCACTGCATCAAGCGCGGCCTGCAGTACGCCAAGGCGGCCGACCTGTTGTGGTGGGAAACCTCAAAGCCGAACCTGGACGACGCCAAGCGCTTTGCCGAGGCGATCCAGAAAGAGTTCCCCGGCAAGATGCTGGCTTATAACTGCTCGCCCTCGTTCAACTGGGAAAAGAACCTGGACAAGGCGACCATCGAGACGTTCCAGCGCGAAATCGGCGCCATGGGCTACAAGTTCCAGTTCGTGACCCTGGCCGGCTTCCACGCCCTCAACCACTCCATGTACCAGCTTGCTCTGGGCTATCGCGATCGCGGCATGGGCGCCTATTCAGAGCTGCAACAGGCCGAGTTCGCCGCCGAGAAAGACGGCTACACCGCCACGCGGCACCAGCGCGAAGTGGGCACGGGCTACTTTGATCTGGTCAACGAGACCTTGTCGGGCGGCGAGGCCTCCACCACCGCCATGGGCGCCTCCACCGAGACGGCTCAGTTCTAGTCGGGTCCGCTGCACGCGACTGGCGCCAGCCAGGGCGCGCATGTCATGCGATCAGGCGTGACATGCGCGCCGAGCTGCGCCAGCTTGGCGCCATGGAGGTGATCGCCAGATTGCGCGCCAATGTGCGCGTGCGCCCGCCGCGCCCGGAACGCGCCCTGACCGTGGCGCGCCCGATGGGGGCCGTGGCGCATCTCGCCATCGTGCGTTTCACCCGCGACGAGAGCGTTTATCTGGTGTGTTCGGACTCCCTGGGAGAAGAGATCGCCGACTTTTGGCATCCTGAGCTGGACTCGGCGGTGCGCCAGGCGCTGGAAGACTTCAACGTGGGGCTGCGCGACTGGATCATGTCGACGCCGCGTCGGACGCGTTCAAGCTCTGGTCGCACCAGCACGCGGCGCACCGGCGACAGCTGACACGCCCGCGCACGTCGCCCCCTCACACGCGAACGAGATCGAAAACATGGCCGCCATCTCAACCTGCGATCTATGCGACGCCCACGCTGAGCGGGCGCGCGTTATTGCGCCGGTGTTCCGCAGCTTTGGCGGACGCCCGGCTTTTCACGGGCCGGTGTCTACGGCCCGCACCTTTGAAGACAATTCACCCGTGCGCGACGCGGTGGCTGAGCCTGGCGACGGGCGGGTGTTGATCGTGGACGGCGGCGGGTCTCTGGCGCGCTCGCTTTTGGGCGGCGATCTGGCGGCCAAGGCCGCGGCCAACGGCTGGGCGGGCGTGATTGTTGACGGGGCGGTGCGCGACGCCGCTGAGCTGAGCGCCACCAATCTTGGCGTTCTGGCTCGCGCGCTCATCCCGATGAAGACAATCAAGCGCGGCATTGGCGAACGCGACGTGGTGATTGGCCTGGCGGGCACTGTGGTCGCGCCCGGCGATTACGCCTATGTCGACGCTGACGGCCTGGTTGTTTTTGACGCGCCCGTCCATGTCTAACCCGACGTGCCGGGCGCGCCGTGCGCCGGGCGTCTGATGCCTACGCTCCAGCCTTGAGGGCCGTTTCATGCACCGCTTCCGCCTCCTTCGTCATGGTCTGCGCCCGCGCGCAGCCGCCCTCGTCGCCGGACTGGTCCTCGTCGCCGGCGCATGCGCACCGGGCGCAGACGACGCGGAAATTGCCGCGCTGAACCAGCGTGTTCAAGCGCTGGCGGACGACGCCAGCGCGCTGACGGCCGACCGCGAAGCGGCCATGCGCGACCTTGATGCGGCCCGCGCGCAGCTCGCCGCCCTGGCCGCAGCGCCCGATGTGGACCTTGAAGCAGGCTTTGCCGACGCGCCGGTTGCCCGCGCCGTCATGATCGACCGCGCTGGCGAAGAGGTCGGCGACGCCGTCTTTTGGCCGGCCTCCGGCGGCGTCCTCATGCGGCTTTCGATTGACGGCCTTCCCAGCGGCTTTAAGGGCATGCATCTGCACGCCGGCGGCGCATGCGACACCGACGGCGGCTTTACCAGCGCCGGCGCGCATCTGATGGCCGCCGCCGCTCCGCACGGCCTCATGCACCCCGAAGGACCGCACGGCGGCGACCTGCCCAACCTTTACATCGACTCCATGGGCCGCGCCCTGGTGGAGGTTTACACCACGCTGGCTGCGCTCGACGACGGGCCGATGGGCCTCTTTGACGCCGACACCGCCTCCTTGATGGTCCATGAGGGGCTGGACGACCACGTCACGCAGCCCATCGGCGGATCGGGCGCGCGCATTGCCTGCGGCGTCATTCAAGCGATCGCCGCCCCCACCAGCGACAGCGAATAGTCGCTGCCTCACGCCCGCCGCAACTCACCTTCCGCCTTTGAACCTCACCTGACGACCCCTTCACCTGACGAATCAAGGAGTACGCCCATGACCACCGCCGCTCTCGACCTGCCGCCCGGCGTCGTTGTTAAGGGCTCTCTCCAGCCCGGCTATGAAGAGATTTTGACCAAGCCGGCGCTCGCCTTTGTGGCCGAGCTGGAACGCATGATCGGCCCCAAGCGACGCGCCGCCCTGGTGGCGCGCGAAGCGGTGCAGGCGCGCCTCGACGCCGGTGAAACGCCCGATTTTCCCGATCCGTCGAGCCCCGCCCGCGCTGGCGACTGGAAGGTCAATCCGGCGCCCGCCGACTTGCAAGACCGGCGCGTAGAAATCACCGGCCCGGTTGATCGCAAGATGATCATCAACGCGCTTAACTCTGGCGCCAAGTGCTTCATGGCCGACTTTGAAGACGCCTCCGCGCCGGCCTGGACCAACATGGTCGACGGTCAGATCAACCTGCGCGACGCCATCGCCCGCACCATTGCCTTCACCGATCCCAAGTCGGGCAAGTCCTATGCGCTGAATGACACGGTCGCCACCTTGATCATTCGCCCGCGCGGCTGGCATCTGGAAGAAGCCCACATCGAGATCGACGGCAACCCGGCGACCGGCGGTCTGGTCGATTTCGGCCTCTACATCTTCCACAATCACGCCGCCCTCAAGGCCATCAATTCCGGCCCCTACTTCTATCTGCCGAAGATGGAGAACGGAGAGGAAGCCGCCCTGTGGGCCGAAGCCTTCACCTATGCGGAAGACACGCTCGGCCTGGCGCGCGGCACGATCCGCGCCACGGTGCTGATCGAAACCATCATCGCCACGTTCAATCTGGACGAGATTCTCTACGCCCTGAAGGACTGGATCACCGCCCTCAATTGCGGCCGCTGGGACTATATCTTCAGCTACATCAAGCGCTTCCGGAACCGGCCCGACATGATCCTGCCCGAGCGCGGCCAGGTGACCATGACCGTGCCCTTGATGCGGGCCTATTCGCGCCTGGTGATCGACACCTGTCACAAGCGCGGCGCCCACGCCATGGGCGGCATGTCGGCCTTCATCCCCGTCAAGGGCGACGATGCGGCCAACGACAAGGCGTTTAACCAGCTGCGCATGGACAAGGAGCGTGAAGCCGGCGACGGGCACGACGGCACCTGGGTCGCCCATCCGGGCATGGTGGCCGAAGCCAAGGCCGTGTTTGACCGGCTGATGCCCACGCCCAACCAGATCACCAAGATGACCGGCGCCAAGCCATCGGCTGCGGACCTGATCGCCCCATGCGAGGGCACGATCACCGACGCCGGCATCCGCAACAACATCTCCGTGGGCGTGCAGTACATCGCCTCGTGGCTGCGCGGATCAGGCGCTGCGCCGATCAACAATCTGATGGAAGACGCCGCCACCGCCGAGATCAGCCGCGCGCAGCTGTGGCAGTGGCGCGTGCATGGGGCTAAGACCGACACCGGCGCAGTGATCACCGCGGACCTGTTGAAGGCGGCATTTGCAGAAGAGCTTGCCAGCCTGAAGCAGCGCTTTGGCGTTGAGATGTATGAGAGCGGCCGTTTCGATGAGGCGGCCGACATCATGCAGGGGCTGATCTTCGACGACGCCTTCGTGGAGTTCCTCACCCTGCCGGCGTATCAGCGCCTGGTGGAAACCGCATAGTGATCGGCCAACCCTGACGGCGCTGACGCGCCCCAGCCAGACAAAAAAGGGGCCGCGAGCGTGATGCTCGCGGCCCCAATTTCTTGTGCTGTCCGCTCGTATCTAGCGGCGGATTTGGAATTCCACGCCGATGATCTGGCCCTTGTTGAGGGGCGAGAACGTGGCGCCGGTGCCGGCGAGTGACGGGATCGGGAACGTCGGGCTTCCAGGGAAGTTGGTCGGAAGCTGGGTATCGTTGCCGATCGAGAACTCGTCGAGCAGGTTCTTGCCGTAGAGCGACAGGGTGTAGCGCCCTTCCACGTCAGACCAGCGCACGCTGGCGTTGACGATGTCCGCGGACGGGAACCGGCCCAGGTTGTTGTCGGTGTAGGCCGCGCCCGAACGGAAGTTCCAGTTCAAAGAGCTGGTGAGCGTGCCCATGTCGCCGAGCGAATGGTCATAGACCGCGCCGAGGCTGTAGGTCTGAGGCGCCAGACGCGGGATGTCGAGCGCCAGGTCCCGATCGTTGACAACGCCGTCGCCGGAGATGTCGAACAGGACGCTGTCATACTCGCCGTCCACCAGGCCGATGCTCGCATTCACGAGGAAGTTGTCGGTCAGAATGGCCTGAAGCTCGGCTTCAAAGCCTTGGACGGTCGCGTCGGCCGTATTGGTGATGATCTGAACCACGCCCGACACTGGGTCGGCCTGGTTGATCTCACGCTGCATGTCGGAGATGTCATAGTTGAACACCGCCGTGTTGAAGCGCAGCATGCCGTCAGCAAAGTCACCCTTCAGACCAAACTCGATCGCGTCGAGCTGCTCGTCGTCAAACGGCCCCGGGGCCGCGGTTGGCGAGGTGTTGCGCAGGTTGTACCCACCGGCGCGGAACGCCTGCGTGAACGAGCCATAGGCCTGCACGTCTTCGTTGAAGCGATACTGGAAGCCGACTTTCGGCGACAGGTTGTCAAACTCAACCGAGTCCACGAAGTCGGGGTTCGAGCAGGACACGCTGGCCACCGAACAGCCTGTGTTCGTCAACAGCAGCGTGGCGATGCCGACATCCTTCTCTTCTTCGCTGTAGCGCGCGCCGACATTCAAAGTCAGCTGCTCGCTGACGTCATAGTCGACCTGAGCAAACAGACCCACAGTGGTCGTGTCCTGACGGCCGCCGCCCACAAACGGAAGCGGCACCGACGGGATCTCGCGGTCTTCGATGTAGTTCAACTCCTGATCGAAGTAGAACAAGCCCGCGGTCACGCCCGCATTGCCGAAGCGGCCCGAGTAGCGCAGCTCGTTGGAGAACTGCGACTGGTCAATTTCGGCGCCGGAGTGGAAGACGAAGAGCGGGCTGGCGTCGATGTCGCCGAAGGTGCTCGACTCAAAGTTCCGGAAGCCGGCAATGTTGGTGATGGTGCCGTCGCCGAACGGCACGTCCCAGTTAACCTCTGTGAAGAGCTGGGTCCATTCGTTGGTCTGGAAACCCGGCTCATCGACGACTGAAACAATCTCGTCGCCGTTCAGGCCGCGGTTGGCCGCGACGCCCGCTTCACCGTCCCGCTCGCCATATTCAGCGCGCGCGATGATCTCAAGCGTGTCGGTGGGCGTGAAACGCAACACCGGACGGATGATGAACAGGTCAGAGGCGCCGGCGTCGTCGGTGCCCAGCGTGGTGTTGTCAAAGTAGCCTTCGTCCTCATTGTAGAGCACGGACACCTTGCCAAAGACGCGGTCCTCGACCAGCGGACCGGAGACCGACGCCTGGCCGGTGTAGTTCAGTCCGGTTTCAACCGAGAACTTGGCTTTGACCTCGACTTCGTCGTCGGGCACGGCCGTGTTCACAAGCACCGCCCCGCCGGTCACGTTGCGTCCAAACAGAACGCCCTGCGGCCCGCGTAGCACTTCGATGCTTTCCAGGTCGAAGGTGTCGAAGATGACGCCGGAGTTGATGCCGTAGTAGATGCCGTCCACGAAGACGCCAACCGTCGGGTCAATCGAGGGGATTGAGCTGTTCACGCCAATGCCGCGGATCGAGAAGTTGGCCGTCGATGCGATCGTGCCAATGTCTTCAAGCTGCACGTTGGGCATGTTGTAGCTGAGGCTCTGCAAGTCGCGCACATAGAGCGCGTCCAGCTGGGCTTCGCCAAAGGCGTTGACGGCAACCGGGGCGGCTTGGAGCGCCTCGCCGTCGGCCTTCTTGGTGCCTTGGATGGTGATGGTTTCCCGCAGGGCTTCCACCGCCCCTTGAGCGTGGGCGGCGCCGGTTGAAAGAACGGCGAAGCTGGCTGCGAGTGCGACGACCGATGCGCCGGAGCGCAAGTACCGAGATGTCATGAAGTGTCCCCTCCCGAGGGTGCGCGTGAATGGGTGCCGTTCAAACGGCGTTTTTATAACTGATGTGTGAACGTTGCGCGCACGAGGCCCGCGTCAAGGTGCGGATCGTGCTGCAGGCGTCCTCCCGAGCGGCTGGCTTCTGGGGCCAACTCGCGAGGTGAAATATGCCTCGGTTCGGCCGCGGCAACATCAAGTGATGACAGCGGTGTGGCGATCCCGCGCCAAGTGTTGCAAGCCTGTGACAGTGCGCCGCCTGGCGCTAGGCGTCCGTGGGCTCGTCGGCCAGCGGTTGAAGGTGGGCGTGCGACCCGCCTTCATCGACCAGCGCGTCCACCAGTCGGATGTGAGAGCGCAGGCGATAAACGTCGTCATTGTAAGTCAGCGGCACCTTCATCTCGCCGACCTCGCCCAAGATCCGTCGCAGCTCTCGGCGCACTCGCAGGCGGGCCTGATCGTTGAGCGCCGCCCGCCCTTCGATCTCCAACTCACGCAGGTCGCGGTACCAGCGGATGATCCGCCGCTTGACCTGCCAGCGATAGAGCGGCGGCGCAGCCTTCGCGAGCGGATAGAGAAGCGTGAGGGCGGGAATGGCCAAGACCCACAGCCGGTCCACCAGATTGGCCGCCCAAAACGGCAAGTAGCGGCGCAGAAAGCTTGGCCCGCCGCGCTCGTACCAGCGCTCCGCCTCGCGGCTCAACGGCGCCGACGCCAGATCGCGGTTGGGAAAGGTCCCGGGCGCTGCCAGAAGATCACCTGCGCGAAACTCAGCCGTCGCGGCTTGCAGCAGCAGCCCGTGGATGGCCGGGTGAAGATCGCGCCGCACCACCAGATCGGCGGCCGGGGCGATCAAGGCCACGTCCATCGGCGGCGCATCGATGGCCAAGTCGATCGCCCCGCGCGGCAGCACCACGTCCGACAAAAACCGATGGCGGCGCGCATAGGCCGGCGCGCGGGCGAACGACATCGGCGCGATGTCCGGATCAGATAAGAGGTCGCGCACGTAGGGCCGATCCACCGAGGTGACAAAGAGGACCGCGTCCACCTCGCCGTCTTTCAGCGCCTGGGCGGCAACGGCTCCAGACCGGGCGTCGAACGCCACGTCGCCCTCTTCGGTCAGACCGTTCTCAGCCAGCAGCAGGCGCGCCATGGCGCGCACGCCCGATCCTTCCGCGCCCACCGCCCAGGTCCGCCCCGCCAAGTCGCGCAGGTCAAACACCGGCGCCTCAGCGCGCGCGAACACCCAGACCGGCTCCAGAAACACGCCGCCCAAGGAACTGAGCGCATCAGAACCCGCCGCGCCGCGCGACAAGCCGCCCTGCACAATGGCGATGTCGACATGGTCGCCGTCCGATTGAGACCGCCCCAGTCGATCAAGATTGGCCAGCGAGCCGGTGGTGGCGATCAGCTCCACCGTCACCCCGCTGTCAGCCAGAGCTGCGGCGAACGCATCGCCCGCGGCCGCATAGGCGCCGCCGGCCGGTCCGGTGGCCATGCGCACATGGCGCGGCGGAGACGGGTCAACCAGGCTGGCGATCCAGACCAGAAGCAGCGCCACGCACACGGCCACCACGCTGTAGATCATCAAGAACGGATGTCCGCGCACGAAGTCCCTCACAGCTTCCATGGCGTGGCTCCCGGCGCGCGATCTGATGTCTTACGCGCCCAGGGCGCGAAGGGTGATGTCGTGTTGGCCGGCACACTAGGCGGCCCACGCGCACGGGCACAAGCGCAGACCTGCCCGCCGGGCACCTTGATGCAGTCACGCCGGGCCGGTCATCTTGCGCCTGTGTCCAACCAGCGATTGACTGGGGGCCAAGCACACGCCTGAACACGCGCCCTGAACACATGCCTGGCGATCAGGCGCGTCGCCCAAAAGGAGCCCGCCCATGGCCAAGTCGTCCCGTGACGCCGCCCAGGATCGTCCCCCGCGTCCCCCGCGCCCATCGCGTAAAGACTATGAAGACGATCTGCGCGCCCTGCAGATTGAGATGTCCAAGTTGCAGCGCTGGATCGAGGCGCAGGCTCTGCGCGTCTGCGTGGTCATGGAAGGACGCGACGCGGCCGGCAAGGACGGCTCCATCAGCCGCATCCTGGCCTATCTGCCGCCACGCCGAGCCCGCATGGTCGCCCTGCCTAAGCCCACCGACCGAGAGGCCGTCAGCTGGTACTTTCAGCGCTACGCCGCCCACCTTCCCGCCGATGGCGAACTCGTGGTCTTCAACCGCTCCTGGTACAATCGCGCCGGAGTGGAGCCGGTCATGGGCTTTTGCACCCAAGAACAGCACGACCGCTTCATGCGCGACGTGCCCAAGTTCGAAGAGCTGTTGGCGGACGCCAACATTCGGCTGATCAAGTACTATCTCGACATCACCAAGGACGAGCAGGCCAAGCGCCTGGCGGCGCGCCGCGAAGACCCGCTGAAGTGGTGGAAGATCTCCCCCATCGACGTGGAGGCGCAAAATCGCTGGGAGGCCTACTCTGAGCACCGGGACGCCATGCTTCGGCGGACCACGCACAACGAAGGGCCGTGGCATGTGGTTGACGCGAATGACAAGCGCTTGGCGCGGCTCAATCTGATGCGTCACCTCCTGTCACAGTTCGACTATGAAGGCCGCGACGACGACCTGGCGACGCCTGATCCGCGCATCGCCTACGCGTTTACCGAAGACGCCATCGCGTCGGGCAAGCTGGCCAAGTAGGACCGCGCCCACAGGCGCGCGGAGGTTTGTTCGTCTGGCGTCTGGTGTTGCTCTGCATTCGTGAGAGACTTCACTGGATTGGTTGCGATTCGCGGCTTTAGGCGCGCTGTCGGCGACACGAGGGGAGACAGGCTGAGTCATGGCTGACGTGCTGACGGACCTGCGTCGTGAGGCGGCGCGCGCCTTCGATGAGGGCGACGACACGGCGACACGGCGCGCCTGCGGACAGCTGCTGGAACTTGCCCCGACGGATGTGGAGGCGCGGCGGGTCATGGCCCGCGTCGCATTGCGCTCCTTAAGATTTGACGAGGCGGCGCGCTGGTTGCGCGAGCTTGTCGCCCGCACGCCAGACGACACGTCAGGCTGGTTCGATCTGGCCCGCGCCCTGTGCGACCTGGGGCGCCTGGACGAAGCCGAAGCCCACCTGGATGCGGCCGCCGCGTGCGGCGTGCGCACCGCCGCCTCGCTTGTGGCTCTGGGCGCAGTGCGCACCAAGCTCGGGCGCCCGGAAGACGCGCGCGCCGCCTTTGAAGCCGCCATTGACGCAGATCAAACCCACGGGGGTGCGTACTATGCTCTGGCGTGCGTCGGCGGGCTGGGGGCGGACGATCCCGTCCGGGCGCGCGCTGAACGCCTGCTGCGGGACGCCGGAGCCGCCGCAGGCTCTGCGGCCCTGATGCGCTATGGCCTGGCGGAAGCCGATCTGGCCACCGGCGATCTTGACGCGTTCTGCGCGCAGCTTGATCGCGCCAACACTTTGGAATTGCAAGCCTGGGCAAACGCCGCGGGAACAACGCGTTCGCGCAAAGACACCAGCGAGGCGCGGCTCAAATCGCAGGTGCGCGACGCGCGCAAGGTGTGTGCGGCGGCGCGGCGCGGAGCGCGCGCTGATGCGGGCGTGGCGCTCGTGTTCGTGTTGGGTGACGCCGCGACGGGCGCCGCCCAGGTGGCCGAAGAGATCGCCGCCCAAACCGGAGCCGGCTGGCTCGGCGCCAGCCCCTACTTGGGCGCGGCCTTGCGTGAATTAGAGCGCGCGACTGGACGCACGGGCGTCGAAGCCTTTGAGCGCGCGTCCGCCCGCGATCTCCAGGCCGCCGCCGACGCCTATCTTGAGCGGGTGCGCGCCCTCGCCCCGTCGGCGCACGCCTTTGTCGACGAGCTGCGCGACTCTGTCCGGTTTGCCCCCGTCTTGTCGGCCCTGTTCCCGTCAGCCCGCCTGATCAAGGCCCGGCGCGACCCGATGGACGAGGGCGTGGCGACCTGGCGCACGCCCTCAAGCGGGGCCCCGCGCACCAGCGACCTGGGTCAGATCGGCGCCCACCTCGTTC
>CAYGQB010000074.1:0-12938 GCA_964351895.1 uncultured Caulobacterales bacterium
GTTCAGAGAACTGAACCCCGGCTCGACGGGATAGGTGACGATCGCGTCGCATCCGACGATCTCGTCGTTGGAAAGCCCGGAGGCTTCAGAGCCAAACAGCACGGCCGGCGCGCCCTGAATTTCGGCCGCGCGCACCATTGCAACAGCCTCGCGCACGCTGAGGACCGGCTTGACCATGTCGCGCGGGCGCGCGGAGGCGGCCAGCACCAGACTGCGATCGGCGAGAGCGGCGGCGACGTCGTCATACACGCCAACGTGCACGGGCGCCCGGGTTGCCGCCTGGGTCGGTCCTGGGGCTGGCGTAGCCGTGTGTGTACCTGTGTCTGTGTTTGGGGCTGTGTCTGGGGTTTCGATCGCACCAGCGGCCATCGCCTGCGCAGCCGGATTCGGCCAGGCGTCGCGCGGACACGCAAGACGCAAATCGCGCAAGCCGAAGTTGGCCATGACCCGCGCGGCGGCCCCAATATTCTCGCCAAGCTGCGGACGCGCCAAGACGATTGCCGGCTTCTCGTTCATCTGCGCGCTCCATACCCTTTCGCCGCGATCCGCCTGGTGTTAGTCATGCGATCTCCTTTCGCGGTCTGTCGTGCTTTTTGGGCGCGCCAGCCGTCCCTTCCCTATCCCTTCGGAGCGTTATGCCTGTGATCAAGGTGAAAAACCCGATCGTCGAGCTCGACGGCGACGAGATGACCCGCATCATTTGGGCGCTGATCAAGGAGAAATTGATTCTCCCCTACTTGGATGTTGATCTGCACTATTATGATCTGTCGATTGAGATGCGCGATGAGACCGACGACGCCATCACGGTCGATGCGGCCAATGCGATCCGCGAACACGGCGTTGGCGTAAAATGCGCCACCATCACGCCAGATGAGGCGCGGGTTGAAGAGTTCGGCCTGAAAAAGATGTGGCGCAGCCCCAACGGCACCATTCGCAACATCTTGGGCGGCGTGGTGTTCCGAGCACCCATCATCTGCAAAAACGTGCCGCGCCTGGTTCCCGGCTGGACCCAGCCCATCATCGTCGGACGTCACGCCTTCGGCGACCAATATCGCGCAACAGATTTCCGCTTTCCTGGCCCGGGCACGCTGACCATCAAATTTGTCGGCGACGACGGGGAGGTCATCGAACGCGAGGTCTATCAGGCGCCCAGCTCGGGCGTCGCCATGGCAATGTATAACCTCGATGAGTCCATCCGCGACTTTGCGCGCGCCTGCTTCAACTATGGCTTGCAGATGAACTATCCGGTTTATCTGTCGACCAAGAACACGATCATGAAGGCCTATGACGGGCGCTTCAAAGACCTGTTCCAAGAAGTCTTTGACGCCGAATTCGCCGAGACGTTCGCTGAGCGCAAGCTGCATTACGAGCACCGCTTGATCGACGACATGGTCGCCTCCTGCCTGAAGTGGTCGGGCGGGTATGTGTGGGCCTGTAAGAACTACGACGGGGACGTACAGTCTGACACCGTCGCCCAAGGCTTCGGCTCTCTGGGCATGATGACGTCAGTGCTCATGACGCCCGACGGCAACACGGTGGAAGCCGAAGCCGCACACGGCACGGTGACCCGCCACTATCGCGCCCATCAGCGCGGCGAAGCCACATCGACCAACTCCATCGCCTCGATCTTCGCTTGGACCAATGGTCTGAAGTATCGCGGCAAAATGGACGAGACGCCCGACGTGGTTCGCTTCGCCGAGACGCTGGAAAAGACCGTCATCGGCGCTGTGGAAAGCGGTTTCATGACCAAGGATCTGGCGCTGCTCGTCGGCGATCAGCAAGCCTGGCTCACAACGCAAGGCTTCCTGGACAAGGTTGCAGAGCGTTTTGAAACGGCGATGGGCCAGCTCACCTAGGCTGCTGGGCCGTTTGTTTGCATCAGATCTGAGGGTACTCGGCGCGCATCCAGCACATGGCGCGCCGAGCACTCTCGGTGCGCGGCCGAGACGCATCGCCCGTGAACCGCTTGTGCAACGGGCACCTCGCGATGCCGCCTGCTTCCGTCCTGCACTGGCGTTCGTAGCCTATGTTTCTTTTCACATGCCAGCACTCCCTAGAGTAGCTGCAGGCGGGCACGTACCGACGCCAGTTGTTCCACAGCCCGCTTTGCGGCGATATTGGGGGCGTAAGCGCGCCCTGTCGACACTCCCGCTCCTCTTGTATCGCCTCCAACACAGCGTGCGTCACTGCCTGACCGTGGGGCGAGAGAATAGCGACGAGATGCGAACTGTCGTCAGCAACGGCGGATGCCGGCGCTAGGACCAGCCTCGCCATGCGGGCATGAAGGACGAGGTCGCCGCGTTGCGCTTGCCCCGCCAGAAGCTCACACTGTGTATAGAGTGCCAGTGCGGCGGTGTCTGCCGAGCTGACGCGCGCCAGATCAGCGCCACCGCAACCATAGAGCGCCAAGTTTTCAGGCGTTGGATAGCGCTCGGCGATCTGTTTGGCTGACGCCAGAACGTCTCTGGCGCGATCGGCGGAGAAAAAGCTCACCTCAATGCGCGCGATCTTGATGAGAATGGAGACCTTTTCGCTCTCATCGGCTGCGATTTCCAAGGCGCGGTAGTAGGCCTTCTGAGCATCGTCGTGCAATCGCATCTCAACCAAGCTGTCGGCGTGAGCGACTTGGCGGCGCTGCATCTGGTCGGGTGTCAGCTCCTCGGCCTGTGGAAGCGCGGCTGGCGCCGGTCGCTCAACACGTGGCGGCAATCGTTGTTCATCGACATAGCCATAGACCAGCGCGCACACCAATCCGGTAACGCAAATCAGGATCGCTGCATTGCTGCTGAACCTCACCGGGATCTCCTCTTCGCTGCGCCTGAAGGGACATGCTAGCTCTCTACACCCGCGCAGCACACGAGAACCTAGCGCTTCGAATCCCGCTTGAATCAGGTCACTCACTGCCAGATGGACCTGAACATCGCCTCTTCTGAACCCGCACCGGACGATCCAGCATTGGCGGCCCGCCAGCCCGAGTGCGCGGATACGGCGCTGACTGGCGGTGATCCACATGCGGCGCTGCGCGAGGCGTTTGGGTTCGACAGCTTCCGACCCGGCCAAGAAGACGTGGTGCGCGCCATACTGGACGGCCAAGAAACCTTGGCGGTGATGCCCACTGGCGCGGGCAAGAGCCTCTGCTTTCAGCTGCCTGCGCTCATGAGCCACGGCCTGACGGTGGTCGTGTCGCCTCTGATCGCCCTGATGGACAACCAGGTGGCGCTGCTGCGCAGCCAGGGGCTGGCCGCGGGCGCCATCCACTCAGGACGTCCACGCGCAGACAATGTGGCCGACTGGAGGGCCGCCGCTGACGGACAGCTCAAGCTGCTCTACATGAGCCCCGAACGGCTGATGACCGAGCGCATGCTGTCAGCGCTCGACCGCTTGCCCGTCGCTCATGTCGTCGTCGACGAAGCCCACTGTGTCAGTCAGTGGGGACACGATTTTCGCCCTGAGTACTTGGCGCTTGGCTCTCTGCGCGCGCGCTTTCCCAAGGCGCGCCTTGCCGCCTTCACGGCCACGGCGGATGCAGCCACGCGCAGCGAGATTGTCGACAAGCTGTTTGGCGGCGACGCGCGCGTGTTCGTCCACGGTTTTGACCGCCCCAACCTGTCGCTCGCGGTCGAGGACAAGGAGAAGTCGGCCCAGCGCATTGTGGAATTGGTGCGCGAGCATCCCGGCGAGCAAGGGATCGTCTACTGTCTGTCGCGTAAGTCCTGTGAATCGGTCGCTGACGCGCTGCGACGCGACGGACGCAATGCGCTCGCCTATCACGCCGGGCTGGATGACGAGTCTCGGCGCGAACGGCTGGACCTCTTCTTTACCGAGCCAGACTTGGTGATCGTGGCCACGGTCGCGTTCGGCATGGGCGTGGACAAGCCTGACATCCGGTTTGTGTTCCATCACGACATGCCGGCCAGCGTGGAAGCCTACTATCAGGAGATCGGCCGGGCGGGCCGCGACGGCGCCCCGGCGCGCACTGTGATGCTCTACGGGCTCAACGATTTGCGGGTGCGCCGCTCGATGATCGAAACCTCAGAGGCGCCGGACGCGCAAAAACGGGTTGAGCGTCGTCGGCTAGACGCGCTGATTGCCTATTGCGAAACCACAGAGTGCCGCCGGGACCTCCTCTTGCGCTACTTTGGCGACGCGCCAGCAAGCTGCGGCGCATGCGACAATTGCTTGGCGCCGCCCAAGACCATCGATGCGGCCGAGGAGGCGCGCCTGGCGCTCGCCGCGATCCGTGAAAGCGGCGAACGCTATGGCCAGGCGCATGTGATCGACATCTTGCGCGGCGCTGACAGCGAAAAAATCCGCAAAGCCAAGCATGACAAGCTCAAGGTGTTCGGAACCGGGCGCGCCCACGACGCGGGCGCATGGCGCCGGATTTTGCGCCAGCTGATCGCGAGCGGCGTGCTGGCCATCGACGACGAACACGGCGGGTTGCATGTGGGGCCGCACGGCCCCGACGTGGAGGCCGGCAAACGAGAAGTGAAGGTGCGCGCTGAAACCCGCCGCGCCAAGCGCGCCCAAGCTGCGCCAACGAGCACGGATGGGGCGGATCCGGACCTTCTGGCCCGCTTGAAGCGCCTGCGCCGAGAGCTGTCATCGGCCGAAGGTAAGCCGGCCTATGTGGTGTTTACTGATCGCACCTTGATTGATTTGGCGCGGTTGCGCCCCCGCGACCGAGGCGAATTCGCCCTTGCCCATGGCGTCGGCGCGCGCAAGCTGGAACGCTATGCGGACGCGTTTTTAGCGGAGGTGCGCGCGTTCGAGGCCGAAGCCTAGTCGCATCCGTATCGATGCATTGCCAGAGTTAGCCCCGTGGCCTCAGGTCAGCTGTCCCTCTTCCGGGCGAGCGCTGATCCGCGCTCGCCCGGTGTCTCTCCAATAACTCCAGGGCCCGATCCAAAGGATCGCAGGAGTGGGGAACCTGCGCCCTCTTGAGGCGTGCACGCAGGTCTCCCCTCGCTCAGCGCGCATGCGCTCAGCCGCCCTGGTTCAGTTCAGCGAAATAGGAGGCGAGAACGCCTACTCAGAAACAGCGCGCCAGCTGATGGTCATGCGCTTTGCAGTCAGCGGCATGTCAGGCGTAGCCCGGCTCTGCGCTGAATCAGCATCCAGCGACAACTCGGCGAGCGTATTGTTGGCGGCGCGCTCAAAACGGCCCGTGGAGCACGATTCAACGTGACCTTCGATCGGCTCGCCGGACGCATCCAAGAATACAACAATGTCACACGTTCCGCTGTGTCCGAGGCGGCGCGCCTGGACCGGATACTGCGCCATGGCGGCGCTCTGGAAACGGGCGGCGAACGCGTCTGCACGCTCGACTTGCTGCGCGGAATTTTGCGCGAGTGCCGCCGGCGTCACGCCGACCACACCCGCGACCGCCACGAAGGCGGCAGCTCTGATGTTCATGACAGTGTTGTGACATACTCATGACAGTTTGTCACTATACGTTTGTTTTTTGTGCACAGAGCCGCGCCTGAGGCCGATGCAGTCACGCATCTATCTAATTGGTTTTAATTGCTTATTATTCATCCTGCCCAGCGGACAGCGATCCTGTTGGAACAGTGGGTTCGACAAAACTTTTGTGACAGTGTTCGTGACGCTTGGCGCGCAGTTTCCCCTCCGGCGCGATTCCGAATCAGCCGGACTCTCTTGGGCGGGGTAGTGGGCGGCGCTAAATGACGCCGCGCCGCACCAGCTCGGCGATGTCGTCGGCGGTCAGGCCAACCTCGCGCGCCAGTTCAGGACCGTCACCGCCAAAGGCGGGCAGGTCTGGGTTCGGCTCGGCGGGTTCATGACGGAACTGGATCGCGGGCCCAATGTGCTGGTTGCCCGCCTGGTCATCAAACACCATGCCGCGCGCACGGGTGTGCGGGTCGTCAAATGCGTCCTTGAGGGTTCGCACCGGCGCCCAGCAACAATCGACGTCGGCCAGAAACGCTTCCCAGTCTGAAAGCTCACGGCCGGCGAATGTTTGTTTGAGGAAGGCGCGCAGCGGAGCCTGGTCCGGACCAGGCTCAAGACGGGCCAGGCCGATCAGATCAGGTCGCCCCAATGCGGTGAGGAGATTTTCAGCGAACTTCGTCTCCGAACCGCCAAGCACCAGATGTTTCCCGTCGCGGGTGGCATAAACATGATAGAGCGCGGCCCCGCCAAAAGAGCGCATGTCCTTGACCGGCGGATGCGCGTCGTCGGCGAACACCGGCCCCGTGACATTGGGCGTCCAGGCCAGGCACGCGTCATACATGGCCAGGTCGATGAAATCGCCGCGACCTGTTTCATGGCGTCGATAGAGCGCCATCAAGATCGCGCTCAGCGCCATCAGGCTGGCGGCCATGTCGGCCACCGGCATGTTGGGGCTGGCCGGCGCCCCGTCCTCCAGCCCGCGATTAAGGTCGACCAGCCCCGCCAGCGCCTGGACCGTCAGATCGTGCGCCGGCCGCGCCACATAGGCGCCAGCCTGACCGAAAGCCGAAATGGCGCAATAGACGAGCCCCGGGTTGAGCGCGCTCAAGGTGTCGTATTCGACCCCGAGGCGGGCCGCCACGCCCGGACGAAACGCCTCCACAAACACGTCCGCCTGCGCGGCCAGCGCCTGCACCAGAGCCCGTCCATCCGGGTCCTTGAGGTTCACTTTCAAGGATCGCTTGCCGCGGGCAATGTTGCGGAACCACACCGAAACGTCGTCGTCGGTGCGCCAGCCGATGTGGCGGGTCGGCTCCCCGACCCCGTTGGCCGGTTCGATCATGACGACGTCAGCGCCATGATCGGCCATGGTCATGGTCATGTGCGGACCGGGCAAAAACGCCGACAGGTCCAACACTTTCACGCCCTGTAGCTTCATTCTTCGAGCGGCTCTTCGAGCGCCAACAGGTGCTGGGTGTGTTCGCCGAGCTTGGGTGCGCGCGCCTGACTGGGCGGTGCCCCGTTGATCTGGATCGGTTCGCGCAACAGCCGCAATCCGCCGGGACGATCGGGGTGCTCAACTGTCTCAATCAGATGGGCCGCGTACGGGCTCTCCAAGGCTTGCGCGATGTCATAGACCGGCGCAATCGGGACCTTGCCGCCCAAAAGCGCCATCCAGTGCGCCGTCGGCTTGGCGCCAAACAGAGCGTCGAGTTCGGCTTGCAGGGCGTCGCGATTGTCCCGCCGCGCCTTGACGTCAAGATAGCGCGTGTCGCTGGCCAAGTCGCTGCGCCCCACCCCGTCGCAGAACACGTTCCAAAATTTGGGCAGTTGGCACATCAAGAAGATCCAGCCGTCCGCGGTGGTGAAGAGCTGCGAGGGCACAACTGAAGGGTGCGATGAACGCGCCAAGCGGCCGGTTTCCTCGCCCTCGTTTAAGTACCAGGTGGCGGGATAGGAGAGCTGATGCAGCGCCGTATCCAGAAGCGACACGTCCACATCGCAGCCCTCGCCCGTCGCCTTGGCCCCGTGCACCGCCGCCAAGAGGCCCACGGCCATCATCGTGCCGGTCATGAAATCGACCATGGACAGACCAAACCGGGCGGGCGGACCGTCGGGTTCGCCGGTAAGCGAGAGGAACCCCGCTTCAGCCTGCATCAGATAATCGTAGCCCGGCCACGTCTCACGCGCATTGCCACGGCCATAGGCGGACAGATGAGCGCACACGATGCTCGGGCGGATGGTCTTGAGGGCGGCGTAGTCCACGCGCAGCTTGGCGGGCAAATCACCGCGCAAGTTGTTGGCGACGGCGTCGGCGCTGGCGACCAGGCGTTCAAATGCGGCCCGACCGGTCGCATCTTTCAAATCGACGACAACCGATTTCTTGCCGCGATTGAAGGTCTGGAAGAATTGGCTGTCATCGTCGCCCAGGAAGTAGGGCCCGGCGGCGCGCGAGGTGTCGCCGCCCGCCGGGTTCTCAATCTTGATGACCTCAGCGCCAAGCGCGGCCAAGAGCTGGGTCCCGTACGGGCCGGCCCCGTATTGCTCGATGGTGAGAATGCGAAGCCCTTTGAGCGGGGTCATGATCCGTCCTCGCTGAGGTGAGACAGAGAGCCGGCGTTGGCTTCCCAGTTGCGTCCGTCAAATGGAAGGCGCGTGATGTTGGGTGCGGTGGCCGCGTCGAGACACGCGGCGTGGACCGACCAGCCGTCCGGGTTGGAACGCGGCCTATAGAACGCCTTGATCCCGCAGCTTGCACAAAACAAGTGCCGGGCAACGCCGCTGTTGAAGCGGTATTCGGTGAGGGCGTCCGCCCCCGCTTCCAAGCGAAATCGAGACGCGGGCACGATGACGTGAGCAAAGCCGCTCATGGCGCAGATCGAGCAATTGCACACGTGCGCGTTGACCGCGTCAGGCAAGGCGGCTGAGAAGCGCACCGCGCCGCAATGGCAGCCGCCGCCACGCCATTGCGTCCCGGCCGGCGCTGCTTCAGGCTCCCCGTCGCGCTTGGGTTCTGTGTGATGCGCCGCCACTTGCCATGCGCCCCTAGACCGGATTGCGCGCGATCAGCTGGCGGGCAATGATAATGCGCTGCATCTCATTGGTGCCCTCGCCGATGCACATCAGCGGCGCCTCACGGAACAGGCGCTCGATCGGATACTCAGTGGAGTAGCTGTAGCCGCCGTGGATCCGCATCGCCTCCAAGGTCACTTCCACGCCGACCTCTGAGGCAAAGTACTTGGCCATGCCCGCTTCCATGTCGCAGCGTTCGCCCGCGTCATAGGCGCGCGCAGCGTCTTCCACCAACAGCTCGGCGGCGCGCACCTTGGCCCCCATTTCCCCAAGCTTAAGCTGGATGGCCTGGTGTTCGCCAATGGGCTTGCCGAAGGTTTTGCGGGTCTGAGCGTAGGAGAGGCTTTCAGACAGGGCCCGCTTGGCGATGCCAACCGCGCGCGCGGCAATATTGATGCGGCCAAGCTCCAGCCCGCCAACCGCCATGTAAAAGCCCTGGCCTTCTTGGCCGCCAATGAGATGGCGTTCGGCGTCGATCTCATAGCCGTCGAAGATCAGTTCGCCTGAATCGATGCCCTTGTAGCCCAGCTTGTGCAGCTTCTTGCCAACCTGAAAGCCGGGATAGGCTTGGCCCGTATCCGGATCGACCTTGGGCGCAATGAACATCGACATGCCCTTGCGGCTTGGATTGGCGTCCGGGTCAGTCTTGACCATCAGCGCCACGGCGCCGCCTTTGATGCCGTTGGAGATCCAGGTCTTTGTGCCGTCGATGACATAGGTGCCACGGTCGGTTTTGACGCCCTTGGTGCGCAAGGCCCCAAGGTCGGTGCCAGCGTCAGGTTCGGTGAGCCCCAGGCCGCCGCGAATTTCGCCGGTGCAGAATTTCGGCAGCCAGTACTCTTTTTGCGCCTGCGTGCCGTACTTCTCGACGATCGTGGCCATCATCAGGTGGCTGTTGAAGATGCCCGTGAGGGACATCCAAGTTTCGGAAATCTTGGTGACGATCTTGGTGTAGGTGGAGGCCGACAGCCCCAGCCCGCCAAACTCCGGCGAGATGGTCGCGCCGAAGAGGCCAAACTCCTTCATCGTCTCTACGAAGGCCTCGGGATACTCGTCCGCCGCCTCCATGCGCATCACATGTGGCGCTACGTCTTTTTCAAGCCAGCGTTCGATGGTGTCGAGCATGGCGCGTTCTTCGTCTGCGCTCATCTGCTCTTGGGCGTCATCGAGGGCCATGGGGTCAGTCTCCTTGAGGTTCGGTTTCGGCGCGAAGCGTCGAAAGAAATTGCGGGCGCACGGATTGGGCGTTGAGTTTGCGCAGATAGACCACGGGCGCGAGCGGCGCCTCGACCCATGAGGTGAGCTTCCAGTGTGAACCGGGCGCAGCGTCAGGGTCGGTGTCAGCGGCGCTTGGTTCCAGCCTCACAAACGTTGCAACCGCCCGCACGTCTCCGCCCATGGCGTCGCCGTCGACGATCTTCAGATCCCAGCGCATGTCGAACGTCGCCATGAGGTGATCGTCCCCGACGGGCTTGAACGTGGGGTCGCCAAAACCCAGCGCGATGGCCTCAATGTAAGCGAAAGACCGGACCCAGTAGGCGTCGATCTCGGTATGGCTGGTGAAGACGTCGTCGACCTCTTCAGCGATATAGAGGGGGTCGGCGCCGTTGCGGTCCCAGTGCGCCGCCAGGGCGTGCGGGTCGCGCGCCGCCCAGGCCTCGGCGTAGCGCGCCAGCGTCTCTGTCACGGCGCCCCGGTCCGCGTCATCGATTGCGCTGGCCGCTGCACTGACCAGGAGCGCGCCCATCGCCGCTGTCAGAACCCGAGCGCGCATCCGTAAGGACCTCCACATCAACAACAGGCGCTTTGAGCGCCGCTGGTCGCTCAATAGTGCTCGACCTTGTCTTCCACCGCTGAGCCCTTGGCGGGGATCAGCATGTTGCGCTTGAACGTGCACACGACGGTTCCATCCTGGTTCTTACCGAGGGTGGAGATCGTGACGATGCCCTGACCCGGCCGCGACTTGGACTCGCGCTTGGCCAGCACCTCGCTCTCGCCATAGAGCGTGTCTCCGGCAAACACGGGCGCGGTAAACTTGACCTCGTCCATGCCAAGATTGGCGATCGCCTTTTGGCTGACGTCGGTCACGCTCATGCCAATGAGGAGCGCCAGGGTGTAAGGGCTGACGACCAGGTTGCGCTTAAACTCTGAGGCCTCAGCAAACTGGGTGTCGAAGTGCATCGGGTGGGTGTTCAGCGTCATCAGCGTGAACAGGTGATTGTCATACTCGGTGATGGTCTTGCCGGGGCGGTGCTCGTAGACGTCGCCGACGTGAAAATCTTCAAAGTAGCGACCGAACGTCTCGCGATAGCGTTGCGGCCCAACTTCTTTCCAACCCTGCACCATCAAGTCTGCTCCCCTTGGGCCGCCGCCGCCAGCGTGCGCCGCGCGCCGCGAGCAATCGGCTCTTCGATCAGTTTTCCGTCGAGCAAGGCCACCCCGCCAACGGCCGCATCCATCGCGTCCAGCACGCGCTGGGCGTGCGCCACCTCGTCTGGGCCTGGTGTAAAGGCGGCGTGCACCGCCTCAACCTGGTTAGGGTGAATGCACAATCGCCCTGTGAACCCAAGACCGCGCACGCGCGCAGACGTTGCGGCAAGTCCATCTGGATCGCGCACGTCCACATGCGGCACGTCGATCGCCTCAAGGTCGGCGGATGCTGCGGCTGCGACGATGGCGGCGCGCGCGCTGAGGAGCGCTTCCCAGTTCATCAGATCGACGCCAAGGTCGGCCGACAGATCACCGCCCCCATGCACCAGGCCGCGCACGCCGGGGCCGGCGGCGATGTCATAAACATGGCGCAAGCCCTGCGCGCTTTCCACGACCGGCCAGATGCCCAAGGCCGGCGGCGCGCCCAGCGCCTCAGCCAGGATCGCGATCTCCTCGCCATGTGCGGTTTTCGGCGTCATGACAAAATCGGCAAGCACGCGCCGATCAGCCGCCAAATCTGACGCGTCGCGCATCCCCCAGCCGGTGCGAATAGAGTTGATGCGCACGCCAAGCGCGGGCGCGCCCGGCATCAGAACCCGCTCGCGCAGATAGGCGTAGGCGTCACTGCGCGCCTGGTCTTTGGCGTCCGGCGCAACCGCGTCTTCAAGGTCGATGCATACGGCGTCCGCGCCTGCGCCGAGCGCCTTGGCGAAGCGATCTGGCCGCGCACCGGGAACAAACAAGATGGATCTAAACGGCATGGCGTCCGGAACCCACAGCCAAGAGAATTTGTCCGGACAAATTAGAGCGTGCAGCCTCCATGGTCAACGAATGGCGTGCGCGCAGCCCAGCCCCGTGGCTTAGCGTTGCTCAATGGGGGCGAAGGGTTTCAGGATTTCGACATCGACTTGCCCAATGCGAGCAAAGCGGTCTTCTGGGTCGTCGCGCACCGTCCAATCATGCGCCGTGCGCGCGCCCAAGAACGTGTTGTCGCGTGCGATGCCCATCCAATCGACCTCAAACTGAATCCGATACGCGTCCGGCCCCACCGTCTCGATCTGCAAGGGGCTCAGATCATGGCGACTGGCCACGACCGACGACGCCGGCCCCATCAGCCAGTCTTGCAAGGTGTCGAGGTCTGAGATCGAGCCGCTGGTGAAGTTAAGGAGAAACGACGGGGCGAGGATCTCTTGAAACGGGGTTACAAATCGGTCCGGCGCCTCAATCAGCGCCATCCAGTAATGGACCAGGCTGGCCATTCGATTTTCGACGTAGGCGTCGCGAAAGGTGTCGTCTTCAACCGGGCCCTGCCGGGTGATGGTCATCTCAGAGACCTGCGGTAGGGTTTCGTACGTGGGGGAAAACACCACGTCATAGTCGAGCCGCGCCGAAGAGACCGCGCCGTCCGTGTCCGCGCTCTGATGGTGATAATCGATCGTTGCGCGGACGCGCGTAGAGCCGTCCCTCTTATGCTCATAAGCAATGTCGGTCACGCGGTGGGCGTTGGCGTCGGCGCGGGCAAATCCATCTAGGCGTTCAATGTACGCACCCACCCCGCTGATCTCGTCACTCGGCGTCGACACGCGAACACCCGGCGTTACCAGGCTCACCTGCACGTCGCGCGGGATGCGCGCGTCTTCATAGAACAGCCACCAGCGATGCAGTTGGGCGCGCGCGGCGTGCTCCAGAAAGCTTTGGCGGATATCGATGTCGGTGATCCCGTCAGCATCGAGCGGCGTGGTGGCGCGCAGAGCGATCATGACGCCGTCTTCGAACACCGGGCCGTCCGGCACGGTCACCCCGTCGCCAAAATCGAACACGCCGTCGCGATTGGCGTCAGAGTGCAGCATGACGATGATTGGATCGCCAGCCTTGGGGGCCGGATCGAGGGCGATCCGCGCTTCGGCTGTGATCCCCGCCGTCAACGCCGTCGCGCCGGTGTAGACCGTGCCGACGGGCACACCGTCTTTGAAGGGATGCACGACCAGGAAGCCCGGGTCGGCGATCTTGACCTCGGGGAACAC
>CAYGQB010000075.1:0-12629 GCA_964351895.1 uncultured Caulobacterales bacterium
TGATCACTCTGCCCCAGCGCCTGCAGGACAACATCACCTCCACCGCCGTCGACGGGCCGCTCTACGCCGTCAACGGCGACCCAGGACAAAGAGAACGCGCTCTGGCGGTCTACTTTCAAACCCGAAGCCAAGACGCGGCGCGTCTCGACGCCGCCGCCGGCGGCCCGTTCCTCAAGACGCTGCATCGCGCGCGGGCGCGGCGAGAGGCGCGCCAGCTTCTGGCGCTCTGGTCGGGCTATGACGAGGCGCTGGCCCAGCCCGCCCTGCGCGCGGTTCTAGAGGCCAAGTACGAGACCCAAGACGACGCGACCTTGAAGCGGCGCATGCTGGCGGGCGCCGTGGCGGACGAAGCGTTTCTGGGCGCCTGGATGGAAGCGCACGGCGGCCCGGTTGCAGTGGAGACGGTGCGTGAACGCCTTCAGGTGGTCGCCTCGCAAGCCGAACTTGGGGGATCCTGAGAGGCGGCGCCCTAGCCCGCTTCCGTCTTTGACGGAAGCGGTCGTCGGCTTCTTTTCGCTCACAGCGCGCCGGCGTGCCGCCGCCAGACTGCGTGGGGGCAGCCTCCGCGGGGGCGGCCTAAACGGCCGACGGGCCTTGCCCGGGGGAGCGTTTTCGCCGAAGGCGAAAACGCCCTCGTGGTGGATTCCAAACGCAAGGCGCACAGCTAGCCGCCGCGCGCTGCAGCCTCAGGGTCGAAATCCGGATCAGGGGCGGGCTTTGCGTCCGCCGGCGCGGCTTCGTCGGCGCCTGCGCCCTGATGATCGCCCATTTCTACTGGCGTTTGGTCCTCGTTGTCCGCCGCGCCGTCGGCGGCGGGACCTTCCAAGAGCGCCGGATCGGGCGTGGTGGCGCGGGCGCGCTCGAACCGCTCATGACGGGGATGGATGAGCTGGCCGGTGTCGCCATAGCTGTAAACAAGGCGCGCCCAGTCCTCGCGCCCATAGGCGAAGGCCGGGCCTTCAGGGTCCAGGTCTGACCAGTCCGGCTCGCCAGGCGCCACGGCGGCTTCGCGCACCCGCACGCGGGCCTCGTCGGCGTCGCCTTGGGCGTGCGCGATCTGCGCCATCAGCCCCCAGATGCGGGCGCTGGGTTCGGTTTCACCGCGCATGACGGCGCTCATGTGCTCGGCGGCCCCGGCCGCTTCGCCCAGCACCAGAGCCTGTTCGGCCAGCAAGATGCGGCTCTCGCGATGCGTGGGGTTGAATTGGGCCAAGCCGATCAGGCGCTTGGCGCGGGCGCGCTCGGGCTCGTCTGGCTTGAGGTCTCGGTAGGCAAGCGCCAGGGCCGGGTGCGGGGCCGCCGTCCAGGAGTCTTCGAGCAATCCGGCCGCGCGCCAAGCCTTGCCGTGCTCCAGCAACAGCCGCGCCGCCAAGGCCGACGCCGGCGCAAACGCGGGGCTTGCCGTCGCCGCCTCCACGGCGATCTCGCGGGCGCGGTCAGGATCAGACAGCTCCAGGTCCGCGGCGGTGGCGCACAACAGCACCGCCTTGCGCCGACGCGCCGCCTTGTCGACCAGGTGCTTGTTCTTCAGACCCAGCGCCAGCGTGTCAGACGCATCGCCCCAGCGGGCCGCGCGCACCTGGGCGTCAAACAAAAGATCAAACGCCCAGCGCGCGCCTGGACTGGCTTGGAACGCCAGTCGCGCGTGGGAAATCGCGGTTTCATAGTCACGCCGCGAGAGGGCGGCGGCGGCGAGGCCGCGGCGGCCTACAGCGGCGGTGCGCGGATCAGAGATCATGGCGGCGTATTGGGTTTCCGCGCCCATGACGTCGCCCATCATCTCCGCCGACTGGGCCGTCAGAAGGCGCGGCGCCACGGCGTGCTCCAACAGGTCTTCTGCGCGCCGGGCGTCGCGACGGGCCGCCCGCGCATCGCCGGCGGCCGCTGCGATCAGCGCGTCTTCGAGCGCGGCCAACCCGCGTTCGCGCCGCCGCCGTTCGCGTCCGCGCGCCATGCGGGCCGGCACGCCCAAGAGCCACAAGACGCCGGTCGCGGCGATGGCCCCGAGAAGCGCCAAGCCGGCCACGGCGGCCACGCTGGTTTGGATTTCATAGCCGCGCACCACCAAGGTCGCCTGACCTGGGTCCTGCGCAATGAAGTAGGCGATCAGCCCGGTTGCCAGGACCGCTGCGATGAGGCGGGCGCGGCCTAAAAGGCGCTTGATCATCCCGCGATCGCTGAATCGCGCAGCGCTTCGAGGTGGCGGTTAACGGCAAGCCGGCGCTCAGCATCCTGGCGCCAGACGTCTGCGACATCGGCCGCCTGGCCCTGCAGACGGCGCACCTCAGAAACGGCGCCTGCGAGGTCGTCCTCGGCCAGGCGCGCCTGGGCGCGGGCCATGATGTCGCCAGCGGCCGCAGTTTCCGGCGCGTCCAGCCGACGCACGGTCACCACGCCGGTCATGGCGCGTTCGAACCGGTCCACGAGGCCGCCGCCCGCGCCGCGATCGGCCGCCACGCTATCGCGCGCCACGGTGCGAAAACGGGCCGCCAACATGGCCGGCGTCGGCGCGCCCTGCGCGGCCAGCCCTTCCAGCGCCGTCACGTGCTGATTGGCCGGAAAGCGCGCGCGCGCCTCTTCCAGTTCAGCAACGAACGGACGCCCCGCGTCGACGGCGTCTTGCAGGTTGGCGAAGGCGATGGCGGCGGCGGCGCCGGACAAGCCAACGCCGGTGGTGGGAACGCCGGTCATGCGCCCGGCCAGCGCGCTGGTTGCGTCGGCCACCTGGTCGATGGCCGTCTTCTGCGCGCTCAGCGCGTCAGAGACGGTGTCCAGGCGCGCTTCAAGCGCGGTCATGGCGGCGGCCTGGGCGGCGGGCGCCGCGGCGGCTTCTTCGGCCACACGGCGCGCCGCTGCAGCGGCTGTGGCGGCTTCGTCCACTCGCGCGACCAGGTCTGCCAGAGCCGCCGAGTCCGCGCCTTCCCCGCCTGCCCCACCGAGTGCCGAGACAGCGGAAAGTTGGGCGCGCACGTCAGTCACGGCCTGTTGCACGGCGTCGATGTCGGCGCGCAGAGCCGCCACGGGCACGGAGGCGGCCTCTCCGCCTGCCGCGCCAGCACCGGCGCGGGCCAGATCATCGAGGCGCTGCTCCACGGCCGCCAGGCGCGCCGGGTCCCCGGTTGGCGCAGCCCCGGGCCCGCCGACAGAACCAAACAGCCCCGCCGTCAAGGCGCCAATGACCGCCGAACCGACAGCGACGGCGGCAAGCACGGGCGGGGTAATCGCCTGAACGCTGGCGTGCAGCTTGTCTTCCGCTTCAGTGTGATGGCGGGCGCCGTCATCGTCGGCTTCGCCTGTGTCCGGACCGACAAGACGCGCGTCTGTCTCCATGCGCGCGCCTGCAGCCCCAAGGCTGGCGCCGCCGGCGACGGGCTCCAGCGCCTCGACCGGTGCATAGTCGGCGTCTCGCACGTCATCGCCGCCAAAGCTTGTCTCGACACCATCCGCCCCCGTGTCAGCCGGGTACGTGTCAGCCGGATCCGCCTCAGGCGCCGGAGGCGTGTCGGGTGTCTCTGCAGGTGTCTCTGCAGGCGCTTCGGGGGCGGCCTTGTCGCGCACTGGCTCGTCGACAGCCGAAGTCTCTGTCGACTCTGGCGTTTCAGCGCCAATCGGGGTGTCAGGCGCATCAACCTCTGGCGTCGCCGCCTTTGGCTTTGCCGTCTTGCGGGGCTGGGGTGTCTTGCGGTCGGCCATCAGGCGCCCTCTTTCTCGCCGGCGTACATGTCCAGGTCACTCTAGGGCTTTGGGGGTTAACGGCTCAAGAGCGCGCACCCAGGGCGGCGGCGAGCGCGACAAAGAGCGCCGCCTCATTGGGCGCTTCGGCGGTGCGGCGCACCTGGAACGGCATCGACTGCGCCGGGGCCAGTGCTGCGCGGCTGATGGCGACGGCGGCAAGCGACGCGCAGGCCCCGCTGAGATGCGCCTGTTCAACCAGACGCCCAAACTCGGCTGCGCCGCGCGCGGAATGAAACAAGACGGCGTCGACCGATCGAGCGGTTAGGGCCTCCACCGCAATCTCAGGCAAGGCGTCGACGGCGGTGGCCTCATAGGCGGTGGCGTCGCGGGTCTCAAAGCCAGCCCGACGCAGCGGGGCCAAAATGTCGCCCGCCGTATGAACCCCATGCAGATGCAAGACTGGCCCGCCGTCAGGATCCAGGCGCTCAGCGGCGAGCGCCGCCAAGGCGACGCCGTCTCCGCGCGCCGACACCACGTCGGTGAAGCCGGCCGCGCGCGCCACGCGGGCCGTTGCATCGCCCACGGCAAGCACCGGCGTTGTGTTGGCGAGCGCCAAGTCCGCCAGACGGCGCGCCCCGTTGGCGCTGGTGACCAGGATCGCCTGCGCGCCCTGAGCGACATCAGTGGCCACAGGGCGCGGTCTGGCGCGCAGGACCGGCGCGACCAGGGCCACCGCGCCCTCTGCGCGCAGGCGTCGGCCGGTGACCTCCGCGCTCGGGTCGGCGCGCGTCACCAGAACGCGCGCGTTCTTTAGGGCGGCGAGGCCTGGCCCGCTCACAGCGGACGCGGCGCGTGAGGGCCAGCGGCGGCGCGCACCTCTTGGCCAAGGTCACGCCCCAGGGCGGCGGCCGCCTCCAGCGTTGCCGCCGCGCGCCCCTCCTGCGCCCAGACCTTCTGGCCGTCATCAGAATAAAGCGCCCCGCGCAGCCACATCTGTCCCGCTTCGATCACGCCATAGGCGGCGATCGGCGTGCGACACGAGCCATCCAGCGCGTCCAAGAACGCCCGCTCGGCGACGACGCACAGGTGGGTTGGCGGATGATTGAGCGTCGCCAGGGCGGCCTGCGCTTCAGCGTCATCTGCGCGCGTCTGGAGGCCCACTGCGCCCTGCGCGGCGGCCGGCAGCATGTCCTCAGCCGAGATCAGCCCGCTCGCCCGGTCGGCCAGCCCGAGACGGCGCAGACCCGCAACGGCCAAGAACGTGGCGTCCACCCGGCCCTCTGCGACGGCGGCGAGCCGGGTTTCTACATTGCCGCGCAGCAGAACCGGCTCCACGTCGGGACGCGCCGCAAGCGCCTGGGCGCGGCGCCGCAAGCTGGCCGTGCCGACACGCGCCCCGGCGGGCAAGTCAGCCAGGCGCGCCGCGGTGCGTGCAATGAAGGCGTCGCGCGGGTCTTCACGCACCAAGAAGGCCGCCAAGGCCAAGGCCGCCGGCGGCCGGGTCGGGACGTCCTTCATGGAATGAACCGCGACATCGACACGCCCGTCGATCAGCGCCTCTTCGAGCTCCTTTGTGAACAGGCCCTTTCCGCCGGCCTCGGCCAAGGCGCGATCCTGGATCCGGTCACCCGTCGTTTTGATCACACGAATGGGCGCCACTTCGTCTGGCGACGCGCACGCGTCGGCGGCCTCGCCGGCCACAAGCGCTGCGGCGATCTGGGCTTGGGCGGCGCGCGCCTGGGCCAAGGCGAGGGGCGATCCGCGCGTGCCGATCACCAGAGGACGTTGCATGGGACGGGTCCTGGGTCTATCGGGTCGGGGATGGACTTAACGGCGAGTGATCGGGCCGCGCAAGCGCGTCTCAAGCGCGCGGGCCCGGAGGGGCCGGTGGTTCTGGGCCTGGAATCGAGTTGCGACGACACGGCGGCGGCCCTGGTTCAACGCGCCCCGGACGGCCGCGTGCGTGTTCTCAGCGCCGCGCGCCAGGGCCAGGACGCCGACCATGCAGCCTATGGCGGCGTGGTGCCGGAGATCGCCGCGCGCGCCCACGCTGAGCGCCTGGACGCTGTCATCGCCGACGCCCTGGCTGAGGCCGGCCTCAGCCTCGAAGATGTCGACGCGGTGGCGGCAACGGCTGGGCCGGGTCTCATCGGCGGAGTGATGGTGGCGCTGATGACCGGCAAGGCCATCGCTCAGGCGCGCGGTCTCTCGTTCCTGGCGATCAATCACCTGGAAGGCCACATCTTGTCGCCGCGCCTCAGCCATAAGGTGGCGTTTCCCTACCTGGCGCTTCTCGTTTCCGGCGGTCACACGCAGCTGGTGTGGGTGGAGCGCCTCGGGCTCTATGAGCGCCTAGGCTCAACCCGCGACGATGCTGTCGGCGAGGCCTTTGACAAGACCGCCAAGGCGCTGGGCCTTGCCGCGCCCGGCGGACCGGCGCTGGAGCGCCTGGCCCAAGACGGCGACCCGGCGGCCTGCGTGCTGCCGCGCCCCCTTAAAGGACAGCCGGGGTGCGACTTTTCCTTTGCAGGGCTGAAAACCGCCGCTGCGCGCGCCATCGCCGCCCTGGAACAAGACGCAGAAAGCCGCGATCCGGCACGCACGCACGCCGATCGCGCTCACATAGCCGCCGGCGCTCAGGCGGCGATTGCCGACGTTCTGACGGACCGCACCGCCAATGCGCTGCAGCTGGTGGCGGGCCGCGCCCCCACCGCCCTGGTGGTGGTCGGCGGGGTGGCCGCCAACCAGCTGATCCGCGCGCGCCTGCAAGGACTTGCAGCCGACGCTGGTCTGGACTTTTTCGCCCCCGCGCTTGAATGGTGCACGGACAACGGGGCCATGATCGCCTTGGCTGGCGCTGAACACCTCGCCGCCGGGCGAACCGACGCGTTGGACGCGCCTGCGCGCCCGCGCTGGCCATTGGATGAAATCGCGGCGCAATCCGCACCCGTCTCCGGGGCGGGACGAAAGGGCCCAAAGGCATGAGCGCTGATCACACTCCAGGCCCCGTCTCGGCGCCCGGCAACTCGACGCCCGGCAACGCGGCGCCCGCGGACGCCGTCCCCTATGCGCATGTCGGCGTTTTGGGCGCGGGCGCCTGGGGCACGGCGCTGGCGCAATCGGCCGCGCGCATCGGACGCGAAGTGACGTTGTGGTGCCGGCGTGACGAGGTCGCGACTTCCATCACGGCGCGGCGCGAGAACATCGACCGCCTGCCTGGCGTCACCTTGGACGAACGCCTGCGGGCCACCGCAAAGCTGGCGCAAGCCGCCGACGCCGACGTGTTGATCGCTGTTGCTCCCGCCCAGCACACGCGCGCCCTCCTTGCCAGCCTGTCGAAGATGGTGGCGCCCGGCACGCCGGTGGTCCTGTGCGCCAAGGGCTTGGAGCGCGAAACGCTGGCGTTCATGAGCGACGTTGCGGGCGCGGCGCTGCCGCGTGCGGTTCCGGCCGTCCTTTCCGGGCCCAGCTTTGCCCATGACGTCGGCGCCGGCTTGCCAACCGCGGTCACGCTGGCGTGCGCGGACGCCGACATTGGCGCACGCCTGGTGGCCACCTTGGGCCAGCCAGCCCTGCGGCCCTACCTCACCGACGACGTCATCGGCGCGGAGGTCGGCGGCGCCGTCAAGAATGTGCTCGCGATCGGGTGCGGCGTCGTGGCCGGACGCCGCCTGGGCGCCAGCGCCCACGCCGCCCTGGTGACGCGTGGCTTTGCAGAGATGCGACGCCTGGGGGCGGCGCTTGGCGCGCGGGTGGAAACGCTCAACGGGCTGTGCGGTTTTGGCGATCTGGTGCTGACCTGCTCCAACCAGGCCTCGCGCAACATGTCGCTGGGCCACGCCCTGGGCCAAGGCCGGCGCCTGGCGGACATCTTGGCCGAGCGCACGGCGGTGAGCGAAGGCGTCGCCAGCGCGCCCGCCATCACCGCTCTTGCCGCACGCCACGACGTCGACATGCCGATCTGCGCCGCCGTCGACGCCATCTTGGCCGAACGCGCCAGCATCGACGAGGCGATCGAAGGCCTCCTGTCCCGCCCCTTCAAGGCCGAAGCGCTTTAGGGTCCGTACTCAATCAAAACGACCGAAATTCGTCGGAAGCGGTCATTCGACTTTCAAGTCGTTACGGCAGCAACGGGCGCAGAAGCAGACATCAGCTGAGCTGACATAAGGCCGTCCCCCTTACGACACTAGAAATACTCATTGAGCGCTATTTGGGTCGCAGGATCGCGTACAGAATCAAATCGCTTACCAAAGTCGCCGCGATCTCCGCCATCTGAATTCAATAATGTGGCCACTGTAACGCCATGCTCTGGGAAGCTCCACAAATCGGTCGCAAAGCCGAAGATACGCCCCCCGTGCGAGACCACGTTTCGATCCTTGAACGGTGCGCGTGAAAACTTCGACCGCACGCCCATCCCGTAATAGGATATTCCTTCCGCGACCCGCACTGGCGCCAGCATTTGGGCCAGGCTCTCAGGGGCAAGCAATGTCCCGAACACAAGCGCCTGATGCCATCGACAAAGTTCTTCTGCGGTTGAAACCACGCCGCCAGATGGGCCGGGATAAGACACTGAAGTATAGCCGGCGCGACGGAATCCGCTATTTGCATCAGCGTCCGGCGAATATCCGGAGACTCGATTAGGAATCACCTGAGTGGCATCGTCAACTTGTGTGGACTTTAGCCCAATTGGCTCAAACAGGCGCGATTTGAAGAATTCCGCATAAGGCACGCCCGCTACACGTCCAATGATCAAACCGAGTAATCCATAATCGGTATTCGAGTAATTCTCGGAGGCACCCGGTTCGGCGACGAACAGCGGGTCTGTTCGCATCATCAAGTCCAAGTACGCCGCATCATCATATTCTCGCAAACGATCAACCGACCGACTTGGCAAGCGATTAAACGAACCGAGACCTGCTGTATGAGTTGCAAGTTGATACAGTGTCATTTCATCCGATCGCGGAAATTCGGGAATGTACTTTGAGAGCGGATCGGATACCGAAATTTTTCCATCTTCCTGCAGAAGCAGGATTGCTACAGCGGTCATCTGTTTAGTGATCGAAGCAATTTTGAAAACCGAGCTCGCTCGCAATGGCGTATTGGTTTCTACATTTGCCTGACCGAAGGTGCGTGAGTAGATCAATTCTCCGTTTCGCATGACACTGATTGCCAAACCCGGCGTGTACTTGTCCGCGACCATGGCGGTAGCCGCTTCATCTACAACACGGAAGGAAGAGTCAGGGCGCCCAAAGGTCTGACAGGCGGTGATGACGCCGGAGCTTGCAAGTGCAGACCCAGCCAAAAAATGGCGGCGATTTATCGGCATATCCGTTTGTCCTATGTTCAAAAGCACATCTGTACTAACGAGTGAAGCTGAACTGATTTCTATTTCAAAAAAAGCGTCTTTGTCTTCAAACTTAATATCTATTCGGACAGCCGGAAATCACGTATGTGGTCCGGATAAGCGCTGCCCGATTATCATCCATGCCAAGATTTTCGGTGACAATTTCAATTTTTCCTTTTGATAGCACGGACCGGCTCAACATCTCTGTACCGTTCAGACGCGGACTTCCGTAATACTTATCGAGCGGATCGGCACCAGTCCATGTGCTATCTCTGAACCTCACTCCACAATTCCGGCTTGTCGCGCGGCCCGTAAAATTTCGCGATTGAACGCCTCTGGCTCTTCCCATTGCGGACTGTGCGCAGACTTTTCAAACCAGACGAGTGTCTTGAACGGCGCGTCGACGGCTTCGAGATAGGCCTCGGCTTGTTTCGGCGACACGACCTGATCGTGACGGCCTTCGAAAAAGAAGATGGGCACCTCCAGCTGAGGATAGGCTTCAAAGGCGTTGAGATTGGCGAATTCCGGAAAAAGGGCCTGCAGCGATACATCACCGCCGCGCAAGATATTACGAAGACCGGTCCAGGCAAATTCTGATGCCCGCATGACATCAAGTGCATAGGCAATATCCGATTTCGGGTCGACCCAGGACCCGCCATACTTGGAGACCACGCTGCGGTGAGTCATCATTTCCCCCACATTATCATATGGTGGTCGTCCAATGGATTGCAGCGTTTTCAGCGCGCTTAGGTCATCCCGATGTTCGGCCTCCTTGATGGCCCAGTCGTAGACGTCGATTTCGCTTTCTTCTGTGTGCGCCATCTGGCCGATGCCGACATAGGCTGCCACCTTCTCGGGATGCAACGAGATGTAGTTCAATCCCAACATCGATCCCCAGGAATGTCCGACTAGTAGGATCTTGCTGTCCCCGAACTCCGCCTTGAGTTGGTCGATCAATTCGTCCAAATCCGCTGTAATCTGTGCGAGCGTGAGAGCCGACGGAGCGGCGCTCGACTGAAAGCTGTAACCGGTCCCGCGCTGGTCCCAGTTCACAAACACGAAATGGTCTTCAAGCGAAGAATTGTAGATTCGATTGAACGCCATTGCTGAAGTGCCGGGCCCACCATGCAGAAAAACAAGCAAAGGGGCCGATCTGTCGCGCCCGCGGATCAGCACATACTGCCGCGCGTCTCCCAGTATCAAAAAGCGCTCTTCCGCGATCGAGCCTTCAATCACGTCCCCATTTTCGTCTTTGAATGCAGGGGTATGCGTGTTGGATGTAATCAGCGCGAGAACGATCAACAAAGCCAACCCGATCACGGTGTTTCTGAACAAAACTTTCAAGATGGCTCCTTCAATGGCTGCAAAAATTATCGTTTATCAATATTTGTGTCTATAGTCAAAAGCAACTTAATACGCTGCTACGCCCATCAATCATTAGAACCCAGAAGGCACATAAAATGCCGCACGCTGGACACTAATTCTTTGTGATCGGTGGCGCGTTCATAGTGAGAATCGATCCTTGGATGCTAGCGTCAGAAAGACCACTTTGACGCCGAGAGCTGCCATTGGAGATTTTGGCGCCAACGTCAAAAAAGGGCCATCCCCCGCCATTCTGATTGGGTATGGACCCTAGGCAACGGACCTATTCGGCGGCGGCGGCGGCTGCAGAGGACCGCGCGGAAAACGCGGCGACGTCCTGCACCAGGGCCTTGGCGGAGGCTGCAATCAGGGTTTCACCGTCGGCGGGCGTGGCTTGTGACGGATCTGAGCCAATCCGGCCGTCGGCAAACCGGGCGCGATAGTCGGCCGCGTCGCGAATGGGCCCATTGGGCGCGCGCTTTGGCGACATGGCGACGTCCTTCACCGCGTCGGGATACGCTGCATAGGTGACGGCGACCTCGGCCGGCGTGGCGTGGCTGCCGAGGCCTGACGGATAAAGCTTCTGGCTTAGGGCCATGATCCCCGACAGCTCCCACCAGTTCACGCGCTTGAGCACAAAAGGCGCAGGTTCGCCGGCCAGCGAATAGTCGGCGTAGGCCTCGGCGAACGCCGCCTCGATGGTGGCCACATTGCCGCCGTGCCCATTCAAAAAGTAGATGTTGCGCACCCCATGGCGTGTCAGAGACGCGATCCAGTCCTGCAGCGCGGCGATCATCGTCGATGGGCGCAGCGTAATGGTGCCGGCAAATCCCAGATGATGCTGGGCCACCCCAACATTGAATGTCGGCGCAACCAGAATGTCGCCGGTTTCGTGGGCGCGATCGGCAATGATGGTCGGACACAGGGCGTCGGTGCCCAACAGACCATTGGGCCCGTGCTGCTCAATTGAGCCAATGGGGATCACAATGGTCGGGTCAGCCGCGATCCGCGCCTCAACCTCAACCCAGGTGCTTAAGTCCAGTCTCATGGCGGCGCTGCTCCTGTTCGACGGCGGTCGACGAAATCGAGTATCCCACCTCTAGCAGGGCGCCTGCGACAATGCATCCAGAGCAGGAGGCGCAATTGGATACTTTGGTCTCATTGCGCTGATCTAAGGCCCTGGTCCATCCTCGCCGAACCGACCGCTGATCGGTCACACGGCTCGCGCGCCCGTTGCGCGATCAACAATCGCTGGCCGCGCCGCTGGAACGGTCGCGCCCCTGGGAGGACATCACCATGAGCGACGCCGCTGTTAAAGACCCCGCCGCCTCGGGCGTGTACCCGGTCCCTCAAACTCCCGTGCGCCCATATCTTCTCGATGAGGCCGGCTATCTGTCGATGTACGCCGCCTCCATCGCTGACCCCGACGCCTTTTGGCGCGAGCACGGGCGGCGGCTGGATTGGATCAAGCCTTACACGACGGTCAAGAACGTCTCTTGGGACGCGCACAACCTTTCCATCAAGTGGTTCGAAGACGGCGTGTTGAACGTCTCAGCCAACTGCATCGATCGCCATTTGGCCACCCGCGGCGACCAGGTTGCGATCATCTGGGAAGGCGACAGCCCCGAAGACGGCCGCAACATCACCTATCGCGAGCTGCACGCCGAGGTGTGCCGTTTCGCCAACGTCCTGAAGGCGCGCGGCGTTAAAAAGGGCGACCGCGTCACCCTCTATCTGCCGATGATCCCTGAGGCCGCCTTTGCGATGCTGGCGTGCGCGCGCATCGGCGCGGTGCACTCCATCGTCTTTGGCGGCTTCTCGCCCGACAGCCTGGCCGGGCGGGTTTTGGACTGCGCGTCCACCTGCATCGTCACCGCTGATGAAGGCCTGCGCGGCGGGCGCAAGGTGCCCCTGAAGGTCAACGTCGACACCGCGCTAGAGCAGTGCCCCGACGTCACCTCGGTGATCGTGATCGGGCGCACCGGCGCTGACGTGGCCATGACGCCGGGCCGCGACGTGCGCTACGCCGACGTGGCCAAGACCGTAGCGGATGAGTGCCCGCCTGAGCCGATGAACGCTGAAGATCCGCTGTTCATCCTCTACACCTCTGGCTCGACCGGAAAGCCCAAGGGCGTTCTGCACACAACCGGCGGATACGGTGTTTGGACGGCAACAACGTTCCACTATGTGTTCGATTACCAGCCGGGCGAAGTGTACTGGTGCACCGCCGATATCGGCTGGGTCACCG
>CAYGQB010000076.1:0-12512 GCA_964351895.1 uncultured Caulobacterales bacterium
CGCCTGCGCGACGCCGTTGACACGGCCCACCCACTCGCCCGGCCCGCCGCGCCCCTCATTTCGACCGACTGACGCCGCGTCGCCGCGTCTCGGCGATGAGCACTGCGGATGGATTTTAACGCGTCAGCGGTTAGACTTATTCAACCTGGCTCGCTCTTTGTCCGGCCGCCCCATTGCGGGGGCGGCGCCTCATGGAACTCCGCGCATGTCCGCCTCACCGCGCACCTACCTTGATTTTGAACGCCCCATTGCGGAGCTGGAGAGCAAGATCGCCGATCTGCAAACCGTCCAGGATGATGCAGAGGGTGTGAACGTGTCCGACGAGGTGGCGCGCCTCAAGGAGAAGGCCGCCGAACAGCTGCGCCAGACCTATGAGAAGCTGGACGCCTGGCAGAAGACACAAGTTGCGCGACACCCGGACCGGCCGCACTTCTCCGCCTATCGCGACGGCCTGTTTGAAGAGTTTACGCCGCTGGCTGGGGATCGCCGCTTTTCGGAAGATCACGCCATCATCGGCGGCCTGGCGCGGTTTCGCGGGCGTCCCTGTGTCCTCATCGGACATGAGAAGGGGCGCGATACGGAGAGCAGGATCCGCCACAACTTCGGCATGGCGCGGCCCGAAGGCTATCGCAAGGCCATCCGACTGATGGACCTGGCCGAGCGCTTTAGCCTGCCGGTGATCACCCTGGTTGATACGGCGGGCGCCTATCCGGGGGTGGGCGCCGAAGAGCGCGGCCAGGCCGAAGCCATCGCGCGCTCGATTGATCGCTGTCTCAGCGTGCCCACGCCCATGGTGTGCGTGATCACGGGCGAGGGCGGTTCAGGCGGCGCGGTTGCCCTGGCGTCGGGCAATTCGGTTTTGATGCTCGAACACTCGGTCTATTCGGTGATTTCACCCGAAGGCTGCGCGTCGATCTTGTGGCGCGACGCCAAGAAGGCGCGCGACGCGGCTGTTGCGATGCGCATCACGGCCCGCGACCTGGAGACGCTGCGCATCATCGACGGAGTGATTGAAGAGCCGCCAGGCGGCGCGCATCGCGATCCGGACGCCGCGGTCGCCGCTGTCGGCGACGCTGTGGAATCAGCCCTTGATCCGCTGACCGCGCTTGACGGACCCGCCCTCATCGCTCAGCGCCGCGCCCGCTTCCTGGCCATCGGACGCGAAGGCCTAGCCTAGAAATTGACCCGCAGGCCGGCCGTCGCCCAGGCGACCGCGTCTTCATTGAAGGTGGGGCCTGCGGCGGTGACGTCGCTGATGAACAAGGTTTCGCTGGCGACCGACCCGTGCGCCCCGATGAAGGCCTCTACGCCGACACCAAAACTTTGCACGATGTCCACGCCGGCTTGCGCAAACGCGTAGTCGTCGCCCGCCTCGCCGCTGACATGACCGGCCACGGCGTCCAGGTCGATGTTGCGCAAGCCGCCCAGCGGTACCGAGCCGGCCAGGCTGGCCTCGACAGTCAGGGTTTCCCCCTCAACGTCATAGTAGCCGTACAGCGCTGGCGACAGCGGCGCCTCCAAGAGGAGGCCAACATGGGCCTCGGTGCGGTCTTGATCAAAAAATGGCGACACGGGACCGACCGGATCGCCGGCCGCCCCCTCGTCAGAATAGCTGTAGTGCGCAGCGCCCAGATCGACCCGCACCAGGCCCAAGAGCTGGGTCGGGGCAAAGCCCGCATAGAATCGAGTTTCGTTGGGAAGGCCCGTGGTTTGTCCGCCAACGGGCGTGGTGAAGCGGGCCCCGCCATAGAACGGACCAAGACCCAGCCCGCCGCCTGCGGTGACATTGGCCTCGCCGCGCTGCACCCCGCGAAACACCCAGGCCGATCCAACGCTGGCGTCGATCTCACGCGTGTAGCCTTGCGCGTCGGCGCGCGGGGCGCTGACGACGCTCGCCACCAGCCCGAGCAGCAAGCAACAGGCCGGGGCTGTCGCGACGAGGCGCAAAGCGCCAGCTGGTGATCGCATGATGTCGCCTCGCGCCGGCCTATAGAGTGGCGTTAAAGCTAGGCTGGCCAAGCCTCGCGGTCAAAGACACGCGCCACCTCGCATCCTGACAGGCAGGCGCGGGCCGGTGCAAGGGAACCCGCGCGCGAGATCTGTCTGCCCCAAGGAGAAGGGGTCAGGCGCTGGCGGTGACGCTGCCGTGGCAGTGCTTGTACTTCTTTCCCGAGCCGCACGGGCAGGCCTCGTTGCGGCCGATGCGGCCCCAGGTGGCCGGATTGGCCGGGTCGCGCTGGTCAGAAGACAGCCGCGGTGCGCGCGCCGCAGCGCCCAGCCCTTGGTCGGCCGGTTCCGGCGGAGGACCGACTGGAATGCGCCGTCCTGTGGCCGGGTCCACGTGTTGCGCCACCATGCCCTTGGGCAGTTCGGGGTTGGGCGGCACTTCCACCGGCGCCTGCTCTTGCACCTGCACGCGCAGGTTGGACAGAACCCGCACCACATCGGCGCGCAGGTCCGACAACAGGCGCTCAAACAGGGTGAAAGCTTCGGTCTTGAACTCGTTCAAGGGGTCGCGCTGGGCGTAGCCGCGCAGGTGGATCACCGAACGCAGGTGATCAAGCTGCTGGAGATGTTCGCGCCAGTGCAGATCGATGGTCTGCAACAAAATCTGCTTCTCGATCCGGCGCATAATGTCGGGCGACACCCTGGCGCTCTTGTCGGCGTAGGCTTCATCGACCGACGCTTGCAGACGCTCTCGCATCTCTTCGTCCGCGATGCCTTCTTCGCTGGCCCAATCGCGCACGGGCGGCTGCATGCCGAACACCGTGTCCACGTCCGACACCAGGGCGTCGATGTCCCACTGCTCGGCGTAGGCCTTGGCGGGCATGTGGCGCGCGACCATGTCCTCGACCAGTTCACGGCGCATGTCGCCGATCACTTCGCCGACGTCCTCTTCGCTCATGAACTCGATGCGCTGCTCAAAGATCGCCTTGCGCTGATCGTTGGTGACGTCGTCGTACTTCAGAAGGTTCTTGCGGATCTCAAAGTTGCGCTGCTCGACCTTGCGCTGGGAGGTTTCCAGCGCCTTGTTCATCCACGGGTGAACAATGGCTTCGCCTTCGCGCATGCCCAGGGTGCGCATGATGCCGTCCAGGCGCTCGGGCGCAAAAATCCGCAACAGGTCGTCTTCCAGCGAAATGAAGAAGCGCGAGCGTCCTGGGTCGCCCTGACGGCCGGTGCGTCCGCGCAGCTGATTGTCGATGCGCCGGCTTTCGTGGCGTTCAGATCCGATGACGTAGAGCCCGCCCGCCTTGAGCGCCACCTCGCGATTGGCCTGAACGTCCGCTTCGATCTTGGCGGTTTGCTTTTGAATGTCAGCTTCGGAGGGCTCGCGTCCGGCGTCGGTTTCTTCCGCCATCCAGCGTTCCAGGCGCATGTCCACGTTGCCGCCCAGCTGAATGTCGGTGCCGCGCCCGGCCATGTTGGTGGCGATGGTGATGGCGCCGGGCACGCCCGCGTCGGCCACGATCAAGGCTTCTTGCTCGTGGTAGCGCGCGTTCAGCACCAGGTGCGGGATGGGCGCGGCCTTGCCCTTGGCGTTTGCGGCCAGATCGATGATCGACTGGCCGAGCTGCATGAAGGCGTCGCGATCTTCCGCGCGCTTGGGGTCGTCGATGGTCGCGGCCTGAGTTTTGACCTTCTCGCCCAGCTGCTTGACGTAGGCGCGGTCCGACAGGAGGGCGGCGAGCTTTTCTGATTTCTCAATCGAGACGGTGCCCACGAGCACCGGCTGGCCGCGCAAATGGGCGTCGGCAAGTTCGGCCACCAGGGCGTCGAGTTTTTCTTGCGTGGTGCGGTAGACCTCGTCGTCGTCGTCTTGACGCGCGATCGGCCGGTTGGTGGGCACCTCGTAGACGCGCAGCCCGTAAATGTCTTGAAACTCGGACTCTTCGGTGGCCGCCGTGCCGGTCATGCCGGCCAGCTTGTCGTAGAGCCGGAAGTAGTTCTGGAACGTGATCGACGCCAAGGTCACGTTCTCAGGCTGAATCTGAACGCCTTCCTTGGCTTCGATCGCCTGATGCAACCCCTCTGACAGGCGCCGGCCTTCCATCATGCGGCCGGTGAACTCATCGATCAGAATGACTTGGTCGTTCTTCAAGATGTAGTCGCGGTCGCGCAGGAACAGGGCGTGCGCCTTGAGCGCCTGGTTGACGTGGTGGACGACGGAGACGTTGGCGATGTCATAGAGCCCGCCTTCGCCCTCCAGAAGCTCGCGCTCGGTGAGGATCCCCTCCAGCCGCTCGTTGCCTGATTCAGTGAAGGCGACCGAGCGCTGCTTTTCGTCGATCTCGTAGTCGTCCTCGGACAGTTCCGGGATCAGGGCGTCGATGGTTTTGTAGAAGTCAGAGCGGTCGTCGGTCGGGCCAGAGATGATGAGCGGGGTGCGGCTCTCGTCGATGAGGATGGAGTCCACCTCGTCGACAATCGCATAGGCGTGGCCGCGCTGGCACATTTCGTCGAGCGCGTACTTCATGTTGTCGCGCAGATAATCAAAGCCGAATTCGTTGTTGGTGCCGTAGGTGACGTCACAGGCGTAGGCGCGCTGGCGCTGGGGGTCGTCAAGTCCGTGGACGATCACGCCGACGGTGAGGCCGAGGAAGCGATAGATCTTCCCCATCCATTCGCTGTCGCGCTTGGCCAGATAGTCATTGACCGTCACCACGTGCACGCCGCGTCCGGTCAGGGCGTTGAGGTAGACGGGCAGGGTGGCGACCAGCGTCTTGCCTTCGCCGGTTTTCATCTCGGCGATGTCGCCGTCGTGCAAAATCATGCCGCCGACGAGCTGAACGTCGAAGTGGCGCATTCCCAGCGCCCGCTTGGCCGCCTCGCGCACGGCGGCAAACGCCGGCTCCAGCACCGAATCCAGCGTGGCGCCGTTGGCCACCGCCTCGCGCAGCTCCACCGTCTTGGCGCGCAATTCTTCGTCGGTGAGGGCTTCAAACTCGGGTTCCAGCGCATTGATCTTGACCACGCGCGGCTGCAACAGACGCACCTTGCGGTCATTGGCCGAACCGAACACTTTGCGAGCGAAAGTCAGCATGGGCGAGGCCGCATCTCCGATTGGGTCCATTGTCTTGGACCAGGCCGCAAGTCGGGCGGGCACGCTGCGCAAGTCCTGTCGGGCAAGCTTGGGCGCGCCGCCTTGCGCAGCATGAGGCGTCTCGACAGACGCGTTTCGGTCACTTAAGGACGCCCCCTCGCGGTGTCAACGCGGGCGCTGCCGCGCGCTGTCTTGTTCTTCGCCGCTCGCGCGCTAAGGAATGACCCGGTTATGCGCCACGCCGTCACGACTGATCCCTTTCAGGTGCGCCGCCTTTGCCTCGTCTTTGCGGCTGTGGTTTGCGGGCTCGCGCTGTCGGCGTGCGACACCCAATCGCGGGGCGAGAGCGAAGAGTTTGGCGCCGCGATTGTGCGACTTGGCGACCAGATCGCAGCCGAGGTCGACGGTTCGCCGATTTATGTCTCCGACGTTCACCGCGAGGGCGTGTCCCAGGGCATCATCGAGCAGGCCGAAACACTCGACCCGGCCAGCCCGCTCTTTGGCCAGCTTCTTGAGGAGCTGGTGGATCAGCGGCTGCTGGCGCAAGAAGCGATCCGGCGCAATCTCAACGACAGCGACGAGGCCCGTCGCCGCCTGGCCGCGGCGCGCGAACGCATTCTCGGCAATATCTTGGTGGAAAGCGTCGTGGACGGGGCGGTCACTGAGGACGCGTTGCGGCGCATGTACGAAGAGCAGGTCAAGCTGGTGGAGCTGGGCGACGAGGTGCGCGCGCGCCACATCTTGGTGGACACGTATGAAGAGGCCGAAGAGATTGTCGCCCTGATCTCTGGTGGCGGGGATTTTGCCGCGGTGGCGCTAGAGCGGTCCAAGGACCCGGCGAGCCGGCTGGAAGGCGGCGATTTGGGCTACTTTACCCCGGACATGATGACCGCCCCGTTTCAGCGCGCCGCGTTTGAGACCGAAGTCGGGGCAATTTCAAAGCCGTTCAAAACTGAGTTTGGTTGGCATGTCTTACGGGTCGAGGATCGGCGCGCCGAGCAGCGTCCGACGTTTGAAGAAATGCGCGCGCGGATCGTGCGCTTTATGACGTTTGATGAGATTCAGCGCCTGGTGGACGTGTTGCGCGCCAAGGCTGAAGTGCGCACGGCGCTGGGCCCGGCCAGCGCTGAACCGGTGGAGCCAGAGGGGCGGCTGCGCTAGCAGACGCCCCGTGTTGTCGCGTTAGATCTGAGGCGGCTGCGCTAGCATGTGTCCCCAGATTTGCGCTTATGCCCTCATAATTGCGCTTAAGCCAATGAATTTTCAGGCGTGAACGTCATCTTAACGCCGCCCTGCCACAGTGGAGATGAGCGCGCATGTCGATCCTCTTGGTTGTCGCGGGCGCTCTGATTGACGCGGACGGGCGCGTGCTGATTGCGCGCCGACCTGACCACAAGCGTCATGGCGGATTGTGGGAGTTCCCGGGCGGCAAGGTCGAGCCGGGAGAAACGCCAGAGGAGGCGCTGGTGCGCGAACTGCGCGAAGAACTGACCGTAGAACCGTGCCTGCGGTGTCTCGATCCGTTCGCGTTCGCGACCGCGCCTTATGACGCGGAACCAGGCCCTGACCGGTCAGAGCATGCCGACGGCGGCCCAGACCCGTCGCGTCCACGCGCCATCTTGATGCCGCTCTATGTGTGCCGGCGCTGGGACGGCTTTGTGAATCCGCAAGAAGGCCAGGAGGTGACGTGGGCGCGTCCCGATCGGCTCCACACCTACGACATGCCGCCGGTGGACCAGCCGCTGGCCAGCGCCCTTGCCGATCGCCTCCATGGAGCCCGCGTATGAGCCGCCTGTTTTCCCGCTTCGCCCGTGATGAAGACGGGGCGACCGCCATCGAATACGCGGTCATTGCCGTCTTGTTGGGCGTGGCGCTGATCGGGTCGGCGGGCAGCATCACCAAGGCGACCAATAGCGTGTGGTCAAAAACCTCGACCGAGCTTGGCAAAGCAAAGTAGCCGGATCAGTCCGCGCCGCCCTTGAGCGTTGCGCGCCGCGTCGTTTCAACTTCTGCGCTGTCAGGGCCGGCCTTCTCTCCGGCCGACTGTTCGGGCACGCCTAAAGCGTGCGCCAATCGCTGGCGCGCGGAACCGGGTCGCAGCGGCTTGGGCTGGCTGGCCGCCGGGGCCCAGCCCGTCGCAGTGGCGATGGCAAAGGTGGCCGGGCGGCGGCCGGCGTCGTCCACCGGATAGGCCGAGAGCGCGCGGGCCAGAAGCCGGCGCGACAGGGGCCTATGCGATTGGGGCCTATGCGATTGGGGCCTTTGCGCTGGCGCGGGCGCTGGGTGGGGGCCCGGCTCCATCGCCGCCAAGGCGCTGGTCTCGCCCATGACCCTCAAGTCGGCAAACAGGCGCATCGGATCGGCGTAGCGCACGCAGGTCGTGTCCAGATCCGCCACCGGCATGGCCAGGCCCGCGCGCTGCAGAAGGCCGGCGATGTCTTGCAGTTCAGGCAGGGGAGCGATGCGCGCGACCGGGGCGCCCAAGAGCGCCGTGTCGGCCTCCAGGAAGGCGGCGCGCAGTTCAGCCAAGGTGCCGCGTGCAAACAGGGCGGCGACAAGCAGGCCGTCCGGTTTCAGGGCGCGGCGGATTTGGATCAGGGCGCCGGGCAGGTCATTGACCAGGTGCAGCGACAGGGGCGCGACGATCAGATCCACGCTGGCCTCGGCCAGCGGCAGATGCTCCTCATCCAGCACCAGCCCGCCCGCTTGCGGCGCACGTGCGCGCAGAGCCGTGGGATGCACATCTGCTTCCGTCACGCGCCCGATCTTGGCCCGGCCGGCGTCGCTCGCGGCCCAGGCGCGGCTGAACGCGCCGCCGCCGCCCAGCGAAACGGCGTGCTCAAACGACCGCGTCACGGATAAAATCCGGTCCAGGAGTTCCGCTGCGACCTGATTTCGCAGAAAGTCGTCGCCGCGTCCGGCGCGCGCCCGGTGGGCGCGCACGGCGCGTCGGTCGAACACACGAGGCGGGGAGGGGCTCATGCGCGATCATATGGCGCGCGCCTTGCGCATTGCCAGCACCGTCGCTCAGAGGGCCGGACGCGCCGCCGTCAACGCCGCCATGCCGCCCACCTGCCTGGTCAGCGACGCCCCTGTTGAGGCGCCCGGTCGCATCTCGCCCGCGGCCTGGGCCGCGCTCACCTTCATCGCCGATCCGGCGTGCGCGCGGTGCGGCGTGCCCTTTGGCTTCGACCCAGAATCTCCCGAAGCTCCCAAAGCCCCAGACCTCAGCGCGCCAGGTGGCGCTGAACAGGGCGCGCCTGAGACCGGCTCTTGGTGCGCCGCCTGCACCGCCGCGCCGCCCGTCGTCACGGCGGCCCGCTCGGTCCTGGTCTATGACGCCGCCAGCAAGCCCCTGGTGCTGGCGCTCAAGCACGCCGGGCGATCTGACGGGGTGGCGACCTTTGCCGACTGGATGCTTCAGCGCACGCCCGACGCGGCGCGGCGCGGGGCGCGCGTGGCGCCGGTGCCGCTCCACCCTTCGCGGCTGCGCGCGCGCCGGTTCAACCAGGCGGCGCTCCTGGCGCGGGCCTTGGCGGAGCGCCTCGACCAGCCGTTTGACCCAGATACGCTCGCGCGGGCGCGCGCCACGCCCTCGCAAGCCGGCCACTCCGCGTCTGGTCGGGCGCGCAACGTGGCGGGCGCCTTTCAGGTGCGCGACCCGGCCAGCGTGAAGGGCGCGCACATCGTGCTGGTGGATGACGTCCACACCACGGGCGCCACGCTGGACGCCTGCGCGCGCACGCTCATCCGGGCCGGGGCGGCCCGGGTGGACGCGGTGACGCTGGCGCGCGTTGTGCGCCCGCGCGACGCGCTTATATGAAGGTCTGTTGCGCCTTCCTCGCCGCTCTTGCCCCGCTGCGCCGGCTGGTCGGCGCCCCCGCGCGGGTTCACGCAAAGAAAGACGAAAGACCTCTCCTGAAATGACCACCGTCACCACCGTCACCATCTACACCAAGATGTTTTGCCCCTACTGCTCGCGGGCTTTGAAGCTCTTAAAAGACAAGGGCGCCACCGTGGTCGAGCACGACGCGGGCATGGACGCCAAGGCGCGCCAAGAGATGCGCGAGCGGTCAGGCGGGGCGCGCACCTATCCCCAGATTTTCATCGGCGATCGCCATGTCGGCGGCTGCGACGAGCTGATGGCGCTGGAGCGTGCAGGCGGACTTGATCCGCTGCTCGGCGCCTAGCATGGCCCCGGCTGACGCCGCGTCGGCGCACGCGCCATCTGGCCCGCAGGCCACACCGTCAACCCGGCGCGTGGGGCTGGTGCAGATGCGCTCAGGCCTCGATCCGGCGCGCAACTTGGCCGACATCGAAACCGCCGCGCGTGAGCTGGCGCGCGAGGGCTGTGTGCTGGTGGCGACGCCGGAGGCGGCCAACATCGTGCAAAAGGACGCCGCCAGCCTGCGCGCCGTCCTGGCCGACTGGCCCGAGGCGCGCACCGTCGAGGCCTTGGGCGCGGCGGCGCGCCGGGCCGGGGTGTGGCTCCTGGCGGGCTCGATCATGGCTATGCGGGCCGACGGGCGCGTGGCCAATCGTTCTGTGCTCTTGGACCCGGACGGGGCGGTGCGCGCCCACTATGACAAGATCCATCTGTTTGACGTCACCTTGTCGGGCGGCGAGACCTATGCGGAATCGGCCAGCGTCGCGCCGGGGGCGCAAGCCGTCTTGGCTGACAGCCCGCTCGGGCTGGTGGGCCTCAGCGTCTGTTATGATCTGCGCTTTGCCGGGCTTTATCGGTCGCTGGCCCAGGCGGGCGCGCAGGTTCTGACCGCGCCGGCCGCCTTCACCCGCGTCACCGGCCGGGCCCACTGGGAGGTGCTGTTGCGCGCCCGCGCGATTGAGACGGGATCGTTTGTGCTGGCCCCGGCGCAGGGCGGCGTGCACGCCGATGGGCGCACCACGTGGGGGCGCTCGATGATTGTCGGGCCGTGGGGCGAAACCGTCGCCGCGCTGGACCATGACGAGCCGGGGCTGGTGGTCGCCGACCTGGACCTGTCGCGTGTGGCGACGGCGCGCGCCCGCATCCCCAGCCTGCGCCACGACCGCGCCTTTGCGCCGCCCCAGGCGGTAGAAGCGGTAGAGGCGGGGCGGGCAGAGCCGGGCCGCGAGCCCGGAGAGGAGGCGTCGTGATCCGGTACGCCCTCGTGTGCGACGGCGCGCACGAGTTTGAGGCCTGGTTCGCCAACTCCGACAGCTACGATGACCAGGTTGCGCGCGGGCTGGTCACGTGTCCCACCTGCGCCAGCTGCGACGTGCGCAAGCAGATCATGGCCCCGGCCGTGGCGACGCGCTTAGGCTCAGGCACAGGTTCAGGTTCTGGCGCCAAGCTGACCCTTGAGAAGATGGAGGCGCTGGCCGGCGCGCTGCGCGCAGAGATCGCACGCACCCATGACGATGTCGGCGAGCGCTTCGCCCAGGAGGCCCGCGCCATGCACGCCGGCGAAGCCGACCCGCGCCCGATCTACGGCACCGCCACGCCGCAGGACGCCAAGGCGCTCAAAGACGAAGGCGTGCCCGCCGCGCCACTGCCCGACATCCTCGTCCCCAAAAAGCCTGAGAAGCTGAATTAGGCCCCCGTGCTGGCGCCTTGCTACTCGTACAGGTCGGCGACGGTGAGGGCCTGGGCGTCGGGCTGGTTGGCCGTGCGGCAGGCGCTGTCGGCGGCGGCGCAGCGGCTGTCGAGCAGGGCCTTGCGCAGCTCGCCCAGCGCATTGGCCTCACGCTCGGCGCGGATTTGCGGGCGCAGGGCGCACTGGCCGGGCGCTGTGGGAAAGCCATAGCGCGCGTTTAAGAGCAACAGGGCGCCGGACGCCACCACCATGCCGCCGAGCGATTCCTTGAGTTGCGCGCGCGCGGCGATCTCTTCAGCGTTGGCGCCGCCCTCCTTGCCATAGACGAAGGCGTTGGCGATCTCGTGCGCCTGGTTCACGCAGGCGCCGGACTCGTACTCATTGCCCTCAAACGGGCGCAGATTCCACGACGTGGTCAGGGCCACGATCACCCCGTCGCACGCCAGCCGGTCATGGCCGAATTTCTCGTAGCACACGTCATGCGCCTTGCAGGCCCGGTCAATGTCGTCGACGGGCGCCAAGGCCGTGATCGCCGCCAGGCGCGCCGGCGCCCCGCTGACGCCGGTGAGATCGGGCACGCCGGGGCCGCAGAACGTTCCGTAGCGATAAAACACGCCCTCTTCCGGGCTTAAGCTTGGGCTGGCCAGAGCAAAGCCGGTGCGGCTGGGGTCGGACGGGACCGTCTCGCACGCGCTTGCAAAGACAAGCGCAAGCGCGGATACCAGGGCTGGCAGAGCCTGGGCTGGCAGACCGAGAGCTGGCTGGAAACGCATGGGACATCTCCACGTTGGCGCGGTGCGTCAAGATAGCCGTTCGCGCCACACCTGACGAGAGCCGACATTGACCGCGCCCAGCCTCTCAGGCCAAACGAGGGTATGACCGAACCGGCAGACATTCGCGTGCGCACAACGCTGGAGGCGGGAGATCTGGGGCGCCTGATCGCCCTGCACGGACGCGTTTACGCCGGCGAGGCGGGCGAGTTTGGCCCACGGTTTGAGGCCCATGTCGCGCGATCCGTGGCCGAGTTCATGCTCGACAATGACGGCCGGGGCCGCGTGTTTCTGGCCGAGCGCACACACGGTGACGGCCCGCCGGAGCTGATCGCAACCAGCGCCATCGTAGAGCGCGCCGTGCGGCCGGCGCGCGTTCCTGCGCCCAAGCACGGCGGGGCAGATGTAGGCCCCTGGGGTCAGCTGCGCTGGGTCTTGGCGAGCCCGGCCGCGCGCGGGACGGGTCTGGGCGCACAGCTGGTGGATGCGGCCCTGGCGCACGCCAAGGCGTCGGGATGGCGCGGCGTCTATTTGGAGACCACGAGCGGACTGGAGGCGTCGTGGGGGCTCTATCAGCGCCGCGGCTTTGTGGAAACTGATCGCCGGGACATGGTCTTGTGGAGCAACCGCAACGAGGTGATTACCATGGCCGTCGAATTTAACGCGCCAGGAGCGTAAATCTGCCATCTGTGTGCGCCAATTCGTTTGAGGTGCGGGTGAGGCGCGGGGTGAGGCGCGGGCGCGACACGGCGCATGGCCGTACCGGGCCCGCGCGCCGCAAACCAGCTGGCAACAGGCGCCTGCGGTCCTCAAATGGTCATAATCGGGCCGCATCCCGGCGTGGGATTTAGAGACAAGCGGGTTGACCCGATCACCGGACAACCGCACCCACCTCCAGGTGGGTTGCACCGCTGACATGAGGGCAAGGCATGGAATCGGAAGCGCTTGGCGCCGCGCACTCGGCGACTGAATTTTCGCTGCTCGGACTGTTTATGATGGCCGACATCGTCGTGAAGGCGGTGATGGCGATCTTGGTGATTTGCTCGATCTGGTCATGGGGCGTGGCCTTCGATCGCATGGGCTATTTCGGCAAGCGACGGAAGAAGGCGGCGCTGCTGGAAA
>CAYGQB010000077.1:0-12491 GCA_964351895.1 uncultured Caulobacterales bacterium
GGCTGGTCGAGACAGGTGGGAGAAGCCCTTCAAACCGCTCGCCGCTGCCGGGGAGTTCGGCCGAGACGATCGGGGACTTGGCGTGAGCGGCCTCTTCCACCCCGGAGGCGACCAGGCGGATAACGCGCTCGCGGTCGCAAGGGGCAAGTGTGTGCTGCGAAATGATGACGCCCACGCCAGCCTTCTCGATCCAGACCGAGCCGTCCGGATTGGCCATCACCTCGATCGTGTCCGGCGCTTCCAGCGCCTCACGCACCACCGGGCAGAAGGCCGTGCGCAGCATGGTGCTGCGCCGGGTTTCTGTTTCGGTATGGTGCGCATGAAGGGACATATCCCAGGGCTCCGACTGTTCATTTCAACAAAGCCAAGGATCGCAGACGGATGAATTCTACGGGAGTGTGAATGGCGGCAAATGGAGGCCGAACGCGGCGCAAGGCGGCGCGTTCCGGCATATTGCGGTAAAGGATGACAAATGCGCTTTTCTGTAGAGTTTGCGGCAGTTTTTCGTGTCACAAGCGAAACGAAAAAGGGTCGTTGTTTAGACGCAAAGCAATTAGAACACTGTTTTCAGACATCTTAATTGAGGTCGTCAGAGAGAAGCGCCAAACAAGCGTTGGCACACTTCTTGCCGGAATTCTCGTAAGAAGGGAGTTCAACCATGAAAACATTCACACTCGAAACAGACGCATTCACCGCAAAGTATGATTATTTGTGGCGGCTCTCGGAGGATCGCTGGGCCTGGGAATATGCCCGTCGCAGCAATAAGGTTCGCCGCTACGCGGAAAGCCGCACGCCGGACGACATTTCCGAGATGCAGGCGCCCTGCGCCAGCATCCGCCTCCTGAAATCCCGCGTGCCTCAGACCATGGCCGAACGGCTCGGCTTTGCCTTTATGCCCGATCCTGCAAAGAACGGATTCGAGGCCGATGTCGTCTGGACCCGGCTTGCCTATCCCGATCAGGTCGAGGTCAATTGCAGCTCGCTTCGCCCCGGCCAGACCTGCGATATCTGGGAGCGCACCGTACCGATCTGCAACATCACCCACATCACCGATTCCATCGGTCGCGAATTCCTGCTGATCCGCGGCAAGGGCTGCGTCGTCCAGGTGCGCTGCACAGGTCTCTCCCTTCTCGGGATGGAGCCAGTGAGGATGAACCTCACCATTTCTGATCTTGATGCCTTCGAGCGCAAGGTGAAGGCCCAGAAAGCCGCGCTTGCGCTGATCGGCGATGGGCCGGACCTGACAGAGCCGCGCTGGACCAAACGAACGGCGATGCTGCGCAATGGCCTCATCGCGCTGGACTGTCTGGAAGCCGGCCTCAATCGCCGCGAAATCGCAGAAGTGATCTTTGGCAAGGACCGCGTGGCCGAGGACTGGAATGGACCGTCGCTGAAACACAGCATGCGTTACCTCATCCTGAAAGCCGAAGCGCTGCGCGATGGCGGCTATCTCGTCGAACTCCTCGGGTCGCAGTTCGGGATCACGAAGACCGCCGCCTGATCAGGGCGTTCAGCGGCACGGAGTCTTTTGCGGCCTGCCCGCGCCTTTGGCGCGGGGCTGTTCGCCCGGCTGTAGGGGCCGTTGAGAGGCATCGGGGCGGTCCGGGGTGATCGCCGACCTTCGCCCGGCGCTCGCCCCGGAGCCGCAGGAGCCATCCTACGCCGACCGGCCCGGCGAGGCTCAATGAGGGTCCGGTTGTTCGTCTAAAGAACGTGGTGCTGGGCCTCGCCGGCTGACCGCGCGCCCGCGCTTCCCACTGGCTGGCGCCAGAGGGGTCGCGGACGCTGATGGTTCAGGTCATCAGGCTGCGTCGCCTTTGACCTCACGAAGCGCCCGGTTGAAAAAGAAGCGGATCAGCTTGTCCCGGGCTGCCGGATCGGTGAGCACGATATCGCGCATGTCATTGTCACGCTGGAACATGCGGATCGCGCCCTGAAAGAACGCTTGCGAGAAAGCGGAATAGACTACATCAGGTGCATTGTTCCGAAGCATGTCTGTCATGTCGTCGTCGAGCGTGGCCTGATAGGTCGGCTCATAACGAATAAAGTCATTCTCGGTGAATTCCGTACCATGACGGTCGTTGAAAGCCTTCACGATTTCCGAGAGCTCGCGCTGTTCATCTTCGGTATAGGGCTTGGCACCAAACTCGCTGATCGCCTTTAGCGCTTCCTTGTCCCCCGGCGAGAGGGAAGCGCTGCCCTGTTCCTTCTGCACGACCTTGAAGGCCTGCAGGCGGAGCATGTCCTGTGTGATTTCTATGTCGGGCGGCACTTCACGGTTCGGCAATAAACGCGAAAGCCAGGACGCATAGCTGTAGAGCTTTTCGAGCGAGGTATCCTCGAGCCGGATAACCTGCGCAACGAAGCCGTAGAAGCGCATATAGCTTTTCAGAAGCTGACGGAATTCTTCCTGGCGGCCTTCATCCTCATCGGCTTCGAAGCGCTGCACCGCTTCTCGGACAAGGCCCTCAAGACGCGCCCGGTCGCTGCCGCTGAGTGCGCCTGAATAGAATGTCTCTGCGAAGCGGTCGATCTCACCGCGATCGAGATAGCCGAATTTGAAAAGGCGGCCTTCGAGTTCGTAGACCTGATTGGGGTCCGACATCGCCTCAAGCGAGGTCGCTTCATAAAAAGGCCGGAACGCGGTCTGGATATCCTCCATCGTGTTCTGGAAATCGAGAATATAGGTGTTCTCCTTGCCAGCTTTCGTCCTGTTGAGGCGCGATAGTGTCTGTACCGCCTGCAATCCGGCAAGTTTGCGATCAATATACATGGCGCAGAGCTTTGGCTGGTCGAACCCAGTCTGGTACTTTTCCGCGACGATCAGGATTTGGTACGTGTCAGGATAAGGCGTGCCGTCCGGCTTGAACCCGTCAAACCGTCCCGGTAGCTCTGTTTCACTAAATCCGTTCAGGTCGGCTTCGGTATAGGTTTCGCCCTCATGGGTGAGTTCGCCGGAGAAGGCGACAAGCGCGCGAAGGTCGCCATAGTTCTCAGCATCGAGATAGGCCTTGATCCCGAAATAATAGCGCAGTGCATGCTCGCGGCTTTGGGTGACAATCATGGCCTTTGCCTGACCGCCAAGTTCGCCCATCACATGGCGGCGGAAATGTTCGACAATGATTTCGACCTTCTGGCCGATCGCGGTCGGATGCAGGGATGCAAACCGCGCCACTTTCCGCTGCCCGCGCCGGCCGCTCAGTTCCGGATCGTCTTCAATCGTCTTCTCGAGTTGGTAATAGGCCTTGTACGTCATGTAGTTCTGGAGGACGTCCAGAATGAAGCCTTCCTCGATGGCCTGACGCATCGAATACTCATGGAAAGCGACCGGCAACCCGTCCGAACCTTTGACGCCGAATCGCTCAAGCGTCACGTTTCGCGGCGTCGCGGTGAAGGCGAAGAAGCTGAGATTGGCCTGCGGTCCGCGGGACTTCTGATAGTCGAGGATCAGATCCTCGATATCTTCGCTTGAGGTTTCATCGCGGGTCAGCGCATCCGTCATCGCCTGGGCCGATTTGCCGGACTGGCTGGAATGGGCTTCGTCGATGATGACGGCGAAGGTGCGCGCGCCCTGACCGGAGATCGCCTTGAGATGATCGGTTGAGAATTTCTGGATCGTCGTAACGATGATCCGTGCCCCCTTGGCGATCGCCTCTATCAGCTGCTTCGAGGTCCCGTCGATGGTTTTGACAAGGCCCTTGGTTTGTTCGAACTGGGCGACAGTTTCCTGAAGCTGGCGGTCGAGAACAACGCGGTCGGTCACGATGATCGCTGTGTTGAACACCGGGGTGTTCGACCCGTCATGCAGATTGATGGCCTGATGGGCCAGCCAGCCAATCGTATTCGATTTGCCCGAACCCGCCGAGTGCTGGATCAGATAGTTCCGGCCAGGACCATTTGCGCCCGCATGGGAGATCAACCGGCGCACCGCGTCCAGTTGCTGGAAGCGCGGGAAGATCATCACAACGTCTTTGCCTGTCTTTTCGACATGCATAAACTGGCCGACAATCTCGAGAAGGACGCGCCGCGAGAAGATCGCCTCGCCCCAATCGCCGGGGCGGTAGAGATAGGCAACCCGGAATTCGTCCGCGACATCGGGATTGCCTGCGCCCCGTTCGCGCCCGCGATTGAATGGCAGGAATCGCGTCTTGCCATTGGCGAGCCGCGTCGTCATCGAGACATTGTCCTCATCCATCGCGAAGTGCACGAGTGCGCCGCGCTGGAAGGTGAGGAGAGGTTCGCCTGCGGGCGAGCGGTCTTTCCGGTACTGCTTCTCGGCATGCCGGAAGGTCGAACCGGTCAGGAGGTTTTTGGCCTCTATCGTCGCGACGGGCAGGCCATTCAGAAACAGGACCACATCGATCCGGCTTTCATGACGGCTGCTATAGGCAACCTCATCCATGACGCTGAGGATATTGGCCTGATATTCCTCCACACGTTTGGGCTCTAGCGTGCTCGCAGGCCGGAAGTAGCAAAGCGAGAACTTGATGCCGGGCACGATCTTGAGGCCCTGGCGCAGCACATCGAGCAGGTCGCGCTCCTTGAGCGCCCTGGTCAGTTGGGTGAACAGCGTGTCTTCGGCCGAGTCCGAGTAATGCGCGGTGAGTTTCTCCCATTCTTCGGGCTGGCTCTCGCTCAGAAACCGAACCACCAGGTCGCGGTCCATCGCCAGCGCGCGGTCATAGTCGGTCTTGGCATCGCGGCGCAGGTAACCTTCGCCGCTGACCAGCTGATCAATGAGATGGTCCTGCAGGACCTTTTCGCGGTGGGCGCTGTCGGGTGTGTACGTGGTCATGAGTTCAGCACCTTGTTGAACCAGAGCACGCTGGCTTCACCCTCTTTGAGCGTGACCTCATCGACGGTGCGACTGTGACGGATGGTGTTGCGAAGATCTGCCAGTTGGGAGAATTTCTGGCTCAATGCTTCCTTTGTTTTGAACCTGTCAGCAAACCGTTCCCACAGCGCTTTGGAGAGGATCGTGTCCTGCACTTCGCGGAGATCGAAGTGTTCGAGCACGCCTTCTGCCCTGTCGAACCGGTCTGCGCTGAGCGCCGCATTCTTGCGGAGCGCCCTCTGGATTCGCTCTTGCGCATTACCGAGAAGGTGCGGCGGGAGCAGCGACGGATCGTTTTCGATGGCTTCAACAATCACTCTTCGCAGCGCGAGTTCAATCTGCTCGATCGAGGCATCAAGCGCTCTTAGGTTTGCTGGAAGGTCCAGCCGCTCCTTGATGAGCAGGTTCTCGATGCCGTCCAGAAGCGTCCGGTGACGTTCGGCGATGAAATCCTCATAGTCTTCAGGTGTGAAGGGATCACGCAGAAGAATGTCCAACGCGGTCTTGCTGATGAAATGAGATTCAAGAATGGCGACCACTGCCGCTTCGCCATTCTCATCGATCAGGTCTGGAAGATATTCATTCGGCAGCTTTTCGCGGATCACATTACGATTGGTGTCGCTGGTGAGGGGCGAGCGGTTGAGAATGGAATTGATTGCTGGGCCGACCTTGTTCTCGCGTCCCCACCAGGCCGGAACGATATGATGGTCATCGAGATCGCCATAGGGGGGGACATCGCCGCTCATCCAGTCCCGAGCGCCTGCTAGAACGAACAGGTTGAAGATGGCGCTGTAAATCGAGGAGCCGCGCTTCACTTCGCTGCGCATATCGATGGACCGGTACGACAGCGCAAATTCGTCGATCAGGTCCGGCTTGGCGTCCTCATGGGCCATCCATTCGCGCATGGCACCGAAATCGCGCGCAGCGGTCGACTCCACTGAACTCGAATAGCGGTTCAGAAAGACCGAGGCCCAGTACCAAAGCCGGACCTTGCGGCGCGCCGACAACTGCCGCTTGGCGGGCTGCGCGCTGACAAGTGTGTTGATAGCTGCGAACGCTGGAACGATCGACGCATATGGAATATAGGCTTGGCCCACTGCGCCATATTCCTGGGGATGACGAAGCAGCGCAATCACCCGTTCCAGCGCATCAACCGCCTGGTTCCAGAGCGTGACGAATTCTGAACTGTCCGCGACGAGAATGTCTTGCCTGCGTGTGCCGTCCGGCAATCGAACCGGCTTCTCGACGCCGGGCTGCAGGAAGTAGAGATATTTCGGCGAGCAATAGCTTTGCCGCAGGATCGACATCACCTGAAGGATGTAGACATTCATTTTCGGCGTTTCGACAAAGCCAAGCCGGTCGCGCGCCTCGCGGTACATGTGCTTGAGCTGGATGTCCTTTGGCTTCATCAGCGCATTCAGCAGGTCGAACACGTCGAGCTGAACGCCTTTGCTGTTGATCTGTGTGAAGATGTCACAGACCTTCTCGACACCGATCTCCTTATCGAGCTCAATGTAGGAAATTTGATACTCGTCCAGAATGTCGGAGACTTCATCTTCGAACGGCGTGGCATTCTCGACATGCGCCATTGCGAGCGCTCGTTCTTCATCGTTCGCAGCGTTCTCAGCGCGCGCCTGCCAGAACTTCTTGTATTCTTCGGTCCAACGGAACAGGGCTTTACTCCGACCACCGAGAACCGACAAAGGGAACATGTGCCGCTCGAAAAGTGCGGGCTCATTCTCCATCATTGACTGGGTCTTTTTCGACAGCCACTCATAGCTAAAAGCATCATCGGTTTCGCCGGCCATGAACTTATCGACATGGATGAAGTAGATCGCACGCTTGGCGCGGTTCGGCAGGGGCATGTCTGGCGCTAAGAAAGCATAGTGCATCGCCGTTAGGCGCTGCTGGCCATCAAGGACGATGTATTCGGGCGAGCCGCCGCCCGCGTAGCCATAGAGACCTTCGCAGGCGAGCAGCTTGATGTTCTGGTCTTTCGCCTTCCAGAGCAGAAGGCTGCCGATATAATAGTCCGAGAAGATCGACCGCATCAGGTCGCGAATGTCCCAGGGCGCCCATTCGAATTCACGCTGGAAGTCCGGGATCACGAACCGGCCTTCGCGCATGCGGCCAATCAGCGTGTTGAGGCTGACATGGTCTGGTTTCTGAGCGTCTTTCATGCGCGCATCTCCGCTTCGATGGCGTCGAGGCGCCGGTCTGTGTCTCCCTTGCGGGTGTGTTCGGAAACATCGATCTGGCCAGTCACCGCGGCGGTGATCAGAGAGGCGCGGTATTCGCGCAGGCGGTCGATCGATTCTAGAGTTTTGCCTTGAACCGCTCTGAGCTGGGTCGTTTCGCTTTCGATGCGAGATACAATTGCGAGTTGTTCTTCTCTGGCCGGCACTGGCAGGAATACGGGAGCAAATCTAACAAACCTGAACCGTGGTGCTCTCTCACGAACGGACGGACAAAGAACGAATATGTAGTTTCGGCGGGCCATGCACCTTAGGGCGTAGGCGTAGTATTCTGGAACGACTCCCTCGTTACGCGGTCTGCAAACAGCATACTCACCCGTGGACTTACCATCGTCTTCCGAGACACCGATAGCTCCAGCAAAAGCATCCATAGTGTGGATGACGAGATCGCCTTTGCAGATGTGCTGATAGCCGACTTCCAATTCGGCAAATGTGTATCCTTCAGTCCGGCGTCGAGAACGCAAGCAAACCTGACCATCGCGGAACGCCGTGATGACCTCATCTTCTACTTCGACAGGACGCTTCATTTCTTTGAACAAAAATTTTGCGCGAACGAGTTGCCAGTCAGTCGGTATCTCTGAAAGCCATGGACTATCGACCGATGTTCGTGCGCGGTGCGGGTCTTCCGCCCCAGTGGCCAAGAGATCAGCGATATCTGTAATTTTCTGTTTCAGAGCCGCAACCAGCGCCTGCTTCTTCTCCACCAATTGGTCGATGCGGGCGGTTTCGCGGTCGAGGAAGTCGGCGATGGCGCGCTGGGTCTCGTGGTCGGGAAGTGGAATTTTTACCGCACGGAGCTTGCTCCGAGCGAGTTCGATAAATGTTGTGCCTTGTCCTGAAGCCTCAAGCTCTGGTCTTGCAGCGTTCAATGCCCAGAATGCGTATTCCGAAATTATGGGGCCTCGCGGTTCAAGGCCTCTGCAACCTTGATTGAAACACAGCGGTTGAGTCGCGATGGCCATATGGCCGATCGGCGCTCTGATGCTGAGAATAATTGCACCGGGACGAACCATTTGTGTCCCGCAGCTTGCGTAACCGCTTGTGGAAATGTTGCGCTGACCGCTTTCGATATAGCGACTCCCCAGTTTACCTAGATCCGCTGGGGTTACCCAAGCCACGTCACCGTCCCAGTATTCCTCGTTACCGGACGACGGCGTGGCGCCGTTTTTAATGTCAAATACTGCGCCAATCGGAACATATTGAAAGGTCATGCCGCTACCCTCCAGGCTGGCATCTGCTGCCAGTTTGCGGGGAAGCCCATGGCAGCGGTATCTGCGAGCGGGGTTTCCTCGATCAGCGTGATGAGCTTTCGCCGCCAGTCTGAGCCGGGCGCGATGATGCCGATGAGATAACCAATGATGGCGAGCGTATTGTACAGGCGGCGGCTAGAAGCTGGGTTCATCGCGAGCTTCAGCGCTGCGGGTGACTGGGGCAGCTTCATCGTCACCGTGAACTGCTTGTTCCACAGGCGGCCATGATGGGCGCAGATGTTGCGGACATGGGCGAGATGGTGGGCGAGCGACACGAGCACTTTCTCGTCCAGCCCATAGGGCTTCGCGATGGTCTGACGGTCCGCACGGAGTTTCAGATTGCCGAGCCATTTTGACAATTGTCCGAGCGACATGACCTCCGCCGCCATCCAGATGGGCGGCAATTCCGGATCGTCATATTTCGCGCGATAGTGTTCGATGAAGGTATCGCGGGAGCGCTCGATTTCGTTGATTAGGCTTGCGAGCGCCTTCGCGTAATGATCCTGGCGTCCATACAGGGTGCCATCGATATAGCCATGCGGCCCGTACTTGGTGGCGAGGTGATGCGCCCAGGCGCCGCGCAGCGAGACCTCGATCCGCTCTACGGCGTCCATGACATGCAGGCGCAGCTGGCGGTCGAAAACATAGAGGGCGACGGCGTCGTCAAAGCTCGCGCCATTTCTGAACGCATGGTCGCCATCGGCCTCGGCGGCGGTTTCAAAGGGCAGCCAATAGGCCCGCAGCCTGTAATAGCTGATATGGCGCAGATAGTGCTCTGCCCGCGCGCGGTCCGGCACAGCCATGCCGCGTCGCTCGATCAGCGCGATCTGGTCAGCGATGGAAAGGGCGGGTTTGGTGAACTTCATGCACGCCCCGCTTTCAATGAAAACAAGGCGCTAAAACGAAGAAACCCGCCAGGGTGCGCAGTGCGAAGCCGAAACTTCGTCCGAGGCGTGGCGGGTCTTATTACGTCGATATATGGCCCAGCCCGGTTAACATGGCAATAAGCTCGAGCATCAAAATTCTGCGACCTCATGCCACCACCTCCTTCAGGAGTGCGGCGATGTCGGCCTCGAGGGTCTTCAGCTCAGCGTCGATCTCCTCGAGCGGGCGCGGCGGGGTATAGGTGTAGAAATATCGGTTGAAATTGATCTCATAGCCGACCCGGCCAACCTGTTTGTCACTGTCGTCGGTATAGCTCTGATCGACCCAGGCGTCGGGCGCGAAGGGTTTGACCTCGCGCGCGAAATAATCCCGCCAGTCTTCTTTGAGCGGCACAAGCTCATGGTCGCGCAGCTGCGTGTCCGGCTCCGGATTACCGTCCTTGTCGCGGCAGATTTCGGCCGTCTCATCCCGCGCGCCAAGCGCCTCGACTATGGCCTTCATCACCGGCGAGCCGACTTTGATGCCCTTGGCTTTCAGCGCCTTGTTCAGCGCTTTGAGGAAGACAGCGCGGTCGGTGAAACTCTGACCGGAAAAGGCGCTGGCGATGGTGCTGCGGATGGCGTCCTGCTCGGCAGCGTCCAGCTTCTCGAACGCTTTCTGGCCGCTGAGGGCATTGAGCGTTTCTTCGGTCACATCGAATCGCAGGCGCAGGGGCCGCTCGACGCGGATTTCGCGATAGCCGAAATCGCTGGTGTCGAAGATCTTGGCGACGTCGCCTTCGCCGCTCTCGCCATTGAGGAAATCGGCATAGAGCCGGACAATCTGGTCGCGCGCCGTTTCGGGGATTTCCCGTCGCTTGGAGCCAAGCGACTTGCGCATGCCGGTCCAGAAGCGTTCGCCCGACGCGTCGATCAGCTGGACCTTGCCCTCGCGCGCCTTCGGCTTGCGATTGGTCAGGAGCCATACATAGGTCTGGATGCCGGTATTGTAGAAAAGGTCTGTCGGCAGGGCGACAATCGCCTCGACCCAGTCATTCTCCAGCATCCAGCGGCGGATTTCGCTTTCCCCCGAGCCGGCGCCGCCCGTGAAGAGCGGCGATCCATTCATGACGATGCCGATGCGCGAGCCGTCCTCGTCGTCACGCATCTTGGAAATCATGTGTTGCAGGAAGAGGAGCTGGCCGTCGGAAATACGCGGCGTGCCCGCGCCGAACCGCCCGGCATGGCCCTGATTGGCGGCTTCCGCCTTGATCGGGTCCTGATACTTCTTCCAGTCCACGCCATAGGGCGGATTGGACAGCATGTAGTGGAACTTGCGGTTCCCGTGCGCATCATCGGTAAGCGTATTGCCGAAGGCGATCTGTTCGGGGTTGTGGCCCGTGACCAGCATATCGGACTTGCAGATGCCGAAGGATTCGCCGTTGAGCTCCTGCCCGAATAGCTCGACGCGGATCGAATCGTTGAACCGCTTCAAGGCTTCCTCGGCGAGGGCCAGCATGCCGCCCGTGCCGCAGGCCGGGTCGTAAATCTGCCTGATGATGCCGCGCCGGGTGAGCTTGGTGTCGTCATTGGCGATCAGAAGTTCGACAATCAGCCGGATCACCTCGCGCGGCGTGAAATGCTCCCCCGCCGTCTCATTGGAGATTTCCGAGAAGCGCCGGATCAGTTCCTCGAACAGATAGCCCATCTCGATATTGGTGACGGCGGATGGGTGCAGGTCGATCTCACAGAACCGCTCGAACACTTGCCAGAGAATCTTGCCGTCATTCAGCCGTTTGAGCTGTTCGGTGAACAGGAACTTCTCAAGGAAGATGTCACGCACATTGGGCGAGAAACAGCGGATATAGTCGATGAGGTTGGCATGCAGCTGCCGGGCGTCCTGCCCGCGCAGCTTGTCGAAGGTGAGCTCTGACGTGTTGTAGACCTTGATCCCGTCGCCGGCCGCTCCAAACAGGATCATGTCCTGCGTCTCTTCATCGACGCCTTTGGGCAGCGATTTGTGAGCGGCGAGCACCGCCGTCTTGGTCGGCTCCAGGATGCAGTCCAGTCGCCGCATGACCACGAAGGGCAGGATCACCTTGCCATATTCCGATTGCTTGAAATCCCCACGCAGGATTTCAGCGATCGACCAGACGAACCCGCTGAGCGATTTGATGTCGGGTGTTGCACTGGCCGTCATGTATCCTTGTCCCCCTTGGCGCGCTTGCGCGCATCTTCGTCAATCCAGGCATCGATCTCACCCTTGCGGAACCGCCAGGAGCCGCCGACCTTGAAGCCTGGTATCTTGCGCTCGGAGGCCAGCCGGTAGGCGGTTTTCTCCGTAATGCGCAGATATTCCGCCACTTCCTTGATGGTCAGAATGTCGGTTTCCATGACCGCCCCTTGAGCCGAAATCAGCCTGTTTGAGAAAATTAGGCAGAATCGGGAAATAGCACAACCGGGAAACGGCGTTGGGGTGTCGCTCGCGTTCAGCGTGCTCACATGGCCACCCCAGCCTCCCTCCGCCTCAATATCTGTTCCCATCAGTCAGGTGGGCGGACGGTGCGTCTGCCAGAGCGCGGTCGCCGCGCAAGGGGGCGGGTCTTTGTCAGCTCTGATCGTCTTTAGGCGTCATACCTACAGCTTCCCCTTGCGCGCCGCCCTGATGCGCTCCGGCTGAGCACCTCCTCGCCGCCCACCCGACTGTCGGGAAAAGAACGAGGGCGGGGAAGGAGACTGACATGACTGACCAACTCGCAAACGCTGCACCTCTTGCAGCCAGCGCTGCACCCGCGCGACCCGATAGCCCGCGCATCTACGTGGCATGCCTTGCAGCCTACAATTCCGGCTGCCTGCATGGCCGATGGATCGAGGCGACCACCCCTGACGAGATTTGGGAACAGGTTCGCGCCATGCTGGCGGACTCACCGGAGCCCGACGCCGAAGAATGGGCGATCCACGATTATGAAGGCTTCGAGGGCGCGAACCTTTCCGAATACGCCTCATTCGAAACCGTGTGCGCGCTTGCCGATTTCATCGAGGAACATGGCGAGCTTGGCGCGAAACTCATGAGTCATTTCGGCGACGATCTCGCCGAGGCGCGCGCCGCCTTCGAGGACTATGCGGGCAAGTATCGCAGCGCGGCGGACTTTGCCGAACAGCTGCACGAGGACACGGGAACCGAGATTCCCGAAAGCCTTCGCTACTATATCGACTGGCAGGCCCTTGCCCGCGACATGGCGCTGAATGGCGAGATCATGGTGTTCCAGACGGGCTTCGATGAAGTCCA
>CAYGQB010000078.1:0-12355 GCA_964351895.1 uncultured Caulobacterales bacterium
CCGCCCTGGCCAAGTCGCTCCAGGTGCCTCAGGTCTATCCGCCCCGCAACGGCGACATGATCCGCCTGGCGCCGGGCCCGGTAAAGCTGATCGACGAGGCGCCGTCCGGGCGGCTGCATCTTGACGGGCCGGTCCTGGGGCCGGCTGAGAGCGAAGCGCTGCGTGATCGCCGCCGGATGAGCTTTAACGGTCATGTGTCGGTGGTGGTGGCGCTGGATGGCGACGGCAACATCGTGGATGGGCCAGAGATTGTGGTGCGCGGCGTTGCCGACGGGCCCCAGGCGCCGCTGGACGACCTGCTAGATGATATCGCCGACGGGGTGGACGACGCCCTGTCCGCGATGAAGCGCAGCGCCCGCGCCGACGACGAGGCGGTGGAGCGCGAGCTTGCGCGGGTGGCGCGCAAGCGGGTGGAAATGGTGCACCGGCGCCGGCCGCTGGTCGATGTCGTGGTGATGCGCACGCCCGGCGTCTCTCGCGCCCCGTCCAAGCCGCAAAGCCAGGGTCGGGGCCAGAGCCAGGGCGAAGGTCGAGGCCAGAGCGGGGGCCAGAGCCGGGGCAACTCAAAACCCAAGAGCCAGAGAGGGCGCTGATGCTCGGACGTCTCAATCATGTCGGCGTCGCCGTGCCCGATTTGGAAGCGGCGGTGAAGGTCTATGTGGAGCTGTTTGGCGCCACGGTGATCTCTGATGTGATCACCATGCCTGACCAGGGCGTGCGCGTTCAGTTTGTCGACACGCCCAACAGCCAGATTGAGCTGCTTGAACCTTATGGAGAGGCCTCTCCGGTCGCCAAGTTTCTGGCCAAGAACCCGCGCGGCGGCCAGCATCACGTATGCTTTGAGGTGCCAGACATTCACGCCGCCGTGGCCGATGTGGAGGCCAAGGGCGCAACGGTTCTGAACGCGCCGCGCATCGGGGCCCACGGGACGCTGGTGGTGTTCGTCCACCCGCGCGACGCCCTTGGGGTGCTGGTGGAGTTGATGGAGAGCCCGCCGGCAACCGATCACCTGACGTTTGGCCAAGCGGGAGCAAGCTGAGATGGGCGTTGTGCCAGCAGTCGTGGTCTATGTGATGCTTTGGTGGGTGGCGTTCTTTTGCGTCTTGCCGATCGGGGTGCGCAGCCAAGAAGAGACGGGGGAGGTGGCGCCCGGCACGGAGGCGGGCGCGCCGGCGCAGGCCAATCTGCCGCGCAAGATGCTCTGGGCGACGGGCCTTTCCGCAGTCCTGTGGGTCATCGCGGTGGTCTTAATTCAGTTTGACCTCTTGGGCTTGTCGCAGACGTCAGGATTTGGCTCCTAGCAGACGGCGCGTTGCGCCGCGGTCAGCGCGCGGCTATCTCTTCGCGCTCGCCGCACGCGTGCGCCCTTTGCGTGGAGTTCCCGTTACATGCGTTTGTCGCGCTATCTTCTGCCGGTGTTGAAAGAAACACCGGCCGACGCTTCGATTCCCTCGCATCGTCTGATGCTGCGGGCGGGGATGATCCGCCAAGAGGCGGCCGGCATCTACAGCTGGTTGCCTCTGGGCTTGCGGGTGTTGCGCAACATCGAAACCATCGTGCGCCAAGAGCAAGACCGCGCCGGCGCGGTAGAGCTGTTGATGCCGACGTTGCAGCCAGCAGAGCTGTGGCGTGAGAGCGGGCGTTATGACGACTATGGCGCGGAGATGCTGCGCATCGTCGATCGCCACGGCCGCGACCTTCTCTACGGGCCAACCAACGAAGAGATGATCACGGCGATGTTTCGGGCCAGCTGCCGGTCCTACAAGGACACGCCCAAGCTCCTTTATCACGTCCAGTGGAAGTTTCGCGACGAGATCAGGCCGCGCTTTGGGGTCATGCGCGGGCGCGAGTTTCTGATGAAAGACGCCTACTCGTTCGATCTGGACGAGGCGGGCGCGCGCGCCTCCTACAATCGGATGTTCATCGCCTATCTGAACACCTTTGCCCGAATGGGGCTAAGTGCGGTGGCGATGCGCGCCGACACCGGTCCAATTGGCGGCGATTTGAGCCATGAGTTCATTGTGCTGGCCGAGACCGGCGAAAGCGCCGTCTTCTGTGACCGCGCCCTCGTCGACATGCCGGCGCCGGGCGCAGACATTGACTTTGACGCCGATCTGCAAGCTCTGGTGGACGCGCGCACGGGCCTTTATGCGGCGACCGAGGACATGCATGACGCGGGCGATTTTGAAGCCCGCGTGGCGCCGGAAAACCGCCTTGAAGCGCGCGGCATCGAAGTCGGCCATATTTTCTACTTCGGCGTGAAGTACTCAGAGGCCATGAAGGCGCTGATCACGCATCCTGACGGGGTCGACCGGCCCGTTCACATGGGCTCGTACGGCGTGGGCGTGTCGCGGCTCGTTGGGGCTGTGATCGAAGCCTGCCATGACGATGACGGCATCATCTGGCCGCGCGCCGTCGCCCCGTTCAAAGTCGGCCTGATCAGCTTGTCGGGCGACACTCCAGAGGTGCAGGCCGCCTGTGAGACCGCCTATGACGCACTGTGCGCCGCCGGCCAAGAGCCCCTGTTTGACGACCGCAACGAACGCCCCGGAGCCAAGTTCTCCACCATGGATCTGATCGGCCTGCCGCACCAGCTGGTGATTGGCCCGCGGGGCCTGAAAGACGGGCTGGTCGAGGTCAAGGATCGGGCCACCGGGGAACGCCAATCGGTGTCGCTGGAAAGCGCCCTGTCTTACCTGACGGGCCGCGCGTGACCGACACCTCGCTTTCCTCTGCGCCGGCTGAACCTGGGTCAGGCTACGCCCCCATCGAAGCGACGTCCGCGCCGCCCTTTGGCCGCTATGAGCGCATGCTGGCCGGGCGCTACATGCGCGCCAAGCGCGCCCATGGCGGGGTGGCGCTGATTTCTCTGATCGCCTTTGTCGGCATCATGCTGGCGGTCGGTGTTCTGATCGTTGTCATGAGCGTCATGAACGGTTTTCGCGACACGCTCTTGTCGAAGATCTTGGGCGTGGAGGCGCACGCCTATGTCTACACGCTTGATCTGCCGCCCGCCGATGTTGACGAGCTGGCCGCGCGCCTGACAACGCTTAAGGGGATCACCCACGCGGCGCCGGTGCTGCGCGGTCAAGGTCTGGCCGCATCCACCGGCGTGGCCGGCGGCGGCGTCGTGGTCACCGGCATTCGCCCCGAAGACCTCGCCAATGTCGAGATCGTGGTTGAGTCCGTGCAGTCTGGGCGCGGCGGGGCGGGCGGCGACCTGTCTCTCTTTGGCGAAGGCTTTAAGAGCGGCGATTATGTCGTGGTGGGGCGCGGCGTGGCCGACCAGCTTGGCCTGACGGTTGGCGACGAGATCACCATCGTGACCGTGGCCAACACCTATACCGTCACGGGCTCCACCCCGCGCCGCAAAGCCTATGAAATCGCGGCCACATTCTCGGTGGGCTCGTCCAACTATGACGGGGTGCTGGCCTACATGCCGCTCGAACAGGCGCGCATTTTCTTCCAGCGCCGCGAGGCCACCGACTACATCGAAGTGCGCGTCGAAGACCCCGACAAGATCGACAGCTATCTGCCGGCCTTGCGCGCCGCAGTGGAGCCGGACGGCTTCGTGCGCGACTGGCGCGACCAAAACCAGGCCTTCTTCACCGCCTTGAAGGTGGAGCGCAACGTGATGCGCATCATTCTGATGCTGGTGGTCGCGATTGCCGCCATGAACATCATTTCCGGGCTGGTGATGCTGGCCAAGAACAAGGGCCGAGACATCGCCATCTTGCGCACCATGGGGGCGACGCGCGGCGGCATTGTGCGGGTGTTCTTCCTCACCGGCGCCACGATTGGCGTTCTGGGCACCTTGGCGGGGCTGGTCGTCGGCGTCTTGTTCTGTCTCTACATCGAGCCCATCCAGGGCTTTGTTGAGGCGGTCACGGGCACGCGCGTTTTTGATCCGTCGATCTACATGCTGTCGCGATTGCCAGCCAAGCTGGAGTGGAGCGAAGTGTTCTTGGTGGCCTCTTGGGGGCTGGTGATGGCGTGCGCGGCAACCTTGCCGCCGGCCTGGAACGCCGCCCGCCAAGACCCGGTGGAAGCGCTGCGCAATGAATAAGATCGCCGTCAGCCCTGACACGCGCGCGGCTTCAGAACGCGATCGCAAGCCCGTGGTGCGTTTGCGCGGCCTGGTGCGCCGCTACGCCTCGGGCGACGCCGCGATTGAGGTCCTCAAGGGCGTCGACCTTGATCTTTATCCGGGGGAAATTGTCGGTCTCGTTGGCCCGTCTGGATCAGGCAAGTCGTCGCTGTTGCATGCCGCCGGCCTCTTGGAGCGCCCGACCGATGGCGAGGTCTGGATCAACGGGCGTTCGTGCCTTGACTTGCCGGACGCTGAACGCACCCGCATTCGCCGGGCCGCCATTGGCTTTGTGTACCAGTTTCACCACCTCCTTCCGGAGTTTTCCGCGCGCGACAATGTCGCCATGCCGCAGCTGATCGCCGGGCGTTCGGCGAAAGAGGCGGGCGCGCGGGCCGAATATCTTTTGAAGCTCATGGGGCTGGGGCATCGCATCTCCCATCAGCCCACACAGCTGTCTGGCGGCGAGCAGCAGCGCGTCGCCATCGCCCGCGCCTTGGCCAATGCGCCGCGCGTGCTCTTGGCGGACGAGCCCACGGGCAACCTTGATCCCAACACCTCTGGCACCGTGTTCCAAAGTCTCTTTGATTTGGCGCGCAACGAAGGCGTGGCGGCCCTGGTGGCAACCCACAATCTGGAGCTGACGCGCTTTATGGATCGGGTTTACGCCCTGCGCGACGGGCGCCTGGAGCCCTTCACTGAGACATAAAACGCTCCACAGGGCGGGCTTTGTTTGGCCTTGACAGGGCGCGAACAAATAAAGAACACTCAGCACAGATTCGGATGCGAGGCAGTTCATGCTTCGACCTGATCTGGCTGGGAGAGGGACGCCGTGACAGACCCGAGCTTTGTCCATGTGCGCTGCCGCTCGTCCTACTCGGTGCTCGAAGGCGCCATGACCGTCGCCGCGATCAGGGACTTGTGCCGGGAGCGCGCCATGCCGGCGTGTGCTCTTACCGACACCAACAACTTGTTCGGCGCGCTGGAATTCTCAGAGCTCCTCGCCGAAGCGGGTGTTCAGCCCATCATCGGCTTGACCTTGTCGGTGCGCGCAGGTGAGCGCGACCCGGGCGCAAGCCGCGTCGAGCCGGACGGCTCGATTGTACTTCTGGCTCAGTCGCGCGCCGGCTACGCCCGCCTGATGGCCCTGTCCAGCCAAGCCTATCTGGATGTGGAGGGCGCAGACGCGCCGCACGTTCCCCTGAGCGCGGTTCTCAAGGACACCGAGGGGCTTCTGGCCCTCACCGGTGGCCCTGACGGTCTGGTCAATCGCTGGGCTTTGGAGGGACGAGAAGAGGCGGCGCGCGATCTCCTTGAGACCCTCAATGGGGCGTTTCCTGAGCGCCTCTACATCGAGTTGCAGCGCCACGGGACGCCGGCTGAAGACCAGGTGGAGCCATTTTTGGTGGCTGAGGCGTATCGGCTGGGCGCGCCGCTGACGGCGACCAATGAGCCGTTCTTCGCCAAGCCCGAACAGCACACGGCCCATGACGCGCTTTTATGTCTCAATGAAGGGTCGTTCCTCTCAGTGGCCGATCGCCGGCGCGTGACGGCGCGCCATCACTTCGCAACGGCCGAAGACATGGCCGATCGGTTTAGCGACCTGCCCGAAGCGCTGGCGACAACCGTGGAAATCGCGCGGCGCTGCGCCTATCGCCCCAACACGCACGCGCCCATTCTGCCCCGCTTTACCACTCAGGAAGGGCGCGACGAGGCGGCTGAACTGGCCGCCCAAGCCCGTGACGGCCTGGCAGCGCGTCTCAAGAGCATCACGCCATCTGCGCCGCGCGCCGACTATGAGGCGCGCCTGGAGCACGAGCTTTCCGTCATCACGCAAATGGGGTTTCCCGGCTACTTTCTGATCGTGGCCGACTTCATTAAGTGGGCCAAAAACAACGCCATTCCGGTTGGGCCGGGACGCGGCTCGGGCGCAGGCTCGCTGGTCGCCTATGCGCTCACCATCACCGATCTTGACCCGTTGCGCTTTGGACTTCTGTTCGAGCGCTTCCTCAATCCTGAACGCGTCTCCATGCCGGATTTCGACATCGATTTCTGTCAAGAACGGCGCGGCGAGGTGATCGACTATGTGACCGAGCGCTACGGCGCTGACCGGGTGGCGCAAATCATCACCTTTGGATCGCTGCAGGCGCGCGCGGTTTTGCGCGACGTGGGCCGGGTGATGCAGTTGCCGTTCGGCATGGTCGACCGCCTGGCCAAGATGGTGCCCAGCAATCCGGCCAATCCTGTCACCTTGGGCGAGGCCATTCTCACCGAGCCGCGCCTGCAAACGGCCAAGGCTGAAGACGCTGACGTGGCCAAGCTTCTTGATACGTCGTTGGAGCTAGAAGGTCTCTATCGCAACGCCTCAACCCATGCCGCCGGCGTGGTCATTGGCGACAGGCCGCTGGTTGAGCTGGTGCCGCTTTACCGCGACCCGCGCGCAGATCTGCCCGCCACCCAGTTCAACATGAAGTGGGTCGAGCCGGCGGGTCTCGTGAAGTTCGATTTCTTGGGTCTCAAGACCCTCACCGTTCTGGATCGGGCGATTGGCTTTTTGCGCCGCGACGGGATCGAGATCGATCTGGACGCCCTGCCGCTCGACGATCCGGCGACCTACGCCATGCTGGCCACAGGCGCTTCGATTGGCGTGTTTCAGCTGGAAAGCACTGGCATGCGGGACACGCTCAAGAAGATGCGTCCCGATAAGATCGAAGACATCATTGCTCTGATCTCGCTCTATCGCCCAGGGCCGATGAAGAACATCGACACCTATGTCGACCGCAAGTTTGGCCGGGCTCAACCAGACTATCTCCACGAGAGCCTTAAGCCGGTGCTCGAAGAGACCTACGGCGTCATCATCTACCAAGAACAGGTGATGCAGATTGCCCAGATCCTGTCGGGCTATTCGCTTGGCGAAGCTGACCTGTTGCGCCGCGCCATGGGCAAGAAGAAGCCTGAGGAAATGGCCAAGCAGAAAGACCGCTTTTTGAGCGGTGCTGAAAAGAACAAGGTATCGCCGCAAAAGGCGTCTGGCATCTTTGATTTGGTGGCCGAATTTGCCGGTTATGGCTTTAACAAGAGCCACGCCGCCGCCTATGCGCTGATCGCCTATCAGACGGCCTACCTGAAGGCCAATCACCCGGTCGCGTTCATGGCCGCCCTGATGAGCCTGGATCTGGCCAACACCGACAAGCTGGCGACCTTTGTTCAAGAGTGCCGACGCCTTGAGGTGCGTGTTGATCCGCCCGACGTGAACGCCTCGTCGGCGGATTTTGACGTGATCGATGGGGCGGTGCGCTATGGCCTGGGGGCGGTGCGCAACGTTGGCCTGGCGGCAATGGAGGGGCTGGTGGCGGCGCGCAAGGCCGGCGGCCCGTTTGCCGATCTGCCGGACTTTGCCCGTCGGCTGGACGCGTCAGCGCTCAACAAGCGCGCGCTTGAGACCTTGGCGCGGGCTGGAGCGTTCGACGCCATGGGGGTGGACCGGGCGCTGGCGCACGCGGCAGCCGGTGAGATCATGGCCATGGCGGCGGCAGAGGCAAGTGCGCGCGCCGGCGGCCAATCCAGCTTGTTCGGCGACGACACCGCCGCCTTGGCCGCGCCGCTGCGCGCCACCGCCGAGCCTTGGACCTCTCACGAGCGTCTGGACGAGGAGCGCCAAGCCATCGGCTTCTTTCTCTCCGGCCATCCGCTTGACGAGACCATTGAAGCCTTGCGCCGTCGCATGGTGGTCTTGTGCGCCGAACACGCAGAGGCGGTCGCGGAGGGCCGCGAGCGGGTCCGTGTGGCCGGGGTGGTGCGCGCGCGCCAAGAGCGGGTCTCGGCCAAGTCAGGCGAGCGCTTTGCCTTTGTCGCCCTGTCAGACCCCACTGGCGAGTTTGAAGCCTACGCGCCGCCGGAGGTTCTGGTGCGGTCGCGCGAGCTTTTGGAGCCGGGCACGGCGGTGTTTTGCGCCGCGCGCCTGTCCGGCCGCGACGGCGAAACCCGCATCAGCCTGGATTCGATTGAGGCGCTCGACCGGGCTCTGGAGGGCGCCTATGGCGGCATGCGCGTTCTGACCGAGGGAGCCGAAGCGGTGGCCGGCGTGCGCGCCGTTCTGGATCGGCTTGCGGCGCGGCCCGAAGGTGACCGCGGTCTCGTGACCCTGGTGGTGCCGGCGGGCGCGGCGGGCGAGGCGGAGCTTGCGCTGCCTGGTCCCTGGCCGGTGGACGCGGGCGCGCGCGCCGCGCTGAAAACGACCCCAGGCGTGACCGCTGTGGAGGAGATTTAGCGCGGCCTCCATCCGGGCGCGATGTGCGGGGATAAGCGGGCGCGCAAGGTGGTCGCAAGGTGGTCGTGGGGGGCCTGCGCAGCGGCTCGGCGGGCTTGTGCGCGACTTAGACCACATTATGCGCGACTTAGGTCACGCTTAGCGCGGCGTGCGCGCCTCTTAGCGCGCACATTGGCCACTTGATGCGCGCGTCCCGCCCGCCTATAAGGCGCGCACCTCTCACGCAGGCCTTGCGGCGCTCGGGTGTTCCAAGCGTCGTGTCCGGTCCGCCGTTATCCCCGTTTTGGGGAGCGGCAGGCGCGGCCTGCGGCGGCCAACCGGATGAAGGAACCACACGATGGCCCTGCCTGAATTTTCTATGCGTCAGCTCCTGGAAGCGGGCGTTCACTTTGGTCACCAGACACATCGCTGGAACCCAAAGATGGACCGCTACATTTTTGGCGCCCGATCGAACGTTCATATCATTGACTTGTCTCAGACCGTGCCTCTGCTGCATCAGGCACTGGTGCGCGTGCGCGAAACCGCCGCCAGCGGCGGCCGCATTCTGTTCGTCGGCACAAAAAGGCAGGCCTCAGAAGGAGTTGCGTCCGCGGCGCGGCGCTGCGCCCAGTACTATGTCAACCATCGCTGGCTGGGCGGCACGTTGACCAACTGGCGCACCATATCCAACTCCATTTCTCGTCTGCGCGAGCTGCAATCTCTTCTGGAACAGGACGGCCCCACTGGCCTGACCAAGAAGGAGCTTTTGCAGATGACGCGCGAGCGCGACAAGCTTGAGCGGTCTCTGGGCGGCATCAAGGAAATGGGCGGCATTCCCGACCTGATGTTTGTGATCGATCTCAACAAAGAAGGCATCGCGATCAAGGAAGCCCGCAAGCTCGGCATTCCCGTGATCGCCGTGGTCGACACCAATTGCGATCCCGACGAGGTCGATTTTCCCATTCCCGGCAACGATGACGCCTCCCGCGCCATCTCGCTCTACTGCGAATTGGTAGCCGACGCGATCCTGGACGGGATCGCTGAAAGCCAAGCCTCATTGGGGGTTGATCTCGGGGCGATGGAAACCCCGATTGAGCCCGCTCTTGCGGCTGAAGGCGGCCTCGACGACACGCCCGCTCCCGCAGAAGCGGTCGCCGACGCGCCAGACGAGCCAGAAGCGCCGTCCGATGGGGCGGCGGACACACCGGCGGGCGCAGACGGTGCGGAAACTCCCGCCGCCAGCTAAGGCGCCCAAGCGACTGTTACTATTGCTGAAAGCCTGACGCGCTGTGGCGTGTCGAGCGAATGAAAAAGGAACGCCCAGATGGCCGAAATCACCGCGGCTCTTGTCAAGCAGCTGCGCGACGCCTCCGGCGCCGGCATGATGGACTGCAAGAAGGCCCTGTCAGAAACCGGCGGCGACATCGACGCGGCCATCGACTGGCTGCGCACTAAGGGCCTGTCAAAAGCGGCCAAGAAGGCGGGCCGCGTGGCCGCCGACGGACTGGTCGCCGTGGCCTCGCGCCGTGATGGCAAGACGGGCGTCGGCGCTGTCATCGAGGTCAACGCCGAAACCGATTTCGTGGCGCGCAACGAGCTGTTTCAAGCTTTCGTGCGCGAGGCCGCACAGGCCAGCCTCGACGCTGGAAACGACATTGGCGCAGTCGCCGCGGCAACCCATTCCAGCGGAAAACCGTTTCAGGACGCCTTGACCGAATTGATCGCGACCGTGGGCGAGAATATGTCCCTGCGTCGCACCCAAGTGATGTCGGCCGATCCGGGCGTCGTGGCCAGCTACATTCACGCCGCCACCGAACCTGGCCTCGGCCGCATCGGGGTTCTGGTGGCGCTCAAGTCCGAGGGCGATGCAACGGCCTTGGAAGAGCTTGGCCGGAAGATCGCGATGCATGTGGCGGCCACCCAGCCGCTTGCGACCCGGGTGGAAGATCTTGACCCGGCAATCGTTGAGCGTGAGCGCTCGGTGTTTGCCGAACAGGCGCGTGAAAGCGGCAAGCCGGACGCCATCATCGAGAAGATGGTCGAGGGCAGGATCAAGAAATTCTACGCAGAGTCCGTGCTCTTGGAGCAAACCTTCGTCATGGACAATGAGACCCCGGTGCGCGGCGTGATCGAGAAGGCGCAGTCCGATGTCGGCGCGCCGATCGAGCTTCTTGGCTTTGCTCGCGTGGCCTTGGGTGAAGGAATCGAGAAAGAAGAAGAGGACTTTGCAGCCGAGGTGGCGGCGGCCAGCGGCCAAGCTTAGCGGTCCGGCCCTCGCATACGCGCTGAACGCGTGACCAGCGCGCCCGAGCGCCAAAACCTGGGCGGCAACCCAGGTTTTGCGCGCGCGCGGCTGTAAAACCGGTTTGCAGCGTATGTGAAACCCTCTAGACGACAGGGTCACACGCAATAGGAGCAACGATGTGGGGGACACGAAAGTGAACGGGGACCACGTCGACGTGACACAGGCGCAAGACGGTTCAAACCCTGCCTCGGCGCGGCAAACCACAGACGCGGACGGCGCGGGAGCGAGCCTTTATCGGCGCGTCCTGTTGAAAGTCTCTGGCGAAGCCCTGATGGGCGGACAAACCTACGGCATCGACATTGAGACGGCCGATCGCATTGCCGCTGAGGTGGCGAGTGCGGCGGCCAACGGCACTGAGATCTGTCTGGTCATTGGCGGCGGTAACATTTTTCGCGGACTGTCCGGAGCCGCGCGCGGCATGGAGCGCGCATCAGCCGACTACATGGGCATGCTGGCCACGGTGATGAACGCCTTGGCCATGCAGAACGCGCTGGAGCGGATCGGGTGCGCAACGCGCGTTCAGTCGGCGATCCCGATGACCTCCATTTGCGAACCCTACATCCGCCGCAAAGCCATCCGGCACATGCAGAAAGGCCGGATCGTGATTTTTGCCGCAGGCACCGGAAACCCGTTCTTCACCACCGACACGGCGGCGGCCTTGCGGGCTGCTGAAATGGGCTGTGACGCCCTATTAAAGGGCACACAGGTCGACGGCGTCTATGACAGCGATCCACGCCACAACCCAGACGCCAAGCGCTACGAACAGCTCGAGTACATGGACGTTCTGGCGCGAGACCTTAAGGTGATGGACGCGTCTGCGGTCACCCTAATGCGAGAGAACTCCATCCCCATCGTGGTCTTTTCCATCCATGCGCAGGGCGGCTTGGCGCAGGTGCTGGCCGGGCAGGGCACGTGCACCGTGATCGGAAAGCCGCGCACCAAGAGAGAACCCGACCATGGCTGATGCTGACGCTTCATTTGACATCAAAGAGATCCGTCGGCGCATGGACGGCGCCGTGGCCTCCCTGAAATCAGAGTTTGGCGGCTTGCGCACAGGTCGCGCCTCGACGGGCATCTTGGATCCGATCATGGTCAACGCCTACGGCCAAACCATGCCGATTAACCAGGTGGGAACGGTCGGTGCGCCCGAGCCCCGAATGCTCACGGTGCAGGTCTGGGACAAGGGCATGGTGGGCGCGGTCGACAAGGCCATTCGCACTGGCGGTCTCGGCCTCAACCCGGTTGTCGATGGCACCACCTTGCGCATTCCCATTCCTCCGCTCAACGAGGAGCGGCGCGCTGAACTGGCCAAGGTGGCAAGCCGTTACGCTGAGAGCGCCCGCGTGGCGGCCCGCAACGTGCGCCGCGACGGGATGGACACGCTGAAACGCATGGAAAAAGCCGGCGACATCAGCGAAGACGAACACAAGGCCCACGCGGAAGACGTACAGTCCGCCACCGACGCCTGCATCAGCGCCATCGACGCGGCGCTAAAAACCAAAGAGGAAGAGATCATGCAGGTTTAGAGGGCCTTGCCCCAAGCTGCATGATCTAACCCCCTCCGGTGCCGCCCGCGACCACGCCCTTGCACGCCGCCATCATCATGGACGGGAACGGACGCTGGGCGAGCGCGCGCAAGTTGCCGCGCGCCTTGGGTCATCGCGCTGGCGTTGAGGCGGTGCGCCGCACCGTCCGGGCCGCAGGCGATTTGGGG
>CAYGQB010000079.1:0-12316 GCA_964351895.1 uncultured Caulobacterales bacterium
GGTGGGGGGCGCACCTATGGCGCGTTCCGCGTTGCCCGCGACACGATCGTCGTCGAGCGCCTGGAGCCGCACGTCGCGATGATTTTCCGCCGCGTCTTCCCGCGCGTCGGCGCGGCGACGCCGGCGCCCTGGAAGCTCTCGGCCGACCCGGCGACCTGCGCCGATTTTGAATGGTTTTGCCAGCGCTACCCGCTCGCCTCTGCGCCGAGCTGCGCCGCCCGGGTCGCCGACCGGCGGGACGCCTATGAGCGCGCGCGCGACGAGCTGACATCGATCGGCGCCGCCGGCTGGACCCCGCCCGATTATGCGGGGTTCCGGCCCGGCTGTGCGCTGCGCCCCTACCAGTCGGAGGCGGTCGAGATCCTGGCCCGCACCAAGGGCCTGCTCGTTGGCGACGAGGTGGGTCTCGGCAAGACCTATGTCGGCGCGGGCGCCTGCATGATCCCGGGCGCCCTGCCCGCCATCATCTGCGCCCCGCCCCACCTGGCCCGCCAATGGCTGCGCACAATCGCGACGGCGACCACGCTCGACGCGGTCGAGATCAAGGCCACCCGGCCCTATGCCCTGCCCCGCGCCGACGTCTACGTGACCCGCTACACCCAACTCGCCGGCTGGGCCGACATGTGGCCGACGCTGGAGCCGGGCCTCGTCGTGTTCGACGAGGCGCACGAGCTGCGCAACGGGCGCACGACCGGCAAGGGCGTGGGCGCGCACCGGCTGCGCCAGGCCGCGCGTCTGGCGCTCGGGCTCACGGCCACCCCGATCTATAACCGCGGCTCGGAGATGTACGAGGTGATGGAAATCATCCGCCCCGGCCTCCTGGGGCGGCCCGACGAGTTCGCCCTCGCCTGGACCAAGCCCGGCGGCGGCACGATGGACCCCGCCGCCCTCGGCGCCTACCTGCGCGATCAGCACGCGTTCCTGCGCCGCACCAAGGCGGACGTCGGCCAGCACATGCCGCCGGTCGAGCGCGTCGTCGACACGGTCCCCTATGATCGCGATACGGTCCGCACCGCCGAAGAGCGCGCGCGCGAGCTGGCGATCCGCGCCTCGACCGGGGCCTGGAACGAGCGCGGCCAGGCGGCGCGCGAGCTCGATCTCTACATGCGCCAGCAGACCGGCGTCGCCAAGGCGCGCGAGGTTGCCGAGACCGTGCGCATGATCGTTGAGGGCGGCGAGCCGGTGGTCCTGTTCGGCTGGCATCGCGAGGTCTACGCGATCTGGGAGCGCGCCCTGGCCGACCTCGCGCCGGCGCTCTACACGGGCAGCGAGAGCCCGGCCGCCAAGGACGCGGCGGCCCGCCGGTTTCTGAGCGGCGACACCGACATCCTCATCATGAGCCTGCGCTCGGGCGCGGGCCTCGACGGGCTCCAGCGGCGCGCCTCCTACGCCGTGTTCGGCGAGCTAGACTGGTCGCCCGCCCAGCATCATCAGTGCATCGGGCGGCTGCACCGTGAGGGCCAGACCCAGCCGGTCACCGCCCTCTTCCTGGTGGCCGACGACGGCGCCGATCCGCCGATGATGGAGGCGCTCGGCCTGAAGGCGTCCGAAGCGGCCGCCCTTGTCGGCGAGACCGAGACGCCCGCCGGCGCGACCCTCTCCGACGAGAGCCGCCTGAAGGCGCTCGTCGACCGCTACCTCGACCCGAGCGCCCGCGCCGAGATCACGGCCGCCAACGCAGACGCCGCCGCCCTGAAGGCCGCCCTCGCCGCCCGCGACCCCGCGCCGCGCACCGAGGCCACCGGCGACCTCTTTGGAGGACTGACGCGATGAGCCCAGAGCTTTACGAGATCCTCGAAGACTACGGCCGCGAGCCCACGTTCGCGGTCTGCCAATGCGCACTGTGCGCCACGCGCACGACCGCCACCGTCCGCCAGGCCCTGCATTCAGTGCTCGGTCAGCGCATGGCGGATAGCATCATCGAAGACATGGGTCCGCATTGGGCGATCACTGCCGCTCTTTGCGTGCCCGACGGCCCGCGCGCGGCGGTCGCCGCCCTGCGCGCGCTCACCCGCGCCGGCATCACCGTGACCACAAACGGGTCGGCGTCATGAGAGCGACCGATAGCCAAAAAGTCGCGCCCCGCGCGCCCTTCAGCGCCGATGCTGCCCGCGCCGCCTTCGCCGAATGGGGCGCGAATTGCGGGCCCGGCGCAGTCGCTGCGATCATGGCCATGACGCTCGACGAGGTGCGGCCGCACTTCGTCGCGGCCGGCTTCGACGGCAAGCGCTACACCAACCCCACCATGATGTGGTCCATCCTCGACTCAATCGGAAGGCCGTGGCGCCGGGTGGCGCCCGAATGGCCAGCCCATGGGCTCGCGCGGATCCAGTGGGAGGGCCCCTGGACCGCCCAAGGCGTGCCGATGCGAGCGCGGTACCGTCACACGCACTGGGTCGGTCACATGCGCGGCGCGCATTCGTGCGGCGTGTTCGATATCAACGCAATGAGCGCGGGCGGCTGGATATCGAGAGACGATTGGTCGGGACTGCTCGTGCCCTGGCTCCTCGCTGAAATCGAACCGCGCGCCAGTGGTGGTTGGCACATCACGCACGCGGTCGAGGTGGAACCATGACCGACCTCCTCGACCTCATGCGCCCCGCCCCGATCGTCCGCCCCGTCGATCCTGACGGGCCAGTCGTCCAGGATCCGCTTGAGACGCACGAGGTCCGCGCGGGCTGGCGCTGGGCTGAGGTTCAGCTCCACCAGACCGACGACGGGCTATGGATGTGGGGCGCATCCCTCAATGTGACAAACGGAGGCTTTGTCTATCGGGTCGGGCCGAAGTGGGGACGGTTCGCAACGCGCCGCGCCGACGCGGTCGAGTTCGCGCTTGCGGAGCTGACCGAGCGCGCGCCGAAGGGCGGCGGCGCCCCCGACCCCTTCGTCGCCCACGCCGTCGCGACCCTGGCGCGCCAGATGCTGGCGGGCCCAGACCCGAGCTCGAACCCGGAGGTCAGCGCATGACCAGCATCGAACCGCGTGCGCTCTATACCTTCACCGAAGCGGCCCTCATCATCGCACCGGGCGGCAACCTGAGCGGCCGCGCCCTGCGCGACGCCTGGGCGCGCGAGGGGCGGCCCTTGCGCAAGATTGGCAAGCGGTTATTTGTGCACGGGTCGTCCGTGCTGGAGTACCTCGACGAGCCATGCCCGCCCACGCCAAAGGCCCCCGTCTCTATCTGCGTCGTCGGCGCGGGCGCGCCAACACCTGGGTCATCCGCGACGGCGGAGTTGAGCGCGCAACGGGCGCTACATGTCGCAGCGACGCTGAAGCGGCGCTCGGGCGCTACCTAGCCGAGAAGACGCCGACGATCGCAGGGCGACAGGATCCCCGCGACGTGCTGGTCACCGACGCGCTCGCCATTTACGCCGCAGGGCGCGGGCCAGAGCTGGCCGGAGACGGGGCGACGGACCTCGCCCACTATCTCGCCCGGCTCATCCCGTTCTGGACCGGCAAGACCTGCGCCGACGTGACCCGCGACACCTGCCGCGAGTATGTCGTCTGGGCCGGCGTGTCGGACGGCGCGGCCCGCCGCTATCTCTCCGTCCTAACGGCGGCCATGAGGTGGCTGGTCAGCGGCGGCGCGATGAGCTATGCGCCGACGGTCCACGCCCCGCCTGCGGCGGCGCCCCGCGAACGCTGGCTGTCGCGCTCAGAAGCCGCGCGCCTTCTCCACGCCAGCCGCGGCGTCGCTCACCTTTCGACGTTCATCGTTCTGGGCTTGCGCACCGGCACCCGCTCAGGCGCCACGCTGGCGCTGCAATGGCAGCGCAATCCGCAGGGCGGCTGGGTGGACCTCGAACACGGCGTGCTCTATCGCGCCGCCGAGCGCGAGCGGGCCACCAAGAAGCGCAAGCCGCCGGTGCGCCTCTCAGCCCGGACCCTGCGCCACCTTGCCAAGGTGCGCGAGCGCACGCGCACGCATGTGATCGAGTACGGCGGCAAGCCGGTCACGAAGGTGCGCCGCGCGTGGGCGCGCGCGCGAGAACTCGCCAGCCTGGGGCCGGAGGTCACGCCGCACACGCTGCGACACACGGCGATCACCTGGGCCATGCAGCGGCGCGCCGACATCTATGAGGCGAGCGGCTACTTTGGCGTGGACGTGCGCACGATGTTTCGCGTATACGCCCATCATCACCCCGATTTTGGCTCTAGCGTGATCGACGCAATCGGCTAATTCTGGGGCTCAAGCCGGGGCCGCATCGCGGCGCCGGCCAACATACACCAAGCCTTTCAAGGCATTGGGCGATTAGCTCAGCGGGAGAGCACCTCGTTCACACCGAGGGGGTCACTGGTTCAATCCCAGTATCGCCCACCATTGGCCGCTGTTGAGGCAAGGCGTCGTGAAACGCGACCCGGGTCCTCCAAAGCGCATCCCTATGACGCATCATCACGCAATCCGGGCGGACACCGCGTCCCGCTCCCGCTTGACACACCCCATCACGCGCCGTTCTCGACGCTAGTTTGAGCCTGTGTCAGGACGTGTTTCCGCGGCCTCTTCTAGACGCTGAGCGCGTTGCCAATCATAGAGCGAGGCATGCGGCGGCGGCGCGTTGACGTGCGAGATATGCGGCTGCGGGCGATAATCGACTGCGAACGGCCGGTTTCCGGTGACGCCAATCACTCGCGCGTCCGGCCCTTCTGCAAGACCTTGCAAGCGCACGGTCTCGCCGCGCCCGGCGCCACTCTCCACAATCACCTTTAGATTCCACGTCGTATTGAATCTGCCGTGTCCGGGCTGCCAGTACGGCGCTCCCGAGCCATTCCACACATCATAGAAGGGACCCTCATCGTCGCGTTCTGCGGCCACGTGCAAAGTGACGCTATCGAAAAGATTTTGGTGATTGGACCCGGCGTGCTGATCGAGCACGGCTGCCGCCTCAACGGTTGCGCGTTGATAAACGCTGCGCGTGGCCTGGGTGTTGAAGGTCAACGAGTGGATCACTGGATTGGAAATGGTAATGTCGCGCACCAGCGCATTGTGAACGTTTCCGAGATGAACCGCGTAGTGCGCAGGACGCGCGCCTTTGGAGTGAACGTTCGAAATCGTCAGATTGGCGCTGTTGTAGCTCAGAAGGCCACTGTCGGCGTTGGAAAAGGCCACGTCGCGCACCCAGCCGTCGATGACGCTGGTCATGTAGATTGCATTATAGCCGGACTCGAGATGGTGCCCGAAATACGGGGACACCGGGAACGTGAAGTGAATGTCCTCAATGCCAACTTCTGAAACGTGATCCCACTGGGCGATGTGCGCCGGCAACGCGTCTGACACCTCGTGCATCAAAGGGTCGCCGAGCGACACGCGCACGCCGTCGATAGATGCAATGCGGGTGGTTTGGCGCACCAAGGGGCGCTTGTCATAGGTCCAATGGTGGGAGCCGATTTCCAATTCAGTGTCGCCATAGATCGACTGAATCAGCGGGCCGTCCGGCCCGGCGCGATTGAACCACTGCACCTGCACGGCGTCGCCGACAGCCAGTTGCGACGTGTCAGCGATCTCAACGACTCTATCGCCGCGCCGCCCGGCTTTGATTTGCGCCAGCACCGCGGGCGCTGCATCCAATTCTGGGAGGTAGGCTGCAGCCCTGGTTCCCGGCTTCTGGATCCAGATAAACCCACCCGTCCATGAGTACTCAGAGAACAGCATGTCGATGTTGCGCGCCGGCTCGCGCTGGCGCTTCTTGTACTTGACCAGATACTCGCGAATCTCATCAAAGCGCGTCCCACTCTCCACCATGCGCAATGGACGAGGGAAATGAACCTGCGTTCCGCCCTCACCGGCGCCGGCTCCGCGCAGCACAATCTGGCTGCGTTCGATGGGGATGATGTCGGATATCTCTATTCGGCCCGCCGGAAACTGAACAATAACGGGACCCTCGATCTTGGATGCGGCGTCAAGCGCGCTGAGCACGGCGCGCGTGTCGTCCAAACCATCGTCAGGCGCGGCGCCATAATCAGTGACGTTAAAAACTCGGCCCGGCGCATCGAGCGGCGGTTCTTGCAAGCCAAAGCGATACCCGGCGTAGGAAAAGTCGGGCATCTCCGGCCAGCCCTCGCGCACAAGCTGGGCGATTGGCTCGACGGCGGCGAGCTCCGGCGCATCTTCGGCCCCAGAAGTGGCCCCAGAAGTGGACCCGAAGGCAGCCTCAGTATTAGCTCCGGGCGCAGCTGATGAGTGCGGGTCAGAGCACGCAGCGAGAATCATGGCCTGAGCGGCCAGCCAACTCCACGCAATCGGTCGCATACGCATCGCTGCTCTCCACGATCTGTCGCCCTCACATCGTTGCTCTGTGCTGCGTGTGTGGCAAGAAAACCCCACCTTGTCGGTGGGCTTCAGTGAGAGGAAAACCGACTGTTGCCACCGGTGTCAAAATAAATATGATACCGGTGTCACTACAACAGACGCCATGGCTCGACACATGACGCTGTCTTGACTCGACGGGGAGGGAAATCATGAAACACGGATTGAATCAGAGAACTTCGCGCGCCGCCATGATGGGGGCCACCGCGATCGCGTTGGTGCTCGCATCCGGCGCGATGGCGCAGGACGCCGAACTAACAGACAGCGAATCGACCGAGACAATTGTCATCACCGGCATTCGCTCGTCTCTCGAATCAGCGCTCGACGAAAAACGTCGCGCTGACAATCTGACCGAGATCATTCAAGCTGAAGCGATCGGCAAGCTTCCGGACCAGAACTTGGCGGAAGTACTGGAGAGCATCACCGGCATTCAGATCACCCGGACGGCCGGCGTCGGCACCGGAGTTCAGATCCGCGGCACCAGCGCGAACCGCATCGAATTTAACGGCGTATCCACCGTTGGATCCGGCGCCGGGCGCAGCGGGATTGATTTTGAGGACGTCAACGCCTCGATCATCTCGTCAGTTGAAGTGACCAAGTCGCCTGAAGCCAAGACCATCGAGGGCTCGGTCGGCGGCACGATCAATCTGCGCACCATCCGCCCGCTCGACCTTGACGGCACCCTGGCCAACATCCGCGTCCAGGGCGAGGAGAGCAGCCTCAGCACAGAAGGCATCTCACCGCGCCTCTCAGGCGCGTTTGGTCGCATCTGGGAGACCGGCGCAGGCCGCATCGGCCTGGTCGTCAGCGGCAGCTACACAGAGCAAGAGTCCGTCTCGTTCCGTCCACGCGCCGACCGCGACACCCTCGCCTCGCCGCCGGGATCAAATCCGGCTGAGTTCCTTGGGATCCAGTTCTTGGTGCAAGAGCAGGAAAACTTCGACTACGAGACGACGAACTTCGCGTCCTCGCTGGAGTGGGAACCCAACAACGACTTCAAGTTCAGCCTCGACTACATCGTCAACGAACAAGAGCGCGCGCAGGACTCCTATCGCCTTCAGGCGTCCGGCGTCAGCGTGTTCCGGAACATCAGCATTCCGACCGAGTTCGAGACCGTCGATTTCGGCGTTGGCCCGGGCCGCTTCCCGGCTGCCTTGCGCGGCGTCATCGAGCCGGACCTGGCGGTGGACGACGATGACCCGAACCTGCGCTTTTCAAGCGACACCGGCGCCCGCGTCACCGACAGCGAGATCTTCTCGTTAGCTGGGCAGTGGGAGCGCGACAACTGGCTTGTGCGTGCAGAGTTCGCATCCACGAGCTCGGACACGGTCAATCCGAACCTGTCTACGACCCTGAACTTCATCAACCCGAACTGCCCGCTCGACCCTTCCAGCAACGACAATTGCGTGCCGTTTGCTTACGACTTGAGCGGTCGTTCCTTGGCCTGGGGCGTAAACTTCGACTCCCCGTTCGCACCGACGCGCGCCGACCTGGTCAACCCAGCCAACGTCGTCCTCGATCAGGTCGACATTGGGCGCAACACAACCAACAACAAGGAAGACGCCTTCCGGATCGACGTCTCCTACGACTTTGACGACAGCAGCCTCGTGGGCGGGTTCCTGAACTCGGTCGACGTCGGCTACCGCTTCAACGAGTCGTCAAGCCGGTTCGAAGATGTGGGTGATCGCATCGGCGGCTTCAGCCAAATGGAAGACAGCCCAGGCGGGTTGCTGTTTGAGGAACTGCTTGTGCGCGGTCCCTCCAACTACAGCGACGCAGATGGTCGCAGTCTCTTCATCGGCGACTTTCTTCTGATCGACCCCAATCGCGCCTTCTCCGATCCCGCCGGCGTGCTGGCGATTCTGGAAGGGGCGCTTGCGGCTCACCGCCAGGCCAACCCGCAGGCGGACGGCGACCTGACCGCCACTCTGGTGTCAGACACCAACGCCTTCTTCGACGTCTCCGAAGAGACCCAGGCCCTCTACGCCCAGGCGAACTTCGAGCACGGCATCTTCCGCGGCAATCTCGGCGTGCGGTACCTGGAGACTGAAATCGACTCGGTGGCGTTCGGTCCGGCCGACGCGAGCGGTGTACGCAGCCTGCAATCCACGAAGGGCAGCTACGACTTCCTCCTGCCGCGCCTGAACGTGGTGGCCCAGCCGCGCGATGACGTATTGGTGCGTTTCGGCTACGGAACGGACATTCGTCGTCCGAACTTCAGCGACCTCAACACCGCGTTCACGTTCGGTCCGCAGGAAAATACGGCCGTGGCGCTCGGCAATCCGGGACTGCTGCCAGAAGAAGTAGACTCCATCGACCTGGCTTTGGAGTGGTACTTCGCTCCGCGCGCCGTCGTCAGCGTTGGCTACTTCACCAAGGATCGCACCAACATCTTCGGTGTTGATTTCGAAGGCGCAGCGCTCCTCCCCGATCCGACCAATACGACCGGCGGCCTCTCGCGGGAGACCGACCCGTCCTGCCCGGGCGGCGGCATCTTTAACCCGCAAGTCATCCCGAACGTGCTGGGCGATCCTAACACCTTGGGCTTGTGCGTTGACTTCACGCAGCCTGGGAACGACCCGGACACGACCACCCAGTCTGGCTGGGAGTTCGCGTTCCAGTATGATCTTGAGCAGTTTGAAGATCGTTTGGGCTGGGCTGCCGGCTTCGGCGTCATTGCAAACTACACCATGCAAGAGTTCACCGGCGGTTCGATCATCGACTCCACGTCGGGACGCGGACTGCAGGTTCTTGGCGACGTCAGCATCCCGCGCGGCCTTCTCGACTTCTCCGAGGACGCCTACAACCTGACGCTGTTCTACGAGCGCTACGGCGTCTCGGCCCGTGCGCGCTACACCTGGCGTGAGGGCTTCCGCACGCAGGATTTCGCAGGCGGCGCCAACACCAGCGGCAGCAGCACGTTCAGCTTCCCCGTCAACACACTCGATCGCGGCCAGCTTAACGCAAGCATCAACTATGAGCTGACAGACAACTTCAACATTGGCGTGGAAGCGGTGAACCTCACTGAGGAGCCGATCTATCAGCACTGTGTCAGTGAATCCGGTCCGCTCTGCTTTGCAGGGTTCCCGGATCGCCGCATCACGTTTGGCGGCAGCTACACGTTCTAACCGTCTGCATCTTGCGTTTGGGTCCGTGCGAACGGATCGAAACGTAAGAACCGACGAACTCTCCTTCCAAGACTTGAGCGGTCCACCCCGGTGGACCGCTTTTTTCTTACCCGCACGATTGCATTGGGTGTGAGCGGTCGCATCATCAGACCGGTTGTTGACCCGCGCCGCCAGCCCCAGCGCGCCCTGGCTCGAAAACCTATGTCAGAGCTCCAGGCAGCGCTCTCGACACATGGAATCAGTGAGTTGGCGCTTGATAAGACCGAACTTTCGGTTACGATGACACCGGTTTCCTCGACAAGTGCGCCGTTCACTCAGGCGCCGTACGCGGACCAAATACTGAGCGAGGCGACACGCGTATGCAGGCCGAACCCACGACCGCCGGCGCCGCAGCGTTCAATTCAGCGCTCGCCTCAACTGCACTTCGTGCTGCGCGCAGCAGCGACACGCCGCTCCCCGGCTTCCCCGGACCATTGCCCTCAACTCTTGGCCAAGCCTACAGCGTGCAAGACTTGTCCATTGCAGCATGGCCTGATCGGGTTGCGGGATGGAAAGTTGGCGGCGTTTCAGAACCCTTCCGGACGCGCTTTCGCACAGACCGACTGGCAGGCCCGATCTTCTCAAAGACAGTTCGCCGCGCCGAGTTCGGCCAAGCAGTGCGCCTTCCAGCCTATCGCGGCGGCTTTGTCGCTATCGAAGCGGAGTGGGCTCTAGAGATTGGCGACACGCGTGGGTTCGATCCACGCAGCGCGTCTGTTGATCAGATCGCAAGCGTCATCCGCTCCGTTCACACCGGGGTCGAGATCGCCAGCAGCCCCATGCCGATGATCAACGAGCTCGGTCCTGCGGCCGTTGTCAGCGACTTTGGCAATAACTTTGGCCTGCTCATCGGGCCCCGTCTTGATCCCTGGTCGCCCGAGAGGCTCAGCGCCACACGCGTCACAGTCGACATCAATGGCGCGCGCGCGGGAGATGCAAGCGCCCTTCCCGGCTTGGAAGGACCGCTTGGCGCTGTGCGGTTTCTGCTGGAGCATCTCAACGCGCGCGGACTAGAGGCGCCAGAAGGCACGTGGGTGTCGACCGGCGCTGTGACGGGCGTCCATGACGCAGAAATTGGTGCGCATGGGACGGTAACGTTCTGTGGGCTTGGCGCGTTCGAGATCGAATTGATCCCTATCGAAAGCACGGGCTCAGAAGCGTCGCTCTAACTTAGTCGGCCAAAACTTGATCGCCCGCGTGCGTTCGGCGCCCTCGACGCGCGTGCGCGAAAGCTGCGCCGCCACGCCACCACTGTCCTTCGGAAATGCTCCCTACGCGGCGCATTGCATCAAAGTGTTCGGGTCGACACCTTGGGCGGCGATCACGACGCCTTTCCATTCGGCGCAACCGAAGCTATCGAAGTAGCTGAGTAAAATGAGTGCACTGGCAAGGACGACCGATTGACCGACGGGGAAGACACGGCGACGGATCGAGAGGAAGCCGCGCGGGCGTGGCTTTTGGAAGCCAATGGACGGCGTAAGGCCACTATCAATGATGTCGCGGCGCTCGCGGGCGTGTCCAAGAAGACCATCTCTCGCATCATCAATAAGTCGCCCTTGGTCAAGGATGAGACACGCAGCCTGGTTGAACGGATCATCGCAATCATCGACTACGCGCCGGACCCTCAGGCGCGCGGCCTGGCGTTTCGTCACGCCCTTCTCGTTGGAATGATCTACGACAATCCGAACCCGCAGTATGTCGTGACGATGCAGCAAGGGATTTTGGACGGTCTGCAACAGTCTGATTTTGCGCTCGTGGTGCACCCGAGCGACCGGACGGCCGCCGACTACATTGAACGGGCCATCTCCTTCGTCGAGCGCCAGAAGCTTTATGGCGTCATCCTGACCCCCTCGATTTCCGAAGACGAGGTGTTGACTGCTGAGTTGCGCCGCGTGGGGTGTCGCTTTGTTCGCATTGCTTCGGTGGCGCTGGACACGGCCCGGCACATGCTGGTCACACACGACCGATACGGGGCGTTGCTCGCAGGCTCACATCTGGCTGAACTCGGCCACACACGGATTGCACTGATCGCCGGACGGGAAGGGTTCCGCTCCGCCATCGAGCGCCAGGGCGGCTTGATGGACGCCTTGGCCGAACGAAACCTGACCATCCCCCAAGAGTACATCGTACGCGGCGACTACACCTTCCAATCAGGCGTCGCAGCAGCGACGCGCCTCCTGGAACGCTCGCCGCGCCCGACGGCAATCTTCGCCGCGAATGACGAGATGGCCGCTGGGGCTTTGCAAGCCTTGCGTCTGGCCGGGCTGCGTGCGCCGGACGCCATGTCGATTGTCGGCTATGATGATTTTCAGATTGCCTCCACGGTCTGGCCGCGACTGACCACTGTGTTTTTCCCTGCACGCACGATCGGTGAGCGCGCCGCGCATCGGCTGCTCGACAAGGGCGACGCCCCCGGCCCAGAAGCTGACGCCTCTCTGTTGCCCCACCTCGTCGTGCGCGAGTCCTCCGGGCCGCCGCCAACGGACTGATTATCGTCACACTGATCGCGTCACGGCGCTGCACCGTCCCTTGCCGGCGACATTGACACCGGTTACCCAATTGTCAGAGCTGTAGCCTTCTCAGGAATTTCGTCATGACAACCGCGTTCGACCTCACCGATAAGCGCGCCCTCGTAACCGGCGGCAATACTGGGCTCGGCCAGGCCATCGCAATCGCTCTGGCTGGCGCCGGCGCTGAAGTGCTGGTGGCGGGGCGCTCCTCGTGCGCCGAGACGTTGCAATCCATTGCCGACATCGGCGCTCTCGGGCGTGAAGTCTTGGTCGATCTGAGCGACACGAACCAAGTGCGCGACCTCGGCGAGCGTAGCGAGGACGAAGCCGGCGCC
>CAYGQB010000080.1:0-12236 GCA_964351895.1 uncultured Caulobacterales bacterium
CCCCGCGGAGAGGTGCCGGAGTGGTCGAACGGGGCGGTCTCGAAAACCGTTGTGCCTTTGCGGGCACCCAGGGTTCGAATCCCTGTCTCTCCGCCAGGACGCCCCCATGATTGTACGAGACCTCAGCGCGTGCGGCGTCCCACCAGCGTGACGGCCTCAGCGCGCTGACGCCTATCGCGCAAACGCGGCGGGGGGCGGCGTCGGGCGACCGCAGATGTCGCGCATCTCCAAAGGAAGACCTCGACCCTAGGGCCAGCGCGCGATTTGCGAGCCTGAGATACGGGCGATGCGTGCGCCTGCTTGACCGGGCCGGCCTGATCGGGCCTCTAGCGTCGCGTGGCCAGCTTACGCTCTGTTTCTCTCGACGCGCTTGACGCGCACGATCAGGTCATCGACGCGCGCAGCCCGTCTGAGTACGCCCACGATCACATTCCCGGCGCAGTGAACCTTCCCGTGCTCAGCGACGCTGAACGGGCGCGCATCGGCGTGCTTTACAAGCAGGTGGGGCCGTTTGAGGCGCGTCGGGCTGGCGCGGCCCTCATCGCGCGCAACGTGGCGGCGCACCTGGAGGGGCCGCTGGCGCGCAAGCCGGGGGGGTATCAGCCGCTGGTCTATTGCTGGCGCGGCGGCCAGCGCAGCCGGTCCATGGCGATCATCTTGGCCGAAATCGGCTGGCGCACGTCGGTGCTGACGGGCGGCTACAAGACCTATCGCGCGGACGTGGTGGCGCGTCTCTATGGGCCCGAGCCTGGCGAGGGGCGGGCCGTCGCCCCTGGGCCCGATGATCCCGGCGCGCCGCCCTTCATCGTCCTGGACGGGGACACGGGCGTGGGCAAGACGCGCGTCCTTCACGCCTTGCGCGATCAGGGCGCGGCCATGCTCGATCTGGAGGGATTGGCGCGTCACCGCGGGTCTTTGTTCGGGGCAGACCCGCAGGCCGATCAACCCAGCCAAAAGGCGTTCGAAAGCGCGCTCGTCGATCAGCTGTCCAGTCTGTCGGGCGCGGCGTGTGTCTTCGTTGAGGCGGAGTCCAATCGCATTGGGCGGCTGGGCGTGCCGCCGCGTCTGTGGCGCGCCCTGTCGGCGGGCCGGCGCCTAGAGCTGCGCGCCCCGCTGGAGGCGCGGGTGCGGGCGATTGTGCGCGACTATGCAGATTTCGCCGCTCACCCGGACCGCGTGGACGCCGCCTTGCGCCATCTGGCGCCGTTCCATCCGCGCGCCCAGATCGAGGCCTGGCGCGCCGCGGCGCAGGAGCGGCGGCTGGACGACCTGGTGCGCAGCCTCTTGGCCGACCACTATGACGCCGCCTACGCCCGGTCGCGCGACGCTGGCGATCGATCCTGGCTTGGCGCGCTCACGCTTGACGACGAGAGCGATGCGGCCGCCCACGCCGCCGCCGCCGACGTGCGCAAGCTGGTCGCTGAGGCGCTTTACGCGGAACACACAGTCGGGCACGCAGCCGGGCACGACTAGCGGATGCGAAGCACCGACGCGCCTAGGCGCGGCATGCAGGCGCCAACCAGGCGCGCGTCATACCCAAGCGCGCGCAGTCCCGCCACCGCGTCTTGCGCCGCCTCGGCCGGCGTCGCCGCCAACAGGCCGCCAGCGGTTTGCGGATCAAACATCAGGTCCAGACGGCTGGTTTGATGCGCGCTTGGGGCAATGTCGGCCCAGGCGGCGCCGGATGCCGTGTCGGCGAGGGCGGCGTTGGCGGGGTGCAGGGAGCTGCGCACGCCCGCGTCTAGAAGGTCGAGCGCGCCCGGCAGGGCGGCGGGCGCATCACTGAGAAGCTCCACCGACACGTTGCTGGCGGCGCCGATGGCCAGGGCGTGGCCCACCAGGCCAAACCCGGTGACGTCCGTCATGGCGCGCGCGCCCGCCGCGATCAGGAGGTCCGCCGCCGCGCCGGACGGCTGCGACATGGCGGCGAGGGCGTGCGCCACCCAGCGTCCCTTGGCGGCGCCGCGCATGTGCCCGGCCAAAATCACGCCCGCGCCCAGGGCCTTGGTGAGCACCAGGGCGTCGCCGGCCTGGGCCCCGGCCAAGGTGATCGCCTGACCGCGCGGCGTGCGCCCAGTGACAGTAAAGCCGACGCTCAGCTCGGCGCCTTCGCTGGTGTGCCCGCCCACCAGGCTGGCGCCTTCGCGTTCAAACACGCACGCTGCGCCGGCGGTCAACTCACGCAAGGTGCGGGCCTGCAACTTGGCAGCGGCGAGCGGCAGCGACACATGCGCCAGAGCCGCTTGCGGCTTGGCCCCCATGGCCCAGACGTCGCCCAGCGCGTGCACGGCGGCGATGACGCCAAGCTGGTACGGGTCGTCAATGAAGGCGCGAAAATGGTCAGTGGAGATCACCAGGTCGTCGTCGTCTGGCCCCGCCAGGATGGCTGCGTCGTCCCCGCCGGCCAGACGCACGTCAGGGCGCGCCACCGGCGTAAATTCGCGCAGCGCCGCATCCAGAGCCGAGCGCCCCACCTTGCCGCCGCATCCGGCGCAGCGCATCGGATCAGTGAGCGCGTCTTCTGGTGGGGCGAGGTCGGGATCCAGCCGGTCTTTTGGCGGTGGGGAAGGCAACAAGACGGGCAGATTCTGGAACTGGCGCATGAAGCGGGTGTCGATGTCGGTCTTCCAGCGGCTCGCCCAGCGCCCCTCCAGCGTCACCGGGCCATAGGCGGCCAGAGAGCGGCCCTGGCCCAGGGCGACGAGGTGCAGGGTGCGCGCCTGGGGACGATAGGAGCGCAGGGCGCGCCCTTGCGCGGCGCGGCGCAGATTGTCCGCCAGCACGGGCGCGGCGCGCACCGCATAGACGCCCGACTTGGCGCGCGCTTGCGGGGTTAGACTGGCGCAATCGCCGGCGGCAAAAATGCGCGCGTCGGTCAGGGTTTGCAGGCTGGGGCCCACGCGCACAAATCCGCCCGCGTCGCATTCCAGGCCGCTGCGCGCCAGCCATGCCGGCGCCTGGGCGCCGGCCGCAGCGATCACCATGTCTGCGCGCTCGCGCCGCGCTCCGGCCAGGGTGACGCCGCCGGCTTCCACCGAGGCCACATTGGCGCGCGTGATCAGCGTAACCTCAGCCTTGCGCAGGGCGCGCTCCAAGGCGCGCGACAGGCTGGGGTGGGCCCCCGGCGCCAGGGTGTCGCGGACCTCAATTAGGGTCACGCGGACCGGGTCTACCGGGCGCGTCGCCAGCGCCAGCGCCAGTTCGCACCCGCCGACGCCCGCCCCCAGAATGATCACGCTGGCCGGCGCACGCTGCGCCAAGGCCTGCATCAGCGGACCGGTGGGCTTGACCGAGACGGCGTGGGTGTCCGCGCCTGGCGCGTCGGGCCGGGCGTGCGCGGCCCCCACATTGAGCGAGAGCAAATCATAGTGGATGTCGGGGCGCCCCTCCACCTGCAGGCGACGGGCGGTGCGGTCGACGCCCGTCACCGACGCCTGTACCAGCCGTGCATTGGCGAAATGGGCGAGCCGCACGAGGTCGATCCGCACGTCCTCAGGCGCGAACAGGCCCGCCAAGGCGCCGGGGGCCATGCCGGTGTAGACCGCGTCCGGTTCGGGCGAGATGAGCGTCAGCCGCACGCCGGCTATCGGCTTCATCCCGAGGGCGCGCAGAACCAGGGCGTGGGCGTGTCCGCCGCCTGCAAGCACAAGGTCAAGTCGAGGAGGGGCGAGCGACCGCATGGCCAAACAGGACCGCGCATCGGCCCGCGTGTCCAGCGTCGACCCGCATGACGTGTTCGCAGGTGCAGCATTTCCCGCGCGCTCACGCCCAGGTGCGCCCGTGCAAAGTGCGCAGGTCTCCTGACCGCAGATTGCTATACGTACCAGTCCCTTTACGTCCCGCGCGCCTGTCAGCGCCCTTTGCAGAGGGCGCGCCTGAGCAACATCTAATCTTCGGCATCCCACTGCGGCGGATCCGTGCAGGCGAACACTCGGTCTACAGCCAACACGCCTCATTCTAAATGCGGTTGCACGGTTCATATGGCCGCCGATACCACCCGAAGACTCAGTTGCGCACCAGTCAGACGCTGGCCGATACTGCGCGCCGTTCCCGTGGCCCGCCCCGCGCAAATGTGCGGCGCGCACGATCGTTTCGTTTCGTCGCGCAATGCGCCCACTTTGTCGCGTGGGATCTGGACAACAAGCGATTGCAACGCAACGCGGCGCCAACCTTTCCATCAGGTGTCGAGATTGTGACGAGATGGCAACACATGGATGACGAAGACCAGCGCAAGCGACGATCGGGTATTGGCGCTCGGGCCATAGGTGTGAAAAGTGTTCGCACGTGCAACAGGGGACGACTCGGCTGACGGCGAAAACACCGCGGTCAGGGTCAATCAGCCACAAGGGGCCTCCATCGTGAAATTCTCTCTGAAGACTGCTTTGTTCGGCGGCGCCGCCGCCCTCGCCATGATCGCGGCGACGCCATCTTTGGCGCAGGACGCCGACGGCGAAGAGGAAGCCTCTCAGCCGAGCGAAACCATTGTCGTGACGGGTTCGCGTATTGCGCGAGATTCAAATGTCACCGCGCCGGTGCCGGTTCAGTCGGTGTCGGGCGAGGACATCGCCCTGTCGGGTGAGTTCAACGTCACTGACGTCATCAAGGACGTGCCGGCCCTGGTCGCCTCGACCAACTCGGAATTCTCTTCAGAGATCAACAGCCCGTTCTCGCCCGGCACCAATGCGCTGGAACTGCGCAACCTGGGCACGGCGCGCACCCTGACGCTGATTGACGGGCGCCGTTCGGTGCCCGGCATTGAGGGCACGGCCGCGGTCGACATTTCCTCCATTCCTCCGGGCCTGATCGAAAGCGTTGAAGTGCTGACCGGCGGCGCCTCGGCCATTTACGGCGCGGACGCGGTCACCGGCGTGATCAACTTCATCCTCAAGGACGACTTTGAGGGCTTTGATCTCAACCTGACGACCGGCATTGGCACCCAGTGGGACGGCGAGCAGTATTCGCTCAACGCCCTGGCGGGTAAGAACTTCGACGAAGGCCGCGGCAACTTCACGTTCGCCATCTCGGCCGGCAAGGACAATGGCCTTTTGGGCGGCGACCGTCTTGACCGCGTGCCGCTGGGCGGCCCGGCGAGCGCGGGCGGCGAGTGGGCCAACCCGGCGCTGCGCTTCCAGCAGGGCGACATCGGCACGTCCACGCCGAACTTCGAGCGCTATTTCAACTTCGCCAACACCGGCCTCTACAACTATGGCCTTCGGATCCCCTCCGAAGCCGACTTCATCGCCGACTACACGGCCGAGTTTGGCACTGCGCCGACCCTGACCGCGGAAGAGCGCGCGCTTCTTGATCGTGCGCTCAACGCCTTGCCGCGCACGGTCATCGACCAGCCGGTGTTTTCCATCACCGCCGGTCGCGGCCAAATCGGCCCCGGCAACCCGCTGACCTTCGCGGGCTTTAACGCCGTCAACGGCATCGACACCGACAACAATGGCGTTGATGACTGCCTCGACAGCTTCTTGGGTTACAACTCGACCTTCGAGCGCGGTGCCTTCGGCGTCGCCGGCGGCTGCTGGACGGTCAATCCGGACGGCTCCATCCGCCCGGTGCGTGATAACATCATCACCGGTAACTTTAACGGTGGCGGCGGCGACGCCGTGTTTGACGACTCTGGCAACTTCCTGTTGCCCCAAGAGCGGCGCATCGCGGCCAACATGACGGCCGACTATGAGTTCAAGCCCTGGGCGACCGGCTTTGTTGAAGCCAATGTCAGCTATTCCCACACCGAGACCGACAGCGTCGGCACCTCGTTCTGGGACTATCTCTATGGTGCGGCCGACAACCCGTTCATTCCCGCCCCGCTTCAGGGGCTGGCGACGGCGACAGGCGGTCTGGGCATCACCATCGACCCGACCATCTTCGGGCGTGACCGCAACACCGACGAACGCCGCGTGTTCCGCCTTGCGTCAGGCTTTGAAGGCGTCTTCAACGACGACTGGAACTATGAAGTGGTCGCGTCTTGGGGCGAGTTCCGCCGCAAGGGCGTGGATCGCAACGTGCCGCTCAATGACCGCTTCTTTGCCGCCATTGACGCCGTGATTGATCCGGCCACCGGCCAGCCGACCTGCCGCGTGAACGTGGACCCGACGGCGCTGCCGGAAACGACCCCGTTCGGCATTCCGGTGTTTGATCAGGGCATCTTCTCGTTCGCCCGCGGCGACTGTGTGCCTCTCAACATCTGGGCGGCCGAATCCGGTGTGACCGACGAAGCCAAGGCCTGGGTGCTGCACGACGAAGTCAATAAGGACATGATCCATCAGTATGTCCTGTCGGGCTTCTTTGCCGGGGACAGCTCTGAGTGGTTCAACCTGCCGGGCGGCCCGGTTGGCTTCGCGGCCGGTGCGGAATATCGCAAGGAAACCTCGAAGGCTGAGTTCGACCCGCTTCAGCTCGGCATTCTGCCGGCCGACTCGCCGAACGCTGGTCAGCTGATCAGCGACTTCTCAAGCAACGTGAACATTCTGTTCCGTCCCAACCTTGGCTTTGTGAACTCCACGGCCGCCGACGCCCAGTTCGACGTGTCTGAAGCCTTTGCCGAAGTGTCGCTGCCGATCCTTTCGGGCGTTACCCTGGCGGAAGAGCTGACGATCGACCTGGCGGGCCGGATCTCGGAGTATTCCACGGTGGGTCAAACCACGACGTGGAAGGTTGGCGGTTCGTGGGCTCCGGTCAACGATCTGCGCTTCCGGGCAACCTTGTCTGAAGCGGTGCGCGCGCCCAACATCGGCGAGCTGTTCTCGCCAGATCAAGGCACGACCTTCCGCCCCGCCGACCCGTGCTCGATCATCCAGATCAACAACCTCAATCTGGTCGATCCCACGCTCGGCGCCCAGCGTCAGGCCAACTGCACGGCTGATCTGACGTCCATCGGCATCGACCCGACGGGCGGCACCGGCACGTACAACTTCCTCGACCCGCTTTCAGCTTCGTTTGGCGGTCTGACGGGCGGCAATGCTAACCTGTCTGAGGAAACGGCAGAAACCATCACCGCCGGCTTTGTCTATCAGCCGAGCTTCTTTGACGGCTTCACCCTGACGGTGGACTACTGGGACGTCACCATCGACGACGCGATCCAGTCGATCGCTTCTCAGGACATTGTCGACGGCTGCTATGACGGCCCGGCGCTGAACCAGAACTTCTGCTCGCTGTTCACGCGTAACCCGGATCCGACCTCAGCCCAGGCTGGTGGTCTGAACTTCCTGCGCGTGGCGCCGATCAACTTTGCGCGCTTTGAAGCGGCCGGCACCGACTTTGCCGCCGGCTATGACTTCGGTGTGGGCGCCAATGATTTCGGCGTGCGTCTGCAGGGCACGAAGACGGAGAAGTACAACCTCTTCCGCGACCCGACGGACCCAACCCTGCTTGACGACGAATTGGGCGAAGCCCAGTCGCCGGAGTGGGCGGTCAACCTCTTCCTGGACTTCAACCGCGGCCCGATCGGCCTTGGCTGGCAGACCCAGTGGTTGTCCGAGCAGACCGAGTTCGGCGTGGAGATCGAAGAAGTGGACGCCCTGTTCGGCCCGATCGGCATCGCGGGGGATTCGTTCCGCCACGACCTGACCTGGCAGTACACCGCCACCGACCAGTTCCGCTTCTTTGGCGGCGTGAACAACGTGACCGACGAAACGCCGTTCCGCACGTCGGCGGCCTATCCGGTCAGCTCGCGTGGTCGCTACTTCTTCATCGGCGCCAACGTGTCGCTCCAGTAGAGCCGACACATCGCGCAAGCGGGTCCAAAGAGGGGCTGGAGCGTTCACGCGCTTCAGCCCTTTTTGGTTTTTGCCGCGCCGCTGCTGTGCGTTTTGGCGCCTTGTGTCCCGGCGCACTCAGACGCGCTAAACTTGCTGTCAGATCACGGAGAATCCCCATGACCACCAAGCACAGCCTGTTGTTCAGCGCGGCCGTCGCGGCCGCCCTCTGCGCCGCCGCCTGCGCGGCCGAAGCGCCCGCCGCCAGCGCGGCTCAGGACGCCGCCCCAGACGCAGTCGCGCCTGCGGCCGCGCCAGACCATGACGTCCACGCCGCTTCAGACGCGCCCTGGCCCTATCCCCAGGACATTCCCGTCCTGGCGCCGATCCAGCCGGGCCTTGCCGGCGCCGGCGCGCCGGACATTGCGCGCTTTTTAAAGGTGCGCACGGTGTCGGGCGCTCAGCTCTCAGCTGATGGCGAAACCTTGGCGTTCCGCACCAACACGACCGGCGAGCCGCAGCTGTGGACGGTGGATGCGCAAGGCGGCTGGCCGCGCCAGCTCACCTTCGGCGGCGCGGTGAGCACTCATCGCTGGACGCCCAACGGCGACCAGATCTTGTACGGCGCCGATCGGGAAGGCGACGAGCGGCTGGGCTTGACGTTGATCAGCGCCGACGGGTCGCGCGAGACCACGGCCTATCCCTATTCAGACGCCTTCATCTCCATCGGCGATCTGTCGCCGGACGGAGATCGGCTGCTCTACTCAACCACGGCGCGCAATGGCGTCGACTTTGACATTCATCTGCGCGACCTGACGACGGGGGCCGACCGGCTGGTGGCGCAGGGCGTATTTGGCTACGACGTTCTGGCCTGGCGACCGCGCATCGGCGCGGGCGGAACGCGCCGAGCCAGCGACGAGGCCGTGGTCTCGGTCACCCGCGGCGAAGACGCCAACGACATCTACCTTCTCAACATTGAAACCGGCGCGCGTGAGTTGTTGTTCGCCCCCGAGGTTGCCAGCGCCTATGAGGACGTAACTTTTGAGCCGGGCGGGGCGGGCTTCTACTTGGTCACCGATCATGAGCGCGAGCACCGGGCCTTGGCGTACTATGATCTTGCATCTAAAGAGCTTTCGATCCTGGACGCGCCGGAAGGCGTGGACGTCGACCAGCTTGCCTTGGCCGACGATGGCCGGGCCCTGGTGTGGACCATCAACGAGGGCGGCTACTCGGTCTTGCGGGCCCGCGATGTGGAGGACGTCAATGATCTGGAGCCGCCCGCCAATCTGCCGCGCGGCGTCTATAGCCTCCACGGCGCCGCCAACGCGCCCCTGATCGCCATCACGGTGCGCGGGCCGCAAACGCCGGGCGATGTCTATGTGTGGAACGCCGCTCAGGGCGGACCGGCGGTGCACGCGGCCAAGTCCGAGGCGGCCGGCATTAATCTGGCCGCCATGGTCACGCCGGAAAGCCTCTTCTTTGACGCCCGCGACGGGGTGCAGCTGAACGGGCTTCTCTATCGCCCGACCGGGCTGGAGGGGCCAGCTCCGCTCTTGGTCACGGTGCACGGCGGGCCCACCGCCCAGGCCAGGCCCGATTGGGACGCCGTCACCCAGTATCTGGTCGCCCAGGGCATTGCCGTGTTTGACCTAAACTTTCGCGGCTCAACCGGCTTTGGCAAAACCTTTGCCCGGCTGGACAATCAGACCCTGCGGCGCAATGCGGTCAACGATGTGGTGGACGCGGTGGCGTTCCTGCAAGCGGGCGCCGGGGTCGACGCCGGCCGGGCCGCCGTCATGGGCGGGTCTTACGGCGGCTACCTGACGAATGCGGTATTGGGCGAGCACCCGGACGTGTTTCGCGCCGGCGTGTCGTTTGTGGGCGTGTCCGATTGGGTGCGAGCGCTGGAAACCGCGTCGCCGGGCCTGAAGGCGAGCGACCAGATTGAGTATGGCGACATCACCGACCCTGATGTGCGCGCGTTTCACGCCGCCCTGTCGCCGATGAACACCGTGGATGCGATCACTGCCGACGTCATGGTGCTGCACGGGGCCAATGACCCGCGCGATCCGGTGGCGGAGTCCGATCACTTCGTAGAAGCGCTGCGCGCGAACGGGGCGGAGGTGACGTACCTGCGCTTTCCCGATGAGGGCCATGGCATCCGCAAAACCGCCAACCGCATCACGGCCTATCGCCAGGTGGTGGGGTTCCTGAAGGACGCGCTAGAGGTCGCCCCGGCTGCGGGCGAGACCGGCGCCGAGGCGCCAGAGGAATAGGAAGCCGATTAGGAAGACGAACAGTGGGGCCCCGCCGTGGCCTGAAACCGCCTATTCGGCGGCTTCAGGCCGGGTGAGGGGACCGATGGGGGTGGCGCGGGCCGGTGTCGCGTCGGCGTCGTCATCGATCGGACGACGCAGGATCCAGCGCTTGATAAAGCGTCCGATGCGCATCGGGGCGCCGATCAACACGGGCGTCAGCAGCAAGGTCAGGATCGTCGCGAAGCCGAGGCCCCACACCACTGTTGAGGCCAAGGGCACCCACCATTCCGCCGACGGGCCGCCGACGGTGATGCGTCCGCCCAGATAGTCGGCGTTGATCATGAACACCATCGGCAAGAGGCCAAAGATGGTCGTGACCGTGGTCAGCAAGACCGGGCGCAGGCGCTGGGCCGCCGTGCGCACGATCGCGTCGTCCACGCCCCAGCCGAGAGATCTGAGGCGCTGATAGGTGTCGATCAAAACGATATTGTTGTTCACCACAATGCCGGCGAGCGCGACAACGCCCGTGCCCACCATCAAGATCGACACGTAAGGGAAGACCAGCTGAATGCCTAAGAGCACCCCGGTGATCGAAAGGACCACCGCCTGCAACGTCAAGACGACGTGCCAAATGTTGTTGAACTGCAAAAGCAGGATCGCCGCCATCATGAACAAGGACGCCGCCATCGCGCCGACAAAGAAGGCGGCGGCCTCCGCGTTCTCTTCGTCGGCGCCGCGGAACCGCACGTCCACGCCCGGCGCCACGGCGCCTGAGTCTTCAAGCCAGGCCTTGATGTCGTCCAGCACCAGGTTGGCCGCCACGCCTTCAGGCACGTTGGCGCGCACTTCCACGTAGCGTCGGCCATCGCGCCGATTGATGCGGTCAACCTGCGGGCGCGCTTCTCGGGTGACGAAGTTCGAGATGGGCACTGCGCCCTGGATTGTGGTCACGCGCAGCGATTCCAGCGCATCCAGGCTGCGCCCGGCCTCAGCAAAGCGCGCGCGAATGTCGACCTCTTCGTCGCTGTCGTCAGGGCGATAGCGCCCGACCAGCACTCCATTGGTGACCATCTGAACGGCCGAACCAAGCTGGGTGATGTCGACCTGGAAACGTCCCGCCTTCTCCCGGTCGACCTCTAAAACCCACTCAATGCCGGGCAGGGGCAGCGTGTCCTCGATCTCGATCACCTCGTCCATGGCGTCCAAATGGTCGCGAATGGCGTAGGCGGTCTGGTTCAGCGCCACCGGATCAAGGGCGCTGATTTCGATTTGCACGTCCTTGCCGACCGGCGGGCCGTTCTGCAGCGCCGCCACCTCAATCAGGACGCCGGGCACATTGGTCAGAGCGGCGCGAATGTCGCGCTCAATGGCGCGGCCGTCGCGGCGCTCGCCAAACGGATAGAAGTCGATGAACAAGGTGGCCACGGCGTCGTCGGGCGATGACTGGCCAAAGCCGCTGGAGATGTTGGCCCCGCCGCCAGAGGTGCGCGCGATCGACTTGATGCCGTCGATTTGCGCCACGCGCGCCTCAACGTCTGCGCCCATGGCGTTCTTTTCCGCCGGCGAGAGATTGCCGCGGGCGCGCACGTAGACGAACACTTGCTCTGGTTCGGTGTCGAGGAAGAACTCCACCCGGTGCGGCGTGTTCAAGAACCAGCTCCACACCCCGACCACCAAGACCACGGTGCCCAGCGTCACCATCAAGGGCCGCTTGACCAGGCCGGAGATGATGCGCGCATAGGCGCCGGTCATGCCGGGGGCGTCTGCCGGATTGCCGTCAGCGCCAGACAGGGCGGCGAGCGTGGGATCCGGCGCGGACTTGGTTTTACCGACGAGAGCGCCAAGCACCGGCAGGAAGATCAGCGCCACGACCAGCGAAGCCACCAGAACGAAGATCAGCGTTTTGGGCAGGAAGGACATGTACTGCCCGGGAATAGAATCCCAGAACAAGAAGGGCACGAAGGCGGCCAAGGTCGTCAGTGTCGAGGACACGATGGGCCAGAACATGCGCTTGCCGGCCAGGGCGTAGGCCTGTTCGCGCGGCAGTCCTTCAGCGAGTTTTCGGTCTGCGTATTCGATGACGACAATGGCCCCGTCGACGAGCACGCCCACCGCCAGCACCATGCCGAACAGGACCATGAAGTTCATCGACAGGCCAAAGACGCCGAGGAGAAGGAACGCCAAAAGGAAGCTCGACGGGATCGCGATGCCCACCAGGATGCCTGAGCGCACCCCCAGCGCGAGATTCGATCGACACTGATTCCGCCGGCCTGCG
>CAYGQB010000081.1:0-6510 GCA_964351895.1 uncultured Caulobacterales bacterium
CGCTGAAGGCGTTGATGACCTTGGCCGTCACATCGACGATCCCAGCCCCGACGCACCCGCGTAAGCCCCCCCTCCATCGTCGCACACGCCCACCCGCCGCCGGTACTTCGGCTTGACCTTCGCGTGCGCATTTGGTCTGCCTGATCGACTGTGAGCGGGCCTGCCGCTTGTGCGACTTTGGAGCGCGTTGGCCCCATGGCCTTGTCTGTTTGCATCCTTGCCGACCCTGTCGATCAACTAAATCCGGCGGGCGATTCGTCGATTGCCCTGGCCCAAAGCGCCCTGACTCGCGGCCACGCGGTGGCGTTCACGGACCCGGCCCGCATTTGGCGCGCCAACGACGCTGAGTTCGCCCTGACCGCTGAGGTGACCGCCGTCGCCCCGCAGACCCACGCCCTCTCGCTGGCGGACTACGAAGAGGCGCGGCTCGACGCCTATGACGTCATCATCATGCGCAAAGACCCGCCGATCGACGCCAATTTCACGCTGCTCTTGCATCTCTTGGCGGCGCTGGAGGAACGTACCCACGTCGTCAATTCGGCGCGCGGCCTGTTGACGTTCGGCGAGAAGCTGATGTCACCGCCGCTCCTGAAACACATGCCCGAAACCCTGGTCACTCAAGATCGGGCGCGCATCTTGGCGTTTGTGGACGCGCACAAGGACGTGGTGCTCAAGCCGATCTATCGCAACGGCGGTTTTGGCGTGGTGCGGCTGACCTCGGCGGGCATGACGGCCAACGCCATCCTCGATCTGTTCCTCGACGAATTGCGCGAACCGGTGATGGTGCAACGCTTTCTTCCCGAGGTCTTTGAGGGCGACAAGCGCGTGATCATCATGGGCGACAAGATCGCCGGCGGGTTTGCGCGCCTGCCCGACGCCTCTGATTTTCGCTCCAACCTGGTGGTCGGCGGGGCCGCGGCCGACACCGAGCTCAGCGCCCGCGAACAGGCAATCTGCGAGGACGTGATTGTCGAGATGAAGCGCTTTGGCCTCACCTTCATCGGGCTTGATCTCATCGGAGAGCGCCTGACGGAGGTCAATGTGACCTCGCCGACCGGCATCCGCCCGCTGATGGCGCTGCGCGGGGTCGACGCGGCGGCCTTGTTTTGGGACGCGATCGAGGCTGACCTGGCATGAGCGGGCCTGTGGTGTCCTCCACGCCCGGCGGCGCGCCTGGGCCGAGGCCGGGCAAGGCGTCGGGCAAGGGGGCGGGCAAGGGGTCAGGCGGGCCGCCGGCAAGCGAGGCGCCGGACTGGGGCGCCTACGCGCCAAGCGGCTTTCAGCGCGCGCTTTTGCGCCATACGCGCGCCGCGCCTGCGCAGGGTCTGGGACGCCTCAGCGCATCCCTGGCGCGCAACATCATGCTGGCCGGCCTGTCGCGGCCGATCGACGAGATGGCCTATGGGACCCGCGTGCGCTTTCACCCCAAAGACAACTTGGCCGACAAGCGGGCCCTGTTTTTCCCCGACGTCTGGGACGTGATGGAGCGCGAAGCCATCGCCGACGTCATCACTCCGGCCTTCACCTTCATCGACATCGGCGCAAACTCTGGCCTGTATTCGCTGTTCGTGGCCTCCCGCGCGCCAAAAAACGCGGTCATCATCGCCGTTGAGCCTCAGCCTGGGATGAAAGAGCGCTTGGCGTTCAACATCGCAGCCAACGGCTTTGCCAATGTGCGCCACGCGGACGTCGCCCTGGCCGAAGGGCCTGGCGAGACCACGCTGACCATCGCCCACGCCAACCGCGGCGCCAGTTCGATCTCCCGGTCCGGCGCACCCAAGGCCGCGCCTGGCTCCGGCGGCGTGACCGTGCCGACCGTGGGCCTGTTGGACCTTATGGACTTCTACGAAGTCGAGCGCGCCGACGCGATCAAGATCGACATTGAAGGCGCAGAAGACCGCGTCCTGCCGGCCTTCTTTGAGCAGGCTCCGCGTCGCCGCTTCCCCAGTCTGATGGTCATGGAAACCCTATCCAAGACATGGAAAATCAACTGTGTGGAACTGGCGTTCGCGCACGGCTACCAAGAGGTTGCGCGCAACCCGCGCAACATTGTTCTGGCCTTTGACGCAGACCGCCCAGAGCCCATCGGCTTGGCGCGCCGAGGAATGATCTAAGATGACGACAACACGCATATTCGAAGCCCACGACGCCTCGTTTGGGGGCTATTACGAAGCCACAGAAGTCTTGGACGCGGTGCGGTCTGAGTTCCAGGACATCAGCGTGATCGAAACCGCGCTGCACGGCCGTGTGATGCTGATTGATGGGCTGACGATGCTCACCGATCACACCCATCACGTTTACCATGAGATGATGACGCACACGCCGCTGGCCTGTGTGAAGGAGCCGCGATCAGTGCTGGTCATCGGCGGCGGCGACGGCGGCTGTGTGACCGAACTGGTCAAGCGACCTGACCTTGAACGCATCGTTTTGGCCGAATTGGACGGGGCGGTGATTGAGGTCGCGCGCAAGTGGTTTCCCAGTCTCACCAAAGGGCTTGACGATCCGCGCGTGGAGATCCGGGTCGGCGATGGGGCGGCCTATCTCGCCGACCAGGAAAACGCCTTTGATCTGGTGATCATCGATTCCACCGACGTGTGCGACGAAGCCGTTGATTCTGAAGTCGCTTCTCCGCTTGCGACGGACGCCTTCTACGCCAGCTTGAAGCGCGCGCTGCGCCCTGGCGGGGTGGCGGCGCAGGTCCTGGGCAGCCCGGTTTTCTATCGCGACTCCCTGGCCCGCCTGCTGCACCGTTTGGACGGGCTGTGGCCCCATTTCAAGCCGATGCTGGTGGCCTATCCGTTCTACATCACCGGCGACTGGGCGTGCGGTCTGATGTCAGTCGACGCGCCGCTTAACCCGACCGATTTTCCGTTGCCCGCCAATAACCTACGCTACGCCAACGCAGCTGTGGCGGCGGGCGCCTTGGCGCTTCCAAACGAGGTGCGGACCATGCTGGAGACCGGCGAGGCCCGACCGCTGACGTCGCAGGCGCAGCCATGACGCAGCTGGTGCGTCGCATCACGCCGCGGGCGCGCGATTTAGGGGGATTTACCGTCCAGCGCGTCTTGCCGGTCGCTGGCCAGCGCGCGGTTGGGCCGTTTGTGTTTCTCGACCAGATGGGCCCGAGCGAGTTTGCCCCTGGTGAGGGTGTGGACGTGCGCCCGCACCCGCACATTGGCCTGGCCACGGTGACCTGGCTCTATGACGGCGAACTGACCCACCACGACACGGTTGGCGCCCATGTTTCGATCCGCCCAGGGGCGCTCAATGTAATGACGGCGGGGCGCGGCGTCACCCATTCAGAGCGCACGAGTGCGGCCGTTCGAGCCGCCGGTCACCGGCTCTACGGCTTGCAGATATGGATGGCCCTTCCCCAGGCGCATGAAGCCGATCCACCGCGCTTTCAGCACATATCAGCCGGCGGCATTCCCCAAACAATCCAAAATGATACGCAGATCACCCTGATCCTCGGCGAGGCCTTTGGCCTTGCAGCGCCAGCGCACGTTTCGCACCCCTGCGCCTTTGCCGATCTGCGCATGGCGGCCGGCGCGGAACTGGCCTTGCCCGACGCCTACCCCGAGCGCGCCGTCTATGTGTTGGAGGGCGAGGTTGCGATCGGCGACGAGGTGTTGGCGCCCGCAACCATGGGCGTCGTCGCGCCCGGCGCCGCCGCGCGCGTCACAGCTGGTCCCGGCGGAGCCCACGCCGTCCTCTTGGCCGGCGCTGCGCTCGACGGGCCGCGCACCATGTGGTGGAATTTCGTGCACTCTGACCCGGCCGCAATCGAGGCCGCCAAGCGCGACTGGGCCGCGTCCGCAGCGGCCAATTGGGTGGATACACCCTTCACCCTGCCCGACGGGGAAAGCGAATACATTCCGCTCCCCGATGGTCCCTAGCCGGGCTTCTTCCAAACACCTATTGGTAAATATGCCCAAATCTCAGGCGTTGCCGAAAAACAAGCTCAGTGTGTCGCCGCCTCGAAAAACGAAGGCGGAAAAAACACGCGCCCTCATACTTGATACGGCGATCGAACTCTTTAATGCAAACGGGGCGTCGCGTGTGTCCTGCAACAAGATTGCAGACACCGCAGGCATCAGCTCGGGAAATCTTTACTATCATTTTCCAAACAAGCCTGGTGTCATCTCCGCGATCTGGGAACGGATCGCACATGAAATTGACCAGCTCTGGTCGGGCGTAGAAGAAACAGCGCGGTCTAAAGATGCGCAATTGAAACTCGGTCAAGACTGGGTGCGCATTCTCTGGAAATACCGGTTCTTCTTCATTGAGCTTGTGTCTATTCTCCGCGAAGACGACAAGCTGCGGGCCGACTATGTCGAGAAGCGCAATGAAACGGTCGACACCCTGACCGAACTCCTGCGCGCCTGGGTAGCGATGCGTGGCCAGGCCGACCGCGTCGACCCGCAACTTTTGCGAGAAATTGCGATCAACTACTGGATTGTTTCAGTCAAAATTGTCGACTATCAGGTGATCGAAAAAGACACCGCAGAATTGAGTGAAGACTTTATTTCATTCGGCGTCGCGCAGGTCTCCGCACTGGTGCATGCGCTTGAGCTGTCAGCCAACAGTGGAACAAATGAACCGCCTGCCGGATAGGCTCTATACTCCAATTTAGGTGCTCGAATCCGCCTTAGCTCTCTCCGGTCGTGACAATCTTTTGCGCGCCTTTGATGAATGTGTCTTTTGCGCTCTTCTCGTCTTTCAACTTATCGCGCACATCATACGGAATCTTGAGTCCAGCCTGAACTGCCGGCCGCTCTTCGATATCGTCTAGCCAGCGCTGAAGCGCATCCAGACCGTCAATCGACACGCCCGACCAGCGAGTGGTGCGCGCCCAGCAGAAGTTGGCGATATCGGCAATAGAGTAATCACCAGCCAAGTAGGCGTTATTCGTCAACTGAGTGTTCAGCACTTCCAAAAGACGGCGCGATTCATTCTGGTAACGCTTGATCGCCGGTTCAATCTTTTCTGGAAAATAGCGATAGAAGACATTCGCCTGACCCATCATGGGACCAAGTCCGCCCATTTGAAACATGAGCCACTGGATCACGCGGCTGCGTCCTTCAGCATCGGCGGGCAACAGCTTTCCGGCCTTTTCGGCCAGATAGATCATGATTGCGCCAGACTCAAAGACCGAGAAATCATTGTCCTCATGATCCACAATCGCGGGGATCCGGCCATTGGGGTTTATTTTGGTGTACCAGTCCTCTTTCTGTGTACCGGCGGACAGCTCCAAGGCGTGCACTTTATAGGGCAAGCCGAGCTCTTCTAGTGTCACGGACGCCTTGTGTCCATTCGGCGTCGCCGCCGTGTAAAGCGTGATCATGACAAACCTCTCATCACTGCGCGCCTTAGACCCGATGAGGCGCGCCTGGCCTGGTCTAAGGCGCGCATTGGGTGGTCTTAGACGCGCATCTTGTGGTCATATGTGCGCATCAGGTGTGCTTGGCTAGCTCTTCGCGGGTCACGCCTGCGTGAGCGCGATCCTTCCCACGGCGGGGCCGACTTATCCCCGCAAAAGGTGGTCCGTAATCATCTTGTGCAGCTTGCCGTGCGGCGGCGCCAACAGCCGGCTGGGGTGCCAGCGCGGCGCCTCCAGAACCGAGCGCTGATGGGTGAAGGTGAGGAAGCCCGCCTCGCCGTGATAGGCGCCTTGGCCGGACGCGCCCACGCCGCCGAACGGCAGCTCCTCAACGCCGAGGTGGAGCATGGTGGCGTTGACACAGGCCCCGCCCGACAAGGTCGCGTCCAGGACGGCGCGCGCCGCCCCCCGGCTCTTGGCGTAGACGTAGAGCGCCAACGGCCGCTCGCGCTCATTGACCAGGGACACGGCCTCTTCAAGGCTGTCATAGCTGATGATGGGCAAAATCGGCCCGAAGATCTCTTCGCGCATCAGCCGGCCGTCGAGCGGCGGGTCATAGACCACTGTTGGGGCGATCTTGCGCGCAGCCGCCGCAGCCGCCGCATCGTGCGGCGTGGACACGACCTCAGCGCCGGCCGCCCGGGTTTCATCAACCAGCGCCGTCAGGCGCTCATAGTGGCGATCAGCGGCAATGGCGGTGTAGTCGGGGCTGGTCTCAGGCGCCGGGTGCTGAACGGCGGCGGCGGCCAGCACGGCCTCGCCGATGGCGCGCGCCTGGCTGCGCGGAGCCAGAACATAGTCGGGCGCCACGCAGGTCTGGCCGGCGTTCATGTACTTGCCCCACGCCAGGGTCGCGGCCAGATCATTGATCGGATAGTCCGGCAAGACGATGACCGGCGACTTGCCGCCCAGCTCCAGCGTCAAAGGCGTCAAGTTGGCCGCCGCCGCCTGGGCCACGATGCGCCCGACCTGGGTGGAGCCGGTGTAGAACAGATGGTCGAACGGCGTGGCCGAGAACGCCTCGCCAACCGCCTGCCCGCCCTGCACCACGGCGACATGATTGTCGTCAAACGCCTCCGACAAGCACTCGTGCAGAAGCTGAGAGGTGCGCGGCGTCAGCTCAGATGGCT
>CAYGQB010000081.1:6520-12172 GCA_964351895.1 uncultured Caulobacterales bacterium
CGGCCAGCGCGGCCACGATCGGCGCCAGGGCCAAGTTGACAGGGTAGTTCCACGGCGAAATGACGCCCACGACGCCCTTGGGGTCGCGCCGCACATAGGCGTTGGCGGGCTTCATGTTGAGCCCCACCGGAGCCGACCGCGCCCGGGCCCAGCGCGCAACGTTCTTGCGCGCGTGCTTGGCCTCCATGACCACAACCGCCATTTCAGCCACCTTGGTTTCGGCCGCCGACCGGCCGCCAAAATCTTCAGAGATCGCAGCCGCGAAGGCGTCGGCGTGGGTGCGCGCCAGGTCTTCGATCTTGCGCAAGTCGGCCTGGCGTTCGGCGATCGAACGAATGGGGGCGTTGGCGAACGCGGTCTTCTGCGCCTCAAACAGGGTTTTCAGGCGTTCGATTTGGCGCGTTTCAATGTCGCTCATGGTCGGCTCCTTTCGCCGCGCCGCCGGTCTGGCCTAGCCGGCGTCTTCTAAGATCATGGCGCTCGCCCGGGTGGCGAGCATGATGGTCGGCGCATTGGTGTTGCCGCCGATGAGGCGCGGCATGGCCGAGGCGTCGACCACGCGCAGGCCCGACACGCCGCGCACCCGGCAGCGGGCGTCCAGAACCGCCAGATCGCCGGTTCCCATCGCGCAGGTGCTGGTGGGATGATACAGCGTTTCGGCGTTGGCGCGCACTGCGTCGGCCAAGGCCTCGCGCGAGCGCAAGCTTGGCCCTGGCAGGGTTTCCTCCACCCGCTCGTCGGCAAAGGCCGGCGCCTCTAGGATCCGACGGGTGATCTCATAGCAGTCGACCATCACCTCCATGTCGAAGGGATCCGAACAGTACTGAGGGTCGATCACCGGGGCGTCGGCGGGGTCGCTGGAGGCCAGGCGGATGTGGCCCCGGCTCTTGGGATAGAGCTGACAGGCGTGCAGCGTGACCCCATGGCCCAGCTTGGTCTCGCGCCCATGCGGGGCCGAAAGCGCAGGCACGAACACCAGCTGAATGTCTGGCAGGTCTCCGGTGGGCGTGGACCGGGCGACCTGGGACGAGCGCACAAAGCCGCCGCCCTGTATGGGATTGACGGTGAAGTCGCCGTCGCCGCGCGCCATCCACTGCAGAACGTCGCCCGCGAGCTTGGGGGCGCGCCGCCAAGAATAGCCGATGGACTGCGCCGACCGCGTGCGGATTTGCGACATCACGTCGAGGTGGTCTTGCAGATTGGCCCCGACGCCCGGCAGGTCGACGACGGGCGACACGCCGACCTCGCGCAGGTGCGCTGCATCGCCGACGCCCGACAGCATCAAGAGCTGAGGCGAATTGATCGCGCCGCCGCACAAGATGACCTCGCGCCGGGCCAACACGGTGGCGTGCGCGCCGTCGATCTCGGCCTCCACGCCGACCGCCCGGTCGCCGTCCAGAATGACGCGGCGGGTGTAGGCGTTGGTTTTCACCGTCAGCGTGTCGCGCGCCAGCGCCGGGCGCAAGAAGGCGTCCGCCGCGCTCCACCGGCGCGGCCCCTTCTGGGTCACCTGATAGACGCCGACGCCGTCTTGGCTGGGGCCGTTAAAGTCGAGGTTGCGCGCCAGCTGCAACTCGCCGGCCGCCTCAAGGAAGGTCTCGGTCAAGGGATTGAGCGGGGCGATGGTTTGCACGTGCAGCGGGCCGCCGACGCCGCGCAATGCGTCGCCGCCTTCAGCGTTGTTCTCAACCGCCTTGAAGGCGGCCAGCACCGCCTCCCAGGTCCAGCCCTCGGCCCCGTAGAGGCTCTCCCACTCATCGAAGTTGGCCGGCGCGCCGCGCATGTAGTGCATGGCGTTGATCGAGGTTGAGCCGCCCAGCGTCTTGCCGCGCGGCCAGTAGAGCTTGCGCGCGTTGAGATGCTCTTGGTGGGTGGTCCAGAAGTCCCAGTTGATGGCCGGGGTTGTCATGGCCTGTTGCAAGAGCATGGGCGTGCGGATGGCGACGCGGTCGTCAGAGCCGCCCGCCTCCAAAAGGCAGACGCTGACGTCGGGGTCGGCGCTCAGCCGATTGGCGACAACGCAGCCGGCCGAGCCGGCGCCCACGATCACATAGTCATAGATGTCAGGCGTGCTGGCGGCGGGTCGGCTCACGAAGGGTCCTCTTGTGACGCGGGCGGCTGGGCGGCGGCGACCAAAGCCCGAAACGCGTCGATCCACTCATTGCCGCGCGGGCCCCAAGTCGGATCGGCGGCGGAGACGGCCACCACGGTGTTGGAGCGCCGGTCGATCCAGATGTACTGGCCGTACACGCCGGCGGCGTAGCTTTCGCCGTCATAGCCGCGCGGGACCCAGAAGTGCAGCCCGTACCCCTCGTCGGGATAGGTCGCATCCGGCTCCATGAACGAGGCGCGCGGCGTGGTCGCCTGCTCCACCCAGGCGCGGGGCAACAGGCGCGCCCCGTTCCACAAGCCGTCTTGGGCGTAGAGAAGCCCGAAGCGGGCGTATTCTTCCAGGCGCGCATTGAGACAACAGTAGCCAATGGCCATGCCCTTTTCGCCGGGCACGTTCTGCGACCAGGTCGCCGCCCCGGCCATGTTCAAAGGCTCCCACAGCTTGGCCTGCACCACGTCGCTCAGGCGCCCGCCATAGACGCCGCGCGCCACCGCCGCCAGCACCTGGGTGTTGGGCGAGGTATAGTGCAGATCAGCGCCCGCCACCCGATCACGTCGGATCTTGCCGACTTCGCGGTCCACGTTGCGGCCATTGATAAAGACATTGAAGAACAGCGGACGAATGTCGGAATCGTCGGCGAAATAGTCTTCGTTGAATTCAAGCCCCGCCGACATCATCAGAAGGTGACGCAGGCTGGTGGCGCCCAGATCGCTGTCGGCGTACTGCGGCGCGTACTTGGCCGCCGGGTCGTCCAGATTGTCGATCAGCCCCTCGTGCAAGGCCATGCCGATGAGGGTGGCCACGAAGCTCTTGGCGACCGACCAGGAGGTGAAGCGGGTTTCAGCGTCCGCCTCCAGACGATAGGTCTCGCCGACCACGACGCCGCTCTTAAGCACCAGAACGCCGGTGACCTCAGCCTCCTGCATCAGGGTGTCGAGCGATTTGGTCGCGCCCTCCCATTGATACGTCACCGCGCCAATGTCCAAGACGTTGGTGCGCGGACTGGTCACCGGCTGGGCGGCGGGCGTTAGCTCTTGGAACGGAAAGATCTCGTCCATTGAGCGAAAGGCGGAGACGAACTCGGTCGCGTCAGCCAGACGAGACACCTCGGCGGGCGAATACTCCGACCAGGGCCGATAGAACCAGCCGGCAAAGACGAGCGCGGCGGCGACGATCAGCCCCACCAGCGCGACAAGGACCCGCATCATCGCGTGCCTCCCAAGCTTGCGCCTTCTTGTGCAGCGCCCGCCGCCCCGCAGGCCCCGTCTGCAAAGTCCGCGCGCTGCGCGTTCAGCGTGTCGCGCCACTCAATCATGTGCTCTAGCGCCGCGCACCGCTCAGCCCCGTCGGCTAGGCGCGCATCAGCCGCCAAGCTCGCCATCACCTCGTCGGGCGTGGTTGCGCCGGGCTCCATGCGCACGCCGCCGTCCGCCGCCGTGTCAAAGATGATGCGCTGCGGGGCCGACGGGCTCCAGCGCTCCCACGCCAAGCCGTTGACCGCGCCTGGATCGCCGTCGCGGGCAAAGTTGGCCCAGTGGCGCATCATGGCGTCCGACAGGGCCCGGCGCGGCTCTTCATTATCTTTGGTGAAGACCACCGCGTCGCCGCGCCCCAAGAAGTTGAAATCGCCAAACACGAACGGGATCTCCAGACCGTGCGCGGCGCCCAAGAGCTGAGAGAAGTCAGACCACAGAACGCGGCTCTGCTCGTCCCACTCAAAGCGATAAGCAAACACGTCCGCGTGCCCGCCTGCGGTCATCAAGGTGGCCGGCGTGTCGACCGCGTCGACGTTCCACATCCAGCTTTGATGGTGCGAAACTGATTCGTAGAAGTCGGCGTCTCTGGCCCGATACAAGAGCCCGAAGGTGGCCGTCGCGAAGCGCTCGTCAAGCAGATTGAAGAGCTTGGTTTCGTCGCGATTGGCGCCGGTCATCACCGGCACGGCGTTAAACCCCGCCGGCGTGACCAGCGGCGTCAGGAGGCCCGCCTGCGGCAGCGTCACCCCGTCTGCGATGACGCGCGGCGGGTCGACAAAATCGTCTTCGCCCAGGCCATAGGCGGCGAAGATCTCATCAACGCCAAAGCCGTGCAGCGCATCGACCACGTCTTGCGGGCCGTCCGCCAAGGCAAAATCGGGCGCCTGGCCGCGCGCCGATAAAACCCCCGCCACAACCGCGTTGGCGCCATTGGGCTGAAGCTCAGAGCCGTCTTCCGCCTCCTCCAAGGTCACCGATTCAAAAGACCCGCTTTGGATGATGGCGCGGTGAAACAGGCCCGCCGCCCGCGGACTGGCAAGCAGGCTGGCGACATTGTGGCCGCCCGCGCTTTCGCCAAACACAGTGACGCGCGCCGGGTCGCCGCCAAAGGCGGCCGCGTTCTCGCGCACCCATTCAAGAGCCGCGATCATGTCCAGAAGGGCGAAGTTGGCGGTGGCGTCGTCAGGCGTCGGGGCCGTCTGGCGCAGGGCGGGATGAGCAAACCAGCCCAGCGAGCCGAGCCGATACTGCGGCGTCACCACGATCACGTTTTCTCGCGCCGACAGGGTCTGGGTGCGGTACTGCTCGGCCCGTCCCCACACGTTGCCGCCGCCGTGAATCCACACCATCACTGGCAGAGACGCGTCGGCCGCCTCAGCCGCGCTCATCGCAGGCGCCGTGACGTTGAGATAAAGGCAGTCTTCAGAGCCGGCCACCGTGCCGGCATCCAGATCATAGGCCATGTCCAGCCGGTTGGTCCGCTGCACGCACCACTCAGGCTGCGCATAGCTTTCTCGCACCCCGTCCCAAGCCGCCGCCGGTCGCGGGGCGCGCCACCGCAACGCGCCCACTGGCGGCGCGGCAAACGGGATGTTGCGCCACTCATGCGCGCCGACGTCATGGCCAAGGCCCGTCACCTGGCCTTGCGCCACGGTGCGCAGGCTGACGGGATCCGGTGTTGGGGCGGCGGCCTCAGGCGTGCGCGAACTGCACGCCGACACCAGGAGCGCCAGGGCCCCGACCAGCGCGCCAACCTGCCCCCCGGTCATCCCCGGCCTCAGGCTAAGGCGCGGCGCGCTGCGTGCTGCGGTGAGAGACTTCATAACCCCGTGTCCTTTTCCAACCCGCACGCGCGGGTTCTCATTGCTGCGGCGAGGCGCGGCGGGCTCAGCCCGCGCCGCACGCCCCGTCCAGTGACGTGATCCAGTCGCGCACCAGCGCCAAGCCTTCGATGTGGCTCACCGAACGCCCCAGCTCGGGCATGCGCTCGTCGATGGCGTCAGTTTGCATGCGATAGGCGAGGATGGAGGCGTCTGGATGGCCTGGTACGATGTCATAGTCGAGCCCGCCCGAGCCCGAACCGGCTGCGATTGGCGGCTTGCACACGCCCAGCGCCGGGCCGTGCGGCGTCTCAGGCGTGAGCCACAAGCCGGAGGTGTCGGCCGGCCCGACATTGGAATGGCAATGCGCGCAGTTGATGTCGAGATAGGCGCGCGCGCGCGCCTCCAGCGTTTCGTCTTCGCTTGTCCACACGGCCGCGCGCGGCGCCAACTCGGCGCGCGC
>CAYGQB010000082.1:0-11966 GCA_964351895.1 uncultured Caulobacterales bacterium
GGATTGATGTCCACGCCGACGATCTGTCGCGCGCCCACCAGCTTCAGCCCCTGAATGACGTTCAGCCCGATGCCGCCCAAGCCAAACACGACACAGGCCGTATTGGGCTCAACCTTGGCGGTGAACATGACCGCGCCCACGCCGGTGGTGACGCCGCAGCCGATGTAGCAAATCTTGTCGAATGGGGCGTCCGAGCGGACCTTCGCCACAGCGATTTCGGGCAGAACCGTATGATTGGCGAAGGTCGAGGTGCCCATGTAGTGCAAGAGCGGCTTGCCATTGAGGGAAAAGCGCGACGTGCCGTCGGGCATCAGCCCCTGGCCCTGGGTGGCGCGCACCTTTTGACAGAGGTTGGTCTTGGGATGCAGGCAATAGTCGCATTCGCGGCATTCTGGCGTGTAGAGCGGGATCACATGATCGCCCGGCGCCACGCTGGTGACCCCGGCGCCAACCTCCAGCACGACGCCGGCTCCCTCATGGCCCAAAATCGCGGGAAATGCGCCCTCGGGGTCGTCGCCTGAAAGCGTGAAGGCGTCTGTGTGGCACACGCCCGTGGCCTTAATCTCCACCAGCACTTCGCCTGCGCGTGGTCCTTCCAAGTCGACTTCAGTGATTTCAAGCGGCTTTCCAGCTTCGAAAGCGACGGCGGCGCGCGTTTTCATGGCGCTTCTCCAGTGTTGGGCGTTTTCAGACGGGGGCGGCGTTCAGAAGGGGGCGAACAGATAGGGGGCGATCCGCCAGGCGGATCAGCCAGGCGGATCAGCCAGGCGGATCGGATTGTGCGCACCGTGGCGCCGCACCTCGCCCGTTCGCAAGTCACTTCTGGCCCGACGCCCATCGCCTGGCTCGGGCGCGCACCGACGCTGCGGGATCCGCCTCGGCCTGGGCAAGAGCGCGCGCGGCGTCGGCTGCAAACTTGGGGTCAAGCTGCGCGCAGGCGCACAGGGCGTCCATCGCCCAGGCGCGCACGAAGGGACGAGAATGGGTCTCATGCGCCTGCGCAATCTGAACCAGGGCGTCACGCCCGTCCTGGCCCGCCGGTGGCGCCAGCGCTTGGGCACATTGCAGGATGTGTAAAACCGCCTGCCACGGGGCGTCAGGCCGCGCCAGCACCAGGGCCGCAGCGCAGACACGCGCACTGTCGCGCGCCGTCGGGGCGCCGTGGACCTCCAGGCGCGCCTTGATCAGCCAGGTGGCCGCCTCTTGCAGGAGGCGCGCCTCCTGGGCGATCAGCACGCACAGGGCGTCGACGTAGTCGGGGTGTGCGCCGTGGCGGGCCTCAGCCTCAGACAAGATCGTGACGGCGCGTCCATCATAGTCGGCCAAGTCGTTTGCGAGTTGGGCCGCCAAGCTGGTCGCGCGACGCGCGCTCACGTGGCGCCGCCATGCGGACGCGGGCCGCTGAGCGCTCGGTGATCCGACGCGTCCTCTTCTGCGGCGAACACCGGCGCGCGCGCGGCCGGCGTCTGGGTGCGCTTCACCCCTTCGCGCGCCTGCGCGCTCAGATCGTCGATCAAGGCTTGAACGCTGCGGCCCGACACCGGGTGCGTCCACAAAGGCGCGACATCCTTGAGGGGAAGGAGCACAAAGGCGCGATCGCTGATGCGCGGGTGCGGCAAGGTCAGGCCGTCGGACGCCGTCTCGTCCACCACCACGTCGCCAACACTGATGAGATCCAGATCGAGCGTGCGATCCGCCCAGCGCTCGGTCGTGCGCTCGCGGCCAAATGCCGCCTCTATGGCGTGCAATTCGGCCAACAGAGAGGCTGGATCGTGCGGGCATGTCAGACGCACGACGGCGTTGACATAGCTTGGCCGGGTGCGGTCCGGCCATGCTGGAGAGCGCCACAGACCGGACCGGGCGCGCACCTGGCCCACCTCTTCAAGAGCGGCCATGGCGTCCATAATCACGGTGCGGCGCGGCGCCCCGCGCCACGATCGGTTCGAACCAAGCGCAACGAAACACTCGCGAATCACGACCGGGCGCCCCATATGCTGGTCCGATTGTCGAAAGCCATTGCTTGCATCAAAAGGATTTCCTCCGTGAGCTTTTATCCCAACGAGCGCATCGGTCTGTTTATTGACGGCGCCAATTTCTACTCTGCGGCGCGGGCGCTGGACGCCGACATCGACTATCGCCGCCTCTTGGAAGAATTCCGCAAGCGCGGACGGCTGATGCGGGCGGCCTACTACACGGCGCTGATCGAAGACGGCGACAAGTTCTCTCCGATCCGGCCGCTTGTCGACTGGCTGGACTACAATGGCTTCACGCTGGTCACGAAGACGGCGCGCACCTTCACCGATCAGCACGGCAATCGCCGCGTCAAGGGCGACATGGACATCGAGATTGCGGTGGACATGCTGGAGGCGTCCGCCTGGCTTGACCATGCGATCTTGTTCAGCGGCGACGGAGATTTTCGCCCCCTCGTGGCGGCGGTCCAAAGACGCGGCGTGCGGGTGAGCGTGGTCTCCACGCTGAAAGGCGACACGCCTGTGATTTCCGATGATTTGCGCCGCCAGGCCGACACCTTCATCGAGTTGGCGGACCTGCTGCGGATGATTGGTCGCGACAGCGCGTCAGGCCCCGCCAGTCGGCGGTCGGCGGCTGACGCGCGCCAAGATGAAGACGAGTACGACGAAGAAGACGAACTCTAGCGCGGATCAAACATGCCCATCGCGCCGGCGACACGCGCCGTCCCACCCGAACCAGATCGCGAGTGCGACCTGTGTCCGCGTCTTGTGGAGACCCGGCGCGCCAACCAGGCCGCCGAGCCAGGCTGGTTTAACGGCGCGGTGCCCGCGTTCGGCCGTGACGAGGCGCGCGTGGTGATCGGGGGCTTGGCGCCGGGGCGCAACGGCGCCAACGCCACGGGACGGCCGTTCACCGGCGACGGGGCGGGCGACGTGCTCTATCCCGCCTTGCTCGCCACCGGATTCGCCACCGGCGCGTACGGCGCACACGCCAACGACGGGCTGCGTCTGTTAGACTGCATGATCACCAACGCCGTGCGCTGCCTGCCGCCGCAAAACAAGCCGACCGGCGCAGAGATGAACGCCTGCCGGCCGTTTCTGGCGTCCCGCCTGGCGCACATGCCGCGCTTAGAAATCATCGTCGCGCTCGGCCGGATTGCTCACGACAACACGCTGCGGGCATTGAACATCAAGCTCAAAGACGCAGTGTTTGCACACGCCGCCACCCACGCCGTGCGCGTGGCGGATCGCCCGGTCACGCTGATCGATAGCTATCACTGCTCACGCTACAACATGAACACCGGCCGGTTGACCTACGACATGTTGGAGGCGGTGCTCGCCAGCGCCCGCGCACGGCTCGCTGATCTGCCTTAAACGAAGCGCCGAGCGCGCGGGGGAGATCCAAGCCGTTTAGCCGCGATCGCGCATGATGCGCGCCTTCTGGCGCTGCCAATCACGCTTTTGTTCGGTGTCGCGCTTGTCGTGCTGCTTCTTGCCGGTCGCCAACCCGATCAGAATTTTGGCGATCCCGCGCTCGTTAAAGTAGAGCTTCAGGGGCACCAGCGTGCGGCCTTCGCGTTGCACCGCGCCCACAAGGCGGCCGATCTCGCGGCGCTTGAGCAACAGCTTGCGACGGCGCTTTGGCTCGTGATTGAAGCGGTTTGCCGGCCCATATTCGGGAATATTGGCGTTGATCAGATAGATGGCGCCGTCTTCTGCAGACGCGTAGCTTTCCGCGATGTTCACCCGCCCCACGCGCAGCGACTTAACCTCGGTGCCGACCAGCATCAGCCCGGCCTCGATGGTGTCCTCGATCGCATAATCGTAGCGCGCGCGCCGATTCTCGGCGACGAGTCGGGGCTCGGCCATGGTCTAAACGACCGGCTGGGCTTCGGCGTCAAGTACGCCGACCGCCTCCATCGCCGCGTCGACTTGGGCCCGCGCGGCGTCTGAGATGGCGACCAGCGGCAAGCGCTGATCGGGCAAGCACAGGCCCATGCGCGACAGGGCGTACTTCGTGGGACCAGGATTGGGCGCGCAAAACAGCGCCTCGTGCAACGGCATCAGCCGATCATGCAGTTCTAGGGCCTTGGCGTAGTCGCCCGCGAGGGCGGCGGCGTGAAAGGCGGCGCACAGGCTGGGCGCCACATTGGCCGTCACAGAGATGGTGCCGACACCGCCATGCGCCAAGAACGCCAGCGCCGTCGGATCTTCACCTGATAAACGGGCAAACTGCGCCCCGCACGCCGCCCGGTCGCGCGCACTGCGCACCAGGCTTGCGGTTGCGTCCTTGACGCCAACAATGTTGGGCAGGCGCGACAGGCGCGCCAAGGTCTCAACGCTGATATCCACCCCTGATCGCGATGGAATATTGTAGACGATCACGGGGATATCGACGGCGTCGTTGATGGCTTCGAAATGGGCGTAGAGACCCGCCTGATCGGGCTTGTTATAGTAGGGCGAGACCACCAGAACTGCGTCAGCACCCACGGCTTTGGCGTGTCGGGCGTGCGCGATCGCCACGCGCGTGTCGTTTGAGCCGGCGCCGGCGATCACAGGCGTGCGGCCGGCGGCAACTTCAACGCAGGTCGCAACCACGCCGTCATGCTCTTGAATGGAGAGCGTCGCAGATTCGCCAGTCGTGCCACACGGAACCAGGGCGGCGCTGCCAGCGCGGATTTGGCGCTCAACCAGCGCGGCGAACGCGTCCGTGTCGACGCCATCGTCGCGAAATGGGGTCACCAGGGCGGGAATCGATCCGTGAAACATGAGGTGCTGGCCTGGCCTTTGCGAGAACGGCGGGACACTACGCGGCGGAATGGCCAGGCGCAAACGCACTGCTTTCGCGCCAGGCCGCAAGGTCGTACTTTAAGAACCGAAGAATCGAACACGAGGCGAGAAGCCATGCTGTCAGTCTCCCACCCGTTCGCCAAGCGTTGCGACGGCCTCGGACTGTTTTCGCGCCTGTGCGGCGCGACCTCAGGCTTGGCCCCCCGCACCGGCGAAAACGCCGGCCAAACCGCCGCCCACGCCGCCGTGCGGACCACCGTTCTTGGGGGCGCCCTGGCGGCCCTGGTCTTGGGCCTGGCTGCGCCCGCGCTCGCCAGCGTTCCCGCGCCGCGTCTCAAACCCGAACAGCCCGCCGTGTCCCAGGTGGTGGCCGAGAGTGATCTGCGCCGTCTTCGCATCGCTTTTGAAGCCGCCGACGACGGGCGCTGGATGGATGTCGCCAACGCCCAGACTCAGGTCTCCGACGATGACGCCCGCAAGCTTATCCTCTGGCGGCGCGCGGTTTCTGATCCGGACATGTCGTTCTTTGAACTCGACGCGGCGCTGGTGCAGCTGTCGGAGTGGCCGCGCACAAACGTCATTCAGAGCGAAGCGGAAGCCAAGATTGATACATCGGGCTTTACACCTGAGCAGACCATCGCCTGGTTTGAGGCCCGCACACCGCGCTCCGGGCGCGGAAAGATTGCCCAAGCCGAAGCGCTCTTGGCGGCCGGCCAGCGTTCTGAGGGCCTGGAGGCGTTGCGCGCCACCTGGCGCTCGGACCTGTTGCCGCTGACGGTTCAGCGCGACGTGGCGCGCCGCCACGCCGGCGTCTTGAGCCGGGCTGACCACGAGGCGCGCGTGGATGCGCTTTTGTGGCAAGGGCATCGCAATTCAGCGCGCGCCCTCCTGAGCTATCTGTCCGCCGATCAGCGCCGCCTTGCCGAGGCGCGCATCGCCCTGATCGGCCGCGAGCGCGGTGTTGACCGCGCCATCACGCGCGTGCCCAACGCCCTGTCGAACGCGCCGAGCCTGGCCTTTGAGCGCGCCAAGTGGCGCCGTCGCGCCGGCCGCGGGGACGACGCCCTGCCGCTCATTTTGGACGTGCCCGCCGACATCCCAACAGACGAGGCGCGCACCCGCGTCTGGTCGGAACGCAAGATCCACATCGCCCGCGCCCTGGCCGACGACGACGTCGCCACCGCCTATCGGCTGGCGGCCAATTCAGGGCTGACGCGCGGCGTGCAGTTCGCCGAAGCCGAATTCCTGGCTGGCTGGCTCGCCCTGCGCCGGCTCGACCAGCCGGAGATGGCCGCACCGCATTTTGACCGCCTGGCCGCCGGCGTCACCACGCCCGTGTCTAAGTCGCGCGCCGCCTACTGGCGCGGCCGCGCCGCCGAGGCGCTGGGCGACGGACACGGCGCGCGCGACAGCTTCCAAGAGGCCAGCGCCCACGCGACCACCTATTACGGTCAGCTGGCGGCGCTTCGGATCGGAACCACGCGCACCGACATCCCGCCGCAAGCCGCGCCCTCCGACGCCGCGCGCACCCAGTTCCAATCGCGCGATCTGGTGCGCGCCATGCAGCTCTTGGCGGAGTTGCACGAGGTGCACCTGTTCCGCGTCTTTGCCTACCATCTTGACGATTCGCTGGATGATCCGGCTGAGATCGCCCTTCTGGCCGAGCGCGCGCGCAGCTATGGCCAAGACGGCGTGGCGACGCGTTCGGGCAAGTCGGCGCTGGCGCGCGGCATCGTCGCGCCGGATGCGGCCTACCCGACCATCGCCCTGCCGGAACTGGCCAGTGATGCGCCGGAGGCCGCCTTCCTGCTGGCGCTGATGCGTCAGGAGAGCGAGTTCTACACCCGGGCCATTTCGCCTGTCGGCGCGCGCGGACTGATGCAGATCATGCCTGCAACAGCACGCTCCACCGCCCGGCAGATCGGCGCGCCCTACCGCAAGAACTGGCTGACCGACGACACCGACTACAACATCCAGCTTGGGTCGGCCTATCTGGCGGGTCTCTTGGACGATTTTGACGGCTCCTACGTGCTGGCCGCCGCCGCCTACAATGCCGGGCCATCGCGCGCCAGACGCTGGATTTCCGCCTATGGCGATCCGCGCAGCCCCGACGTTGACGCCATCGATTGGGTCGAGAGCATCCCGTTCTCAGAGACCCGCAACTATGTGCAGCGCCTGATGGAGAACGTGCAGGTGTATCGCGCCCGGCTCAACGACGGCTCAGCGCCCTTGACCCTGGAATCGGACATTCGCCGCGGCGGCTAGGAGGGAGGCGCGGCGCGGGCGCCTTAGAGCGCCGTGGGGCCGTGCGCCAGTACGCGCGCCAGGGCGCCGGGATCCACGTTTGATCCGGTGGTCACAACGGCAATGGTGCGGCCGCGAAAATCTGCCTTGCCGAGGAGCACCGCCGCCAGGGCCGCCGCGCCCCCCGGCTCCAGAACCAGGCCCAATCGCCGCGCGGCAAAGACAACGCCGGCCCACGCCTCAGCATCCGTCACCACCAGGCCGTTGGGGCGGCGAGGGTTTAAGATCGCAAACGGCAACACGCCGGGACTGGGCGACAAGAGCGCGTCGCACGCCGAGCCGCCTGCGCGCGCATTAAGCCGCCGCGCGCCAGCCCGCCAGCTGCGCGCACTGTCGTCGAATCCATCCGGCTCGGCAGTGTAAAGCGCCGGCGCCAGCCCCCGCGCTTCCAAACCCAGGGCGATGCCCGACATCAGCCCGCATCCGCCGGCGCAACACACCAGCGCGTCCAGCGTCAGGCCCTGCGCCTGCATGTCCTCTGCGATCTCCAGCCCCACCGTGCCCTGGCCGGCGATCACATACGGGTCGTCATAGGACGGGATGAGGGTTGCGCCGGTCTCAGCACAGATCGCACGGGCGATCTCCTCGCGGTCTTCACGGTCGCGGTCATAGGCCACCACCCGGGCCCCGCGCGACAGAACACCGTCGGTCTTCACCTGCGGCGCGTCTGCCGGCATGACGATGGTCGCGGCAACGCCCATCAGCCGCGCCGCCTCGGCCACGCCCTGGGCATGATTGCCAGAAGAAAACGCCACCACGCCGGAGCGGCGCTCTTGATCGCTCAGGGCGGCGATCCGATTGGCCGCGCCCCGGATCTTGAACGACCCGGTGCGTTGCAGTCCCTCAGGCTTGACGAAGACCCGCGCCCCGGTCGCCGCGTTGAGGATGGCAAATTCTAGGAGCGGCGTGCGCTGGGCCACGCCCTTGATGCGCTCCGCCGCCGCAACGACATCGCCCGGCCCCGGTGGTTGAACCTGAGACTCGGCCAGCGTCACGCCCGGATGATGGCGCTGGGGTCGACGATCAGGCGCACCCCTTCGGCAACCGCAACGAGGCGGCCGGACACGGTGACCGGGTCAGCGATCAGGTCGAGCACGTCTGGCCCGATCGAGGCCCCGTCCGGGCGCACCATGACAAAGGCGTGTTCCGCCCCGCCGGCGTCTTTCACGTAAAGAGCGGGCGGAATGCCAAAGCGCACGCACAAGGCCGCACACGCCTTGTGCGGCTTGCCCTGCCCAGGGCGCATGGCCCCAAACCAGCACTTGGAATCAAGGATTTCGCCAGGCAAGACCACCTCGCCCAGGTCCTGCCCGGATGCGGCGATATCAATGCGCAGTCCGGCGTCATCAGCGGCAATCGCGCCGTCGGCGTCGCTGACCGCGATCATCCGATGGCGCCCGCGCGCCAGCAAGGTTCCGGTGATCTGGGCCGGGGCGCCATGCAGGCTCTCCACCCGGCGCTGCACCCCGCACTTGGTCGGACACACCAAAAGCGCCCCGCCCGTATCGACGTCGCCTGAGATGAGGCGCGGATAGGGGTCAACCGCGACATGACCTGAAAACACGCGCTCATTGGCCATGTCCCAGGAGCCTGCTCCGGGTCCGTCTTGCGCCCGCGCCAGGCCGTAGCCCGCGCCTGCGCCCGTCGCCACAAGCCCGGTCGCCAGAGCCAGCAGCGTGCGCCGATCTATGGCTGGTGATTGGGCCTCCCAGCCAATGAAGAACGCGCCCTTTGCCGCGCCTGGGCCCGCCCCAGGGCGCACTCCGGGGCGCACTCCGGCGGCCAGCGCTTGCGCGGTCGCGGCGGGTGTCTTGTCGCTCATGACTGGGCCCCTTCGATGTCACCCATGATCCCAATGCGCGCCGGCTCCACAGCCGTGCCAGGCGCCAGGGGCGTTTGATGGACATAGACCCGCCCGTCTTCCACCTTCACCCGATAGGTCGCGATGCGTTCAGTGAACGGGGCGGGCGCGCGCCCGTCGTGCGGCTGATATTGAAAGCCGTGCCACGGGCACGTCACCAAGCCGTCCTTGATGCAGCCCTCTCCCAACGGCCCGCCCTGATGGCGGCACACATTTGTCAGGGCGGAAATCTTGCCGTCATAGCGAAAGACGGCGATGCGCTCGCCGCCGGCCGGTGCGACCACAACGCCGCGTCCGTCAATCAGGCTGGTGACCGGCCCGACGTCGATCCAGCCGTCTTCATGGGTCGGCGCAGTCCCTTTGGGCGCGCCTGATCCGGCAAATCCCGCCGCCAGGTGCGCGCCGGCGACCAGGAGCGCGGCAAGTCCGGTTACGCCAGCGTAAACTGGGTTTGTTTCAGCCTGGACGACGCCCAACATCACATGGCCAACGATGAGCGCAAACGCGACATAGACCAGCATGTGCAAGCCCTTCCACACGGCCGGGCCCAGGTTGGCGTTCCAGAAGTCGTGACTGGTGGCCGCCATCAAGAAGAGGATGACCAGGGCCACAAAGCCCAATGATTCAAAGGGAAAGCCTGCGAGCGCGTCATAGCGCGGATTGCTGGCGAACAGCGACACAAAGACGTTCAGCTCTGAAAAGCCGTGGTACCACAGAAGCACCAGCCCCGCGTGGATGAGGGCCAGAAGAAACATGGTCACGCCCAGGTGGCGGCGATTGTAGAGCACCGGCTTGAACCGCGGCGTCAGACGCGCCAGGGGCCCGACCAGCAAGATCAGGGTTAGAAGGCCAAATGCAGCCGAGCCAAAAGCGCGCATCAGAACCTGGATCTCAGACCAGGTTTCACCCGCCGGCGCGGTGACAATCGACGCCGCCACGAAGACGCCGAGATAGAGCCCAACGCCCAGAACAAGGAAGCGATCAAAGACGACCTTGTACGGGTTCCACTGAATGGCCTTGTAGTCGTGGCTCACGGTGCGCGTCCTTCCACTGGGGGCAGATCGGGCAAGACGGCCACGCGCTCCACCGGGCGCGCCTGCCACGCCAGAAGCCACACAACGCCCAGCACCGGCGCCAAAACGAGCCAGGCCAGGCGGTGAATGCTGCGATGTCGACGGGTCATGTCTGCCTCATGGCGTGCGTCGTCCGAGGATGGTTTTGACGATGAGAAACGGCCACAAGCCGGCGGCCGCCCAGAAGATCATGAACCGCGCCTGCACCGGCATCGAGCGCGCGGCAGGGTCAATGCGTGCGGCTCCAAAAGCTGCGAACACCACTCCAAACACGCCGCCAATCAGAGCGTAGAGCGCCAAACAGGCCACCAGCATCTCGGCCAATTGGATCGTCATCTCCGCCCCTTGTGTTCGCGTCAGTGACAGCGCGCCGTCGCCAACAGCCGCAGCGTCACCATGACCCCAATCCCCATCATGCCCAGCCCGCGTACAATGGCCAGCGTTGAGGCTGTGTCCTGGCCAAGATGTGAACGCGCGTGAGTGTGCTTGCCTCGCTTGCGCCTTACTCAATCATCACAGCGCCGCAATCGCACCGTGATGGCGCCGCGCCGTGGGTCTTTGATGTTCCTTGCGAAGGGAGAACATCATGGCGACGGTTGCAGCACTTTTTGTAACGGGCTTGGTGCTTGTGTTCACGGTGGCCTTGGCCGCCGAAGCAGGTCCAAGCGCGCTCTACGTCGTAAGCTGACGCGCAAGGCACGCTTGCAGCACGTCAGCCACCGCGGCGACTCCTGCGGTGTCCGCGACAAGGTCTTGGCGCACTTCGATCGAGACGTGCGCTAGGTTGCGCGGGCCCGCGTGCACATCAAGCGTATGGTTGAAGGCGCGCCCGTCATAAGGCGCGTTATCCCCGACGACCCAGTCGGGCGCCACATCGGCCAGATCAGCCAAAAGGCGGCCCGCCGTCGCCGCGTCCTGATTCCACAAGACGCCCGCATGCCAGGGACGCTGTCGCCCGTCTGAGAGCGCCGGCGTGAAGGTGTGGATCACCACCATAAGTCCTGGTGGCCCGCCCGTATCGCGGTCGCGCACCAGACCCGCCGCCAAGCCCGACACGCCGGCGTGATAGGGCCGGTAGAGCGCGTCGACGCGATGCGCGCGCTGCGCGTCGCTTAAGCTGGCGTTGCCGGGAACGGGCTCTCCATCGGCGTTGACAGGGATGGCGGCGGGATCACCCAAGGCGCGGTTGGGATCGATGATGAGCCGAGAAAATCCGGCCAGAACCGCTGGCGCGTCGAGGCGTCGGGCGAGATCAAGCGTCAGCCGCTGCGCGCCCAGATCACTGGCCGAGTGAGACGCCCAGATGTGGTCAGCCACGCCCAAGTCGCCGCCGAAATCGTCGTGCCGGGCGGCGCTGGCGTGATCACATATGAGCCCCAGACCCGTCGCTGGACGGGCGCCGCTGCGATAGAGGACCGGCGCCAAGCCTGCGTTTCGGGTCATGCTCTGATCGCCGCCTTTCATGTCGTCTCTCCAGCCGGTTTCTTGCGTCGGTCCGCACCTGCGCCGGGTCAGGTCGGCGCGTGGCGCGAACCTGCCCAACACGGGTCTGAACCAAGGCGGCGCATTTCATCAAGCCCGCGCCCTGCAGGAGAGGCTAGATCGCGCGCGAAGTGGTCTCAGGCGCGCACGGCGTGCGCTAAGACGCGCACCGGCGGGCCTAAGACGCATCTAAGACGCGCATCAGGTGTTCTAAGCGGCGCATCGGCGTCCAGCGCCTGCGAAAACGTGGAACGTCAGGGTTCAAGGTGCAGGTCAGGCGCAGCCAATTGCGTCCGCGCGCTGACATTCGCGGCCGGTGAGTTGGAGAAGGGCTTGATATGCACGCCCGGTGGCCGCTACACCCGGCGGTGGAGACGTGGCCGAGTGGTCGAAGGCGCTCCCCTGCTAAGGGAGTATACCTCAAAAGGGTATCGAGGGTTCGAATCCCTTCGTCTCCGCCATTTTCCTCAAAATCGCTATCCGCCA
>CAYGQB010000083.1:0-11938 GCA_964351895.1 uncultured Caulobacterales bacterium
CCTCAACGATCTCGGCTACACCCGGCTCGTGGCGGCGTCCGGCCCCGATCCGGTCGCCGGCGAGATGATCGAACGGGCGTACGCGGCCGACCCCGTCAATCCGGCGACGGCCGACAGTCTCGGCTGGCTCCGCTACCTGCAGGGGCGGATCGACGGCGCTCCGGCCGGTGCCGATGCCATCACGCTGCTGGAGCGGGCGGTGGCCGCGGCCCCCGCCCCCGCCCCGCGACCACCTTATCGACACCCGCACCGCCGATCTGGCGTGCAGGGGGCGACGTTCTAGTAGCGGTAGGCGTCCGCCTTGTACGGGCCGGACTGCGCCACGCCAATGTAGTTCGCCTGCTCATTCGACAGTTCGGTGAGCGTCACGCCCAGCTTGTCCAGGTGCAGGCGCGCCACCTTCTCGTCGAGGTGCTTGGGCAAGGTGTAGACCTTATTCTCATAGGCGTCGCCGCGGGTCCAAAGCTCGATCTGGGCCAGCGTCTGGTTGGTGAACGAGGCCGACATCACGAACGACGGGTGGCCCGTGGCGTTGCCCAGGTTCACCAGACGACCTTCTGACAGAAGGATAATGCGCTTGCCGTCGGGGAACTCCACCATGTCGACTTGCGGCTTGATGTTCGTCCACTTGTAGTTCTTCAGCGCCTCGACCTGAATTTCATTGTCGAAGTGACCGATGTTGCAAACGATCGCCATGTCCTTCATGGCCCGCATGTGGTCAACGGTGATGATGTCCTTGTTGCCGGTGGCGGTGACGAAGATGTCGGCGCGCGACACGGCCTGGTCCAGGGTCTGGACTTCAAAACCATCCATCGCCGCTTGCAGGGCGCAGATGGGATCTACCTCAGACACCAGCACACGCGCGCCTGAGCCCTGCAGCGAGGCCGCCGAGCCCTTGCCGACGTCACCGTAACCGGCGACGAACGCAACCTTGCCGGCCATCATCACATCGGTGCCGCGACGAATCGCATCCACCAGGGACTCTTTACAGCCGTACTTGTTGTCGAACTTCGACTTGGTCACGCTGTCGTTGACGTTGATCGCCGGGAACGGCAACTCACCGCGCTTCTCCATCTGATAGAGACGCAAGACGCCCGTTGTCGTTTCTTCCGACACGCCCGTGATCGCCGCCTTGGCCTTTGCAAACCAGCCCGGCGACTGCGCGATCCGCTTCTTAATCTGCGCGTAGAGGGCGACCTCTTCTTCGCTGGTCGGATTGTTTAGCACCGACGCGTCAGCCTCAGCTTTTTCGCCGAGCACCAGATACATGGTCGCATCGCCGCCATCGTCGAGGATGAGGTTGGCCATCTCGCCGTTGGGCCATTGGAAAATCTTGTCGCAGAAGTCCCAGTACTCTTCGAGCGTCTCACCCTTGTGGGCGAACACCGGGGTGCCAGCGTCCGCGATCGCCGCGGCGGCGTGATCTTGGGTGGAGTAGATGTTGCACGACGCCCAGCGCACGTCCGCGCCCAGCGCTTCAAGCGTCTGGATCAGCACGGCGGTCTGAATGGTCATGTGCAACGAGCCGGCGATGCGCGCGCCCTTCAGAGGCTGGGCCTCGGAGAACTCCGCACGCGCCGACATCAGGCCCGGCATCTCAGTCTCAGCAATCTCAATCTCTTTGCGTCCGAAGTCGGCCAGCGAGATATCGGCAACGGCGTAGTCATGTGTGCTCACGGTGGAGGTCTCCTTGAAGATCGAAACGCCCGTTGGGGCCGATTGCGATCAGATGGGGCGGTCAGATGGCGATATCACAGGCCTCAACGAGCGTGAGAGACATGTGCGCAGGCGCCGAATGAACGCTGAGTTTTCAAGCTCGGCTTGCGCGCTAATAACAAGCTGAGACAATCGACGCAATATCGACATAAAGATTTCTTTATGTGGGACATAAAGATTTCCTTATGTGGCGTGTGCGGCTTGCGCTTCTGCAACTTTGGGGCCCGTGCTACACCCTCTATGCGGAGGGCAACCCTGACCGACCAGGTCAGACCGAGAAGGATCGCCTAATGAACCTACGGCGTAACTTGGGACGCACCCTTGCGGCCTGCGCAGCTTCGGTGCTCGTTGCGGGCATCCCCTTGGCTCTAACCGTGCAAGCCCAAGAGCCGCCAGAGCTTGAGCGCCTCGAATCTGCTGATGGCCGCTCCGACCGCGCACAATCACGCGGTTTCCCAGGATCTTTGGCGGGCTTGAACGTGGCCCGCCCGGCCGCCTTTTTCCTGGCCAGCCTGGACGACGACGGCGACTTTAGCGTTGATGAAGGTGAGCTGAGCGCCGGCCTGGCCGCGGCCTACGCGGCGCTCGACGCCGATGCGGACGCACGCGTTTCAATCCTCGACTATTCCGATTGGGCCGAGCGCGCCTTGGCGGCGCGCTACTCCGAGCCCAGTGGTCCCGGCATCGATGCGGATCTCGACGGATCGGTCACCGAGCTTGAGTTCGTCGCAGCGTTTGAAGGCCTGGCGCGCGCCTATGGCATGAGCGCAGCCGAGCCGCTGACATTCTCGATGTTGCAACGGCCAATCCGGCCACGTGGAGACGAGGCGCGCGGCGACGAGGCGCGCGGCGACCGCCCGGCGCCTGGCTCTCAGCGGGGCGATGGGCGTAACGCCGACAGTCGCGGCCCCGGCGGGTAACGCGCCGTAGGCTTAACGCAGCTACGACCTGATCACCGGCGTACATCCGGCGACTGACGGCCGTCAGGCATTAGGTTTCTTCGCCAAATCGGTTGGCGACGAGCTCAACAAGGGCTTCAAGCGCCTGTTCCTCGTCGGCGCCTGAGGCGCGAATTGTGATGTAAGATCCCGGCCCCGCCACGAGCATAAGAAGCTCCAGCGCGGAGTTGGCGGGCGCCTCTATGCCGTCCTTGGACACATGCACGTCAGCGTCAAATGAGAGGGCAACCTCCACGAACTTGCGAGACGCGCGCGCGTGCAGGCCAAGCACATTGACGATTTGCACCCGTTGTTCTTTCACGAGTTCTTCGCATCGAGAACGTGGCTGGCCAGCAGAATGTACTTTCGACCTGCTTCCACGGCGGCCAGAGCGGCGGCTTGATAATCGTTGGTGTCACACGCCTCGGCCAACTTAATGCACATCGGCAGATTGGCCCCGCCCAGCACTTCTAGCTTGCCGCGCTTCATCAGCGAGATCGCCAGGTTGGCTGGAGTGCCGCCGAACATGTCAGTCAAGATCACCACGCCAGGCCCTGAATCCACCGCTTCAATCGCGCTGGCGATGTCGCCGCGCCGCCGCTCCATGTCGTCATCGGCATCGATGCACAGGGCGCGCGCATTGTTCAGCGGCCCGACAACATGCTCGGTCGCGGCCAACAGCTCGGCTGCGAGGCGACCGTGCGTCACAAGTACAATTCCGATCATATTTTAGGCGACCTGCTCAACAGACATTGTGTGACCATTAGCCGACCATCTAATCCCGCCGCGTCAGCCAAGAGAAGCCAAATCCGCAACGCGCAGAGTTACTTCGCGTCTAGCCAGCCCGCACCAGCTCAACCACGAAGCGCGCGCCCTCAACCACGCCATCCGGTCCGGCGCGGTTTTCAGCCCACAGACGGCCTCCATGGGCCTCCACAATCTGTCGAGCGATGGCCAGTCCCAACCCGCTGTGAGAGCCAAACGCCGCGCCCTTGGGACGCTCGGTGTAGAAGCGCTCAAAGATCCGCTCCAAATTCTCCGGCGGCGCCCCTGGGCCATCGTCGTCGACCGTCACCTGCACCCGCGTCGGCGCGTGTGGCGCCGCGCGCACGCTGATCCGCACCTCGCCATCGTCGGCGCTGAAGGTGCGCGCATTGTCGATCAGGTTGCGGAACACTTGGCCCAGCGGACCCTCCAAGGCCACAATCTGCGCGCGCGCGGCGTCTGACATGAGACGCACACGGGCGCCCGGCGCCCCGCTGTCGGCGTAGATCGCAACGATGCGGCCCAACAGCACGCCCAGATCCAACGGGGCGGACCGCTGACGCGCCAACTCAGCGTCCATGCGCGAGGCATTGGAGATGTCCGTGATCAGCCGGTCCAGTCGCACCACGTCGTGGCGCATCACGGTCATCAGGCGTTCCGTTTGATCGGCGGACTTGGCCTGCGGCAACATTTCTAGAGCCGAACGAATAGAGGTGAGCGGGTTCTTTAACTCATGCGCCACGTCGGCGGCGAAGCGTTCAATCGCATCGATCCGCTCAGCCAATGCCGCGGTCATGGCGCGAAATGCAGTTGAGAGATCGCCGATCTCGTCCCGCCGGCCCGAAAGGTCAGGGATCACCCCCTCGCGCGGCCCCTCCTCGCGCACCCGGTCAGCGGCGGCGGCAAGGCGGCGCAGCGGGTTGGCGATGAAAAACGTCAAGAGCACTGACGATACGATGGTGACGGCGATCGCGACGGCGACAAACGGCGCCAAGGCCCGCTGTTCGGCGGCGATGATGTCGTCCACGCCCCCCGCTTCCAGCGTTAAGACGCCCAGCACGGCCTGGACGCGTTGGATCGGCAATGACACAGACACCACACGCTCGCCGTCTTCGGCCTGGCGTTCGCCATACGCCGGCTCGCCCGTCAGGGCTTGCGCCACTTCGGCCAAAACGCTTGGGCTGGCCTCATCTCGCCCTGAGGCCCCGCCGGCACGCTCATCGCCCGCCCCGATCGGAGGCAGCTCGCGCACAACGATCTGGTCAGCGAGCAGAAAGCTGTCGGCGACCAGCCGGCCGTCACGATCAAACAGGCGCGCGCGCACGTCTTCGGGCACGTAGAGGCGCTTTAGGATCGAGCGGGCGTCAGCGTTCAAGAGCTGCGGGCTCGGGGCGCCTTGCGTGGCCGCGTCTTCAAGCACATTGGCGATCAGCTCGCCCTGGGTGCGCAAGCCGTCCATTCGCGCGTCGATCAGGCCACGCCGCATCTCGCCCAGCACCAACATGCCCGTCACAAGCACGGCGAGCGCGGTCAAGTTGCCCAGAAGAATGTAGCGGGTCAGGCGAGAGCGAACGAGCGAGCGCGTGTGCAGCCGCTCGGGCGCGTCAGGCCTCCTTGTATCGATATCCGACGCCATAGAGGGTTTCGATCCCGTCGAACGCGTCATCGACCACGCGGAACTTCTTACGTAAGCGCTTAATGTGGCTGTCGATGGTCCGGTCGTCGACGTAAATCTGTTCGTCGTAGGCCGCGTCCATCAGCTGATCGCGGCTCTTCACATAGCCTGGTCGCTGAGCCAGCGCCTGCAAGATCAAGAACTCAGTCACCGTCAGTCGAACCGACTTGCCTTTCCAGGTGCAGGCGTGGCGATTGGGATCCAGCGTCAGCTCGCCGCGCACGATGACCGCCCGATCAGTGTCTTCGGCGGCAGCGCCCGGCTCTTCTGCGCGCACCCGGCGCAGCACAGCCTTGATGCGCTCCCCGAGAAGACGGTGGGAGAACGGCTTGCTGATATAGTCGTCGGCGCCAAGATTGAGACCAATCACCTCGTCGATCTCGTCACCCTTGGAAGTCAAGAAAATGACCGGTAGATCGGACGACTGGCGCAACCGGCGCAGAAGCTCCATGCCGTCCATGCGCGGCATCTTGATGTCCAAGATGGCCAGGTCAGGCGCCGCGTCCGTCAGACCTTCCAGCGCGCTGGCCCCGTCAGTGAAGGTGCGCACGTCATAGCCTTCGTTCTCTAAAAACATGGACACCGAGGCGAGAATGTTCTCGTCGTCGTCTACAAGAGCAATTGAGGACACCGGCTTTTACTCCTGGAAAAACACGCGAGGCTTGACGCGCGCAGATCGGCCGACGCGGCTGATCCTACCGGTTGGTCGACCCGCCGCGCCCTGCGCCACCTTATCGCCGCCTTGAGCCGGACGCCAACCCACGGAAACCTCACCTTAAATCGTGGTCCTTACTGTGCGCACAGTCGAACCTAAGAGGCAGGCATGGCGCGCGACACCCACTTTGAGGTCTTCTTCAAGAAGAATCGCAAGGCCGGCTGGACCTTGATCGAGGCTTTGGAGGCCCGCGACGCGGCCGTCGATAAGGCCAAGGCGTTGATCAAGCAGCACCCTGAAGGGTCGGCGCGGGTCACCAAAGAAGAGTTTGACGAGAAGACGCGCGTGTTTCGCGCCTTTACGGTTTTTGAGGCCGGCGGCGAGAAGTACGAAGACGATGGACGCGCCGACAAGAAGGTCGAGCTGGCCTGCCAGGGTCCGGCCGACCTGATCACGCCCCATGCGCGCGAAGCCATCTCACGCGCTCTGCGGGGCTGGCTGACGCGCCAAACCTGCGTCACGCTGGAGCTTCTGCACCGCACCGATCTCGTCGAGCGCCTTGAGGCGACCGGCACCGAGATGCAACATGCCGTGCAGAAGATCGCCATCGCAAACGCCTCTCAAAGCGCTGCTTCCGCCCAGCACTTCGTCAAGCAAATCAATGCGCTGGTTCAAAAGGCGGTGGAGGCGCTCTACGCAGAGGCGCGCGCCGGCGAAACACCGAAGCTGAAAGAGGGCGAATTGGCCGCCTTTGCCCGCGCCCACGCCGCCGCATCTGGCCGCGAGCGCCGCTTGCGCGCGAGCCTGGCTCAGCGCCTGAAGGGCTCCACATCCTGGCGCGAAAAGCTGGAGCGCGTTCTCAGCGTGGCGCACGAAGCCGCCGCAGCCGGCGATGACGCGGCCTGGACCCGCCCCATCATCGGTGAGTTTGTCGGTGAAGTGGTGGCCATCGAAGCGGCGTGCGAATGCCTGATTGAAACCCCAGGCGACCTTGGGGTTGAGGTCGACGTCTTGGCCGCCATCATCAGCGGCGAGCGAGACGGTCTCCATGCGTCGGCCTCCCCGCGCGGCGCGCGCTTGGCGCAGCTCTTCGCCGCCGACCAGGCCCGCGACGCGCGCGTCGTTTTGAGTCGGCGCATCTTGCGCGTGCTCCTTAGCCCCAAGCGCCTCAAGCCGTCGGACGTGCACGCCGAAGTCGAGCTGACGCGCGAGCTTGCCGAACGCCTGGTGCACAGCTCCAGCGGCCTCATCAGCCACGCCGAGATTGCCGAAGCCTTCGTCGCCCGATCAGGTCGACTGTTGCAGTCTGACGCCGTTGAGGCGTTTCTGGAGCCTGCGGGCAACCCAGGCGCTGAGGCGCTGGCGCTCATCAGCTTGGAAGACAACATCGTCGGTGAACACAACAAGGCCAAGCTTGCCGCCTATCTGCGCGCGCACTTGGGCGCGCACGCCTTTGAGCGCTACATGCGCGGCGGCGAAGGGTCGATCACGGCCCGTCTGGCAGAGCTCGCCGGCCTCAAGCGCCAAGTGGATGCGTCGGGGTTTAGCGCCAAAGACACCAGCGAAATCGGCGATTTGATTGACCGATCGGCGGCTGACGCCATTCAAGCCACAGACCTGTTCACGCGCATCGAAGAACGCGCCATGCCGGCGCTTGATCGCGCCCACGCACTGGTCAAGCTGGCCGCGATGGGCGGGTTGCCGTCAGGGCCGGTCGCTCAAGACGCCGCCAAGCGAGCCATGGCGCTGGTGCGGTCCGCCGGTGGTCGCGAAGAGGCGGCAACGGCTTCGGGCGGCGTCACGCTGAAAGCCATCATTCAATGTGTCGAACAGATCAGCGCTGCGCCCCAGCGCGCCGCTTGACCGCTTCCTTGGCCGCGTCCATTTCGGACGGCTCGCGGTCCAGGATCCAGAAGTCGACAGCGCCGGCGCGATAGGCGCTCCAGAAAGCGTCTTCGTCGCCTGTTATCCGCTGCACGATGGCGTGACGGAACGAGCCGAACAGCCCGGCGCGCAAGGACCAGCCCTGCTTCTTGGCCCAGTCCCGGGCGCGCGGAAACACCACGACGCGTGCGCGCCCGTCATCATAGGCGGCCTTGAACTCAGTCCAGCTTTCAGGGTGCCACGGACGTTCGTGAATCACGCGAAAGCCTTTCGTAAATGGGATCGCGAAGGACCTCGCGTACCCAAAATCAGAGCGGGCCGACCCGCCGCCAAGACGGCACTGTCAGAGTCATCTTGGTAGCGTCGCCCGCCCCCTGCGCGCGAGCACGAACTGGGAGTTTTCCCCAGGCCCGTGCCAAGCCTGTGCCGAGCCGGCGCCGGGTCCCTGCGCGTGTGACTCAGCACGGCGCGCGCGCCGCCGCGTCCCCAGAGCGCCAGCCATGGTTTAAGCTGCGCAACTCGCGCCAGGTCTTAACGATTGATCTCACCCGACCTCAGGCGCCACCATGACGGTCGGGGACTGTCGCAGAACGCGCGACGCGCAGAGGGGAACACCATGAACAACCGCGGCCGAGCAATCGTGCAGTTTGGCAAGCTGGCGCTGGCGGGACTTGCGCTGGCCTTCGTCAGCGGCTGCGCCCTCATTCCCAATGTCTTGCCCCAGAGCCAAGAGCGCGCATTTCCTGGCGCGCAAAGCCCTGAATATGATCCCCTCTACAACTGGTCGAACGCGACGTCTTCCAGCATCGATCCGGCAAGCTGCGTGCGCTATCACACGGCCGATCCGTCCTGGGGCCAGGTGATCGGCTGCCAAGAGTTGGAAACCATCGACGCCCGCTCGCCCGAAGTGCTCACCTACATCGATCAGCGCCTGCGGTCGCAAGCCTGCTACGGCATTTGCGAACCCTATAAGAGCGTCGGTCCGGACGGAGCCGCGGCCGGCGTATGCAAAGGGGCGAGCATTGCGCGCCCCATGGTGCGTTCAAAACGCCACTTCATGGTGGTCGACAAGGAAACCCGCACGGTCTGGTACGTCCCCGGCGACTACTATTCAGACGGCTTGTCGATCCCGCGGTCCCTGACCCGGTTCCTGGCCGGGTCGGCGTGGGACACCGCTTCTCCGCAAACACTTCCCGCCGCCTTGGCGCATGATCGCTCGTTCTGTCTGCGCCAGTACTCTGAAGAGTGGAACACCAGCGACGCGGTGGATGCGGCGACCGAGGCGGCCATCGCCTCACGCGCCGACCAGCCCACGCCCTATCGGCGGCGCGGCTGCGCCAACAATGCGTTTCAGAACACCTTGCGCATGTCGGGCACGGCCAACTTCGTCAACACGATCATGCGCACCGCCGTCAGCCTCGCCAATCCAGAGCGCGAAGGCTACTGCCCGCTGCGCCAGTACAACTATGTCGCCCTGCTGGAAGCCCAATTTGGCGGCGACAATCCTGAAGGGACCGATTTCACCTCAGCGCTCAAGATGATCATGCGCGATTGCCGCCCCGGTGAGCCAACCGTCTTGTGTCTGAGCGACCGCGACAATCTGCGCGACGTGGTGCGCGCCGCGCCGCTCTTGTCCTCGCCGGAAGCCGGCGTGCCGGCCGATTGGCTCCAACTTGCCACCCGCATCTTCTGCCTTGACCACAACGCCTCTCGGCTGGATCGGATCGGACGTGATGACGCGGTGGAGTCCGATGACGCCCTGTGCGCAGCCGCAGGTCTGGCTCCGCCGTCTGACACCTTCTCCAGCCCCGTGCGCGCGGGCGATTTCTGGATCGAGGCGGCGCCGCGGCTCTATTGTCAGCGTCCCGAACTGTTGCTCGCTTCCATCGAGAGCGCGCGCGACATCGACAATGCCGTCGTGCGCATGGTGCGGTGGAACCAGAGCAACCTGGTGGACCAGATGGACGGCGACGGCCGGCGCGCCTTCCTGGCTGCGAACGCGCCAGCTTTTGCGGCGGCGCGCGCGCGGGCTGAGCGCCTGAGCGGGGATCCTGACGCCTGGATGCCGTGCGTCGGCGTGCCGGACACGCGCGACTTGACAACCCTGGCCGCAGGAACGACGCCGGGTGTGGACGTTGGCTCGGAGTCTGGAGCGGCGCGTATGGAGCCGGAAACAGCTGGCGCGGCGACCGACGGCTAAGCTTGGCCGCGCGCGTTGGCTAGGGTTCAGCCCTTCTCCGCTAGTGCGCTTAGCCCCCTAGTGCGCCTCGCCCCCTAGTGCGCCTCGCCCCAGGTGTTGCCCGACTTAGCGTCCACCACCAGCGGCACCGACAGTGACACGGCCGGCGCGCACGCGTGGGTCATCACATCGCGTGCAACCTTGATGGTCGCGTCCGCTTCGTCGTGCGGCGCCTCGAACACCAGCTCGTCATGCACTTGCAACAGCATGCGCGCCGTCAGGCCCGCATCCTCCAGCGCACGCGGCATGCGGATCATGGCGCGCCGGATGATGTCGGCCGCCGTGCCTTGAAGCGGGGCGTTGATGGCTTGGCGCTCGGCGAACTGACGCTGAGCCGGGTTCTTGGCGTTGATTTCCGGGAAATGACAGCGCCGCCCAAACAAGGTCTCGATGTAGCCGGTGGCGCGCGCCGCCTCCTTCATCTTGTCCATGTAGGCGCGGATGCCGGGAAACTTTTCAAAGTAGGCCTTGATATAGGCCCCGGCCTCTTCGCGCTCGATGCCCAGCTGATTGGCGAGGCCAAATGCTGAGATGCCATAGATGATGCCGAAGTTGATCGCCTTGGCGCGTCGGCGCGTCATCGGGTCCATGCCCTCAATGGGCACGCCAAACATCTCTGAAGCTGTCAGGGCGTGAATGTCGAGCCCGTCGGCGAAGGCCTGCTTCAGACTGGGGATGTCGGCGTAGTGGGCCAGGAGCCGCAACTCAATCTGGGAATAGTCGGCCGCAATCAAAACGTTGCCAGGCTCAGCCACAAAGGCTTCGCGGATCTTGCGGCCCTCCTCGGTGCGGATGGGAATGTTCTGCAAGTTAGGGTCAGAGCTGGACAGCCGCCCTGTCGTGGTGGCGGCCAAGGAAAACGACGTGTGCACCCGGCCGGTGCGCGGATTGATGGCGGCGGCCAAGGCGTCGGTGTAGGTGCTCTTAAGCTTGGAAAACTGGCGCCATTCAAGCAGCGTCTTGGGAAGCTCATGCCCCTGCTCGGCCAGGTCGTCGAGAACCTTGGCGTCGGTCGACCAGGCCCCGGTCTTGGTTTTCTTGCCGCCAGGCAAGCCCAGCTCGCCAAACAGGATCTCGCCCAGCTGCTTGGGGCTGCCAAGATTGAAGTCGCGGCCCGCCTGTTCGCGGGCCAAGTCCTCGCACGCTGCAATACGCTGTGCGAACTGAGACGAGAGCCGCGCCAGGGCCGCCACGTCCACCTTCACGCCCGCCAACTCCATGTCCGCCAGAACCCGCGGCATCGGGCGCTCCAGCGTTTCGTACACCGTCATCTTGGCCGCGTTGCGCGCTTCGGGCTTCAGCTTGCGCCAAAGCCGCAGCGTCACATCGGCGTCTTCAGCGGCATAGGGAACGGCACGCTCCAGCGCGACCTTGTCAAAGCTGATCTGTTTTTTGCCCGTGCCGGCAACCTCTGAAAAGCGGATGCAGGTGTGGTCCAGCAATCGCTCCGACAACTCGTCCATGCCATGCCCGCGCAGGCCGGCCGCGGCCACGTACGACAAGAGCATCGTGTCGTCGATGGGTGCGACTATGACGCCATAGCGAGACAGGACGGCCAGGTCATACTTGATGTTCTGACCCACCTTCAGAACGCTGGGGTCCTCTAACAAGTCCTTCAGAACGCCCATTGCGGCGTCGAATTCGATCTGTTCAGGCGCGCCGCCGGCGTCTGGATCGAGTAGATCTTCGCCCGGAGCCACATGCGCCAATGGAATGTAGCAGGCCGCATTGGCGTCCACCGCCAGCGACACGCCGACAAGTCCCGCGCTGCTTGATCCCAAGGCGTCGGTCTCGGTGTCGACCGCCACCACGCCGGCTTCTCGGGCCCGGACCACCCAGGCCTTCAAGGCGTCCAGCGTCTGAACCGCTTGATACTGGGCGCGGTCGACACCGGTCTGCGCTGCGGATTCATCCGACGACGCCGGCCGGCCGGTGGCTTCTTCTTCGACCCGGCGCGTCAGCGTGCGAAAGCCCATCTCCTTAAGAAAACTGGCCAGCGTCTCGCGATCAGGGTCGGCGACGGCAAAGCTCGCCAGCTCACGCTCCACCGGAACGTCGTTCTTAAG
>CAYGQB010000084.1:0-11935 GCA_964351895.1 uncultured Caulobacterales bacterium
GCCGGAATGGCCGCCGTAACGGCCGTCGCCGCTGGCGCCCGCCCCGCGTTCGCCTGACGTCGGGGCGCCGGCGCACGATGAGCCCGGCGGTCTGGAGATGCGCCTGGCGCGTCTGGCCAAGGAGGTTCTGGCGCCCCGCCTGTCGCACGTGGACGAGACACAAGCGGATGCGATGCAAGATGACCAGGCTCAAAGAGATCACACCGCCAGCGACCCCGCACCCAAGCCCATTCCGGGCCCCACACCCGATGATGCGCCAGACACGCCTAAACCTAATCGGAAGCGACCTCGGCGCGCACGGCCTCCAAAGTCCTGATTTGGGCGCCGCCTGCATCAAAGTTGTCCGGGTGCAGCCAGGCGGCCAAGCCGGCCGACACGCGCGGCCATTCCGCGTCGGTGATCGAGAACCAGGCCGTGTCTCGGTTGCGCCCGCGCACGATCATGTCATTGCGAAACACGCCTTCAAAGGTAAAGCCAAGCCGCACAGCGGCGCGCATCGAGGCGGCGTTTTGGGCGTCGCATTTCCATTCCAGACGCCGATAGCCCAGCTCGTCAAACACGTGACCGGCCATCAGGGCGATCGCCTGAGTGGCGGCGGGCGTGCGCTTGAGACCGGGCCCGTAAACGACGCAGCCGATCTCAACCGAGCCGTGAGGGGGCCGAATGCGCATGAAGCTGGCCATCCCCAATGGAGCGGGGCTTGCGGGGCTCAGCGCCGCCTCAGCTTGGTCAGATGAGTCTGGCGCAGCGGACGTGGCCTCCCCTGGAATTGCCCCAAAAGTGAGTGGCGGCGTTTGGGGGGCGATGGTCAGCGTCACCCAGCTTTGCGCCTCGGCGCGGGCGCGCATCCCGTCGGCCAGGGCCTCGGCCGTGTCGAACGGGCCGATCGGGATGTGGCGCCACTGGTCGTGCGCGCCGGGACCGGCGACGCCGGCGTCCACCAGGGCGGCCGCGTCGCGCGGCCAATCGACCGGGGCAAGCCGCGCCCACGGCCCGTCGAGCACACGTCCGCCCGGCTGGGCGCGGGGGTGATACGCCGCCAAAGTCATGCCCCAGTCAGGCCCACTTGCACGCCGCGCCGCTGGCCTAGGCTGTCGCTTCAGCGCTTGAGGCGTCTGAAGCTGGGGCGTCGCCGTCAGAGCCTTTCAGCTCCGCCTTCAGCCGGTCAAGGAGCGCGCGTTCTTGCGGGTGAATCTCACCGTCCGCCCCAGCGATTTTCTCCAGCGTTTCAAGCACCAGCTTGGCCCCACTGGGCTTGAGCACGTCGTTGCCGACCTCAATCAGCTTGTCCAATTCGGCCAGCTCCTTGGGATGGCGGCACCGCTCGCGGAAGCCCACGGCGTCAAAGTCATCGACCCACTTGCGCGCCTCTTCTTCGGCCGTCTCGATCTCGCGGTGGTCCACCGACCCGTCGATCGTCACCATCATGGCCAAGAAATCATTGAGCATGGCGAGGAAGAACTCGTGAAAGTCGCGCTCGTCGGGGGCCGTGGCCGCGCCGGTGTCCATGGCGATGCGATGGAAGGCGTGGGTCAAGGCCTCTTCTAAGGATTCAAGATCATTGAGCACCGAATGGGCGACCGGATCTTCGACCACGAACTTATGGCCTAAGGTTTCAGCGTCCACGACCGTGCTCGGATCAAGCCCGATGGCGCTGATGCGGTCCGCCGTGGGCGGGTGCGTGTCGGTGGGATGCGGCGCCTCTTCAAGCATCGCCAATTCGATCCACGGCCCCACGCGCTCATGATCAAGGTCATAGCGCAGCCGCTCGACAAAATTGCGTGACAGGTTGCGCGCATAGCGGCCCTTCTCAATGCGGGCCATCATGCCATCGACTTCTGAGCGCCACACCGCGCCCAGGATCGACATTTTTAGGAGCGACGTGGCTAGGGCCTGCGGCGAGCCGGCCTTGGCCCCGATCTCATCGGCGCGGATTTCTCGGCCCCGCCCAATGCGCCGTTCAGCGCGGGTGAACGCGCCGATCATGTCCATGACGATGGCGCGCGCAGGGGCCGTCCAAGGGCGCGGCAAGCGCCCCTCGCCGCGCAGACTTTGGGCCGCGCTGGTCATGCCCAGATAGATCGGCGCAAAGCGGCGCGAATAGGCCGTGTCCCCGCCTGAAAAGTGCGCCAGCTCATGACCCAGGATGGACGCCAATTCAGTCTTGGTCAGAGCCCGCAAGAGCGGCGCAGAAATGTAGAGCGTTTCGCCCTTCAACGGGTCCTTTTGAAACGGGGTGTGCACCCGCGCGCTGGTGACAAAGAACGAGGCGTCCAGGCCAATGACGATATTGTCCGGCGTGCGCGCGTCAATGCGATCGGCGATGCTCTTGATAAAGAGCGCCAGGCGCGGCTGTTCGTACTTGTCTACGCGCAGGCCAATGATGCCGGTTTGAGCAGGCTGGAACAGACCCAGCGTGTCGCGCATCGCAGCGAAGCCCGTCGCCAGCGCCACCGCGCCAATTGCGGCGGCCAAGAGATAATTGGGCTCGTTGAAGAAGAGGCGTTGAGACAGATAGGCGCCGCCCGCCACCAAGCTGAGCTGAGACACGGCGATCAGGCCCGCCAAGGCCACGCCGACAAACGCCAGCGGCGGGAAGACCAGACCAAGGGCGGCCCGCGAACCGCCCAGCAACACGGCGACCAGCCGAAACAGAACGATCAGCCCCACGCCAGCGGCCGCCGTGATCACGGCGGCGGCCGAGACCCAGCCGAACACCGGCGGCGCGGCGCACACGCCGCCCTGGCCAATGGCGGCGGTGGCGCAGGCCTGGGTCGCGCTGAGGGCCGCGATCACATCGCCGCCAGAGTCTTGATAGTGCGGCCAAATCGTCACGCCGAGCGCCAGCGCCGGCACGAAGATGCTTGCGAAAATCGCGGCTAGAAATCTCATCACACGTCCCCTTCCCTTATCCCCAGGCGATAGCCTAGCGGAGGATCGAGACGAGCGTGAGACACTTTTGGTTGAGCGCTGGCTTTGGGTGAGCGCCGGCATGAAGTGAGCGCGAGCCCTTGAGGCGCGCCGCGCCCGAGCAAGGCAAGCGTCAGCTTGCGCCGCCCCTTAGATCGGCATGCGGAGAATTTCTTGATACGCCTTGATGACCTCGTCGCGCACCGCCACCACGGTTTCCAGCGACAGCTCGGCGGCCGCGACGGCGGTCACCACGTCAACGATCGGCGCCTGTCCGACGGCGCCTTTCTGGATCATGGCGTCGGCGGTGGCCAGCTGGCCTTGCGCATCGCCCACGGCTTGAGAGACCAGATTGGCGAACTGAGAGGCGTCGGCCTGGCTGGTCGCCGGACCTTGCGCGGCCGCACGCGCCGAAGCGGCGGCGTCGGCATAGGCTTTTACGGCTGCAAGCGCGTCAGCGGCCATGGTCTAGCTCCTAGCGGCGCAACAGATCGAGCGCGCGGGTCGTCATCGACCGGCCCATCTCGACAATGTTGAGGTTGGCTTCGTAGGCGCGCTGGGCGGCGCGCATGTCCATCAGCTCCACCAGGGTGGAGACGTTGGAGTACTTCACATAGCCCTTCTCGTCGGCGGCCGGGTGACCGGGCTCATAGCGCAGAGAGAAGTCTGAGCGGTCAGGCGTGACCTTGGTCATACGCGCCTCGGTGAGGCCGGTGACGCGGTCAAGCTCGGCCTGAAACACCGGGATCTTGCGACGATAGGGATCGCCGCCGGGTTCTTGGGCGGTGACGCCGGCGTTGGCGACGTTTTCAGCGATCACGCGCATCCGAGCCGATTGGGCGCGCATGCCCGATGCGGCGAGGGACAGAACGTCATTAACGGCGGCCATGTACTTTCCTCACTTCAGCGGTCCATCACTCGCCCAGGGCCATTCGGGCCAATTGGGCCATTCGGGCCATTTGGGCGTGCGGGCTAAACAATCAGCGCGACGGGCTCTTGATGGCCATGCGCACCAAGTCCATCGATTTTTGGTAGAGGCTGAGCGCGCTCTCATAAGCCAGGCGCGTTTCGGCGACTTTGGACATTTGCTCTTCAAGCACGACGGCGTTGCCGTCGAGCGTGGTTTCGCTGTCGGGCGTTTCATCCAGGCTCCAGGAGCGCGACGGCGCGGCCGGGCCGGCGCGGTGGGCGTCATGGGTGCGCGCGGTGGACACCGTCCCTGCGGCTTGAAGTCGGGTCGCGGCCAGGGCGGCGCCAAAATCACCCTTGGCGATGTCGCGCGGCACAAATCCGGGCGTGTCGGCGTTGGCCACGTTCTCAGCCAGGGCGCGCGCACGGTCCGAGTGAAAGCCCAATGCGGACTTTAACGTCGAAAAAACCGGCAGGGCGTCCAATTGCATGGCACTCATCGCCTCTTGAAGACCAGGGAACCTCTAGTAGGCAGACTCTGCCGTCTTATGGTTAAGAAGACGTCACGACGCCGATTTCATGGAACTCTTTGTCAGCCTTAACCGGCGCTTAAATGCTCATCCCCGAAAACTAGGCAAAAGATGCCGCACAGGGCGCCTGAACTTGGCCATTCGGCCGGGGGCGCTTGTGCGACGTGGGTTCGGAGTGGTGGGATGGATGTCATGGACTTGGCGCGCGCAACGGCTGCGCTGGCGGTTACGCTGGGGCTGTTGCTGGCCGCTGTTGCCCTGGCGCGCCGCTTTGCCCCGCACCTGATGGCCCATCCAGGCGGTGATCGCCCGCGCGCGGTTGAGGTCGTGCAAACGCTGCAACTTGACCCGCGCCGGCGCCTGATCGTGACCCGGTTTGGCGGCCAAGATCACCTGATCTTGCTCAGCGCCACCGGCGAAACCCTTCTCGCCTCAGCGCTGGAAACCGTCATTCCCGAAGTCATGACGCCCGACGAGGCCGCGCCCGCCACCAAAAGTGACGGATCTGGAGGCGGATCTGGCGCGCCCGCCGCGCCGCTTGTCTTTCCGGGCATCTTTGAAGCCGCCCGTCAGCGCGTTGCAACCGGTGCGGTTCAGGCCTGGACCTCCAGCCGCGCTGCGCTGAACGCAGTGGCCGGCAAGCCGGCGCCCCAAGACGCGGTCACCCCAGAGCCGGCGCGCGCCGGCGAGGCGGCCTGATCATGGGCGCTCTCCTTCGTCTTGCGTCACGTCAGCGGCTGTGGCTCGCCGGACTGGCTCTCATCACTGCGATCGCCGCCTTTGGCGGGGCCGCCCACGCCGCCGGTCCCGCGCTCACGCTTGATCTGGGCGACAGCGAAGGCGCCCTGTCTGAGCGCGTCGTTCAGCTCATGCTCTTGATCACGGTCCTGTCTCTGGCCCCGTCGATCTTGATCATGGCCACCAGCTTTGTGCGCATTGTGGTGGTTTTGTCGCTCCTGCGCACCGCGCTCGGCCTGCAACAGAGCCCGCCCAACTCCGTCATCATCTCGCTGTCCTTGTTTCTGACCGCCTTTGTCATGGCGCCCACGTTCGAGGCGAGCTACGAGGCCGGCGTGAAGCCGCTGATCGAGGGCCAGGTGTCCACCACGGCCGCGTTCGAAGACGCCGCTGAACCGTTCAAGCTGTTCATGCTGGAGCACACGCGCGAAGAGGACCTGGGCCTGTTCTTGGCCATGGCCGACGTGGAGACGCCCGACACGCCCGAAGAGGTGGGTCTGCGCATCGTCGCGCCCGCCTTCATGATCTCAGAGCTGCGCCGCGCCTTTGAGATCGGCTTTTTGTTGTTCGTGCCGTTCCTGGTGATCGACCTGGTGGTGGCGTCCATCTTGATGGCGATGGGCATGATGATGCTGCCGCCCGTGGTGGTGTCGCTGCCGTTCAAGCTGATCTTTTTCGTCCTGGTGGACGGCTGGCGCATGGTGGCCGGCAGTCTGGTGGAAAGCTTCGCCGCTGGCCCGCCTGGCTAAGGGCGCCCCGCTCCACCCCCCCAGCTCAACCAGCCCAGCTCACCTAAAGAGAGTCATGATCGTCGGCGGCCGTGGCTGTGGCCTCGGCGCGCTGTTCAGCCTCTTCTTCTTCCGTCCAGGAGAAGAACACCAGGACATCGCCGTCGGCCAAAGCCTGATCATAGTAGCCGCGCGCCTCCGCTGACAGGTCGCGCGTGCGCACCTCGTCAACGAACTCCATTTCCTCGACCGTCCAGCCTGATGCGTCCACCTGGTCACAGGCAAAGCGCACCGCCTCGTCGCGGTCCTCGCGTCGCACCCAGCAATTGACATACGCCCCGACCACGCCGTCCGGCCCGTCCGCCTTGGCGCCGGGGCGCGCGACGAACTGAACGCACCACACCGTCGGAGCGTCGGTCATCCGACCACGCCCGCGCAAAAGCGCGCAATGCGCTTGGAGGCGTCCGACAAGGCCTCGGTCGCCGTGGCGTAGGAAATGCGGAACGCCCCTTCGCGGCCAAACGCCGACCCCGGGACCACCGCCACGCCCACTTCTTCCAAGAGGGCACTGGCCAGATCGATGTCATTGGCCATCTGCACGCCGCCGGCGGAGGTCTTGCCGATTAGGGCGCTGGCGTCCGGAAACACATAGAACGCCCCCGTCGGCGTGCGGCAGCTGAGGCCGTCGCAGGCGTTCAGCGCCTCCACCACCAAATCACGGCGCGCCTTAAAGACGGCGTTGCGCTCAGGCAGCCAGTCGTGCGGGCCGTTGAGCGCCGCTGCGGCGGCGGCTTGGGAGATCGAGCAGGGATTGGAGGTGGTCTGCGACGCGATGGTGCGCATCGCCTTGATCAGCGCCTCGGGCCCGGCCGCATAGCCGATCCGCCAGCCGGTCATGGCGTAGGCCTTCGAGACGCCGTTCATGGTCAAGGTGCGATCGAAGAGCTTGGGCTCGACCTGGGCGATGGTGGCGAACGCAAAGCCGTCGTAAACGAGGTGCTCGTACATGTCGTCGGTCAGCACCCAGACATGGGGATGACGCAGCAGCACTTCGGCAAGGCCGGCCAGCTCGGCGCGGGTATAAGCTTCGCCCGTGGGATTGGACGGCGAGTTGAGGATCAGCCACTTGGTGGCCGGCGTAATCGCCCGGTCCAACGCCTCAGGCGTCAGCTTCCAGCCCGTCTCCGGTCCGGTGTCGACCGACTTGGGCGCACCGCCCGCCAAGGCGGCCATCTCAGGATAGGACACCCAATAGGGCGCCGGGATCAGCACCTCGTCGCCCGGGTTCAGCGTCGCCAGGAAGGCGTTCCAGATCACCGGCTTGCCGCCCGGCGCCACGTGCACCTGCCCGACGCTGTACTCCAAGCCATTGTCGCGCTTGAATTTATCGCAGATCGCCTCTTTCAGCTCCGGCGTGCCGTCGGCGGGCGTGTACTTGGTTTTGCCCAGCGCCATGGCGTCGACGGCGGCCTGCTTGATGTGGTCGGGGGTGTCAAAATCAGGTTCGCCTGCGCCCAGCCCAATGACGTCGCGTCCGGCGCGCTTCAATTCGGCGGCCTTGGTGGACACGGCGATGGTGGCCGACGGCTTCACCCGACCGAGCGCCTCCGACAGAAAGTCGCGCCCAGACGCGGCGGTGGAAACTACAGCTTCAGACATGGCGCAAGATTCTCCGGCGCGGGTTGGCGACGCGGGGTGGGAGGAGGCGCGCCGCCTTTCGGCCCGACGCTACGCCGGCGCGCGCAGCCGGTTCAAGCCCGAACGGACCCCAATGACGCGAAACCCGCCTTGTGGTCGCCGCAATCGCCTCTGAATGGCCTTGTTCGCCTTCACAAGCCCTTGTTCGCGCCCTTTATGCGTCGTGCGTTCACGGGATCGTGTTCTTGCGGGAAAAGAAGTACGATCAAGGGACGGGACGTCATGACGACGAAAACACGGGGGCGCGACATGCGCCAGATTTTGGCACTGATGGTGCTCACGGCGGGTTGGTTTTGGGCCTTCCCGATCGCCAATCCTCATGCATTTGCAGCGCAAGACGCCGCCCGAGCGGGCGCGCCGATCAGCGGTGCGGCAACCCCGGGCGAAGTGGTGCGCCTGTCTGAAGTGGGGGCGGGATCGCTCCTGCTTCAATCGGTGCAGCCGGGCTTCTATGTCGAAGCCCCCATCGTCGCCACCGACGTCAAAATGGACGTCACCGGCCCGATTGTGCGCGCCAGAGTGACGCAGCGCTTTGAAAACCCCTCTGACCAGTGGGTCGAGGGCGTCTACGTGTTTCCCTTGCCCGACGGGGCGGGCGTGGACACGCTCAAGCTGATCATTGGCGATCGGTTTATCGAGGGTGACATCAAGGAGCGCGAAGAAGCGCGCGTGATGTACGAGGCCGCCCGCGCCGAGGGCAAGAAGGCCGCCCTGGTTGAACAAGAGCGCCCCAACATCTTCACCAACTCGGTCGCCAACATTGGTCCGGGCGAGACGGTTGTGGTCCAGATCGAGTATCAGGACACGGCCGCCCTGAAGGACGGCGTGTTCTCCACCCGGTTCCCCATGGTCGTGGCGCCGCGCTACATCCCCGACCCCAGCCTGGTCCAGATGGTCAGCGCCGGCGGTCAGCGCGCGATCGGCATCTCCGATCCCGTGCCCGACGCCGACCGCATCACGCCGCCGGTGCTCAAGCCCGAAGCAGAGCCGCAGGACGCGCCGCGCCTGCCCGTCACCATGACGATCAATCTGGCGACTGGCTTCAAGCTTGGCCAGATCGACGCCCCCTATCACGCCGTGTCGGTGGATCGTCAGAGCAACAATCGCGCTGAGATCACGCTCTCTGAGCGGTCCGTGCCGGCCAATCGCGACTTTGCGCTGGAATGGGCGGCCGAAGACACCAGCCAGCCCCACGCCGCCGTGTTCACCGAAGAACGCGACGGGGAAACCTATGTGCTGGCCATGTTGACGCCGCCGGCCGGCGTTGGCGAAACCGCGCCGCGCCGTCCGCGCGAAGCGATTTTCGTGATCGACAATTCAGGCTCCATGTCCGGCCCCTCTATGCCGCAAGCCAAGGCGGCCCTGATGCTGGCGCTGGAGCGCCTGCAGCCGGACGACACGTTCAATGTGATCCGCTTTGACGACACCATGGACGTGGTGTTCCCCGGCGGCGCAGTGCCCGCGAGCGAAGAAAACGTCGCCCGCGCCATGGGTTTTGTTGGCGCCTTGGAGGCCACCGGCGGCACCGAAATGCTGCCGGCCTTGCGGGCCGCCCTGGTTGACGCCAACGTCGACGACGACGCCCGTGTGCGCCAGGTGGTGTTTCTCACCGACGGCGCCATCGGCAATGAGGCCGAGCTGTTTGAGGCCATCGACATTGGCCTGGGCCGCTCGCGCCTGTTCACCGTCGGCATTGGCTCAGCGCCCAATACCTACTTCATGAGCCGCGCTGCGCGCCTGGGGCGCGGCATCTTCACCTTCATCGGCGACATCGACGAGGTGGAAGAACGCTCCAAGCAGCTGTTTGAAGCGCTCGAACGCCCGGTCATGACCGACCTGGCCGCGTCCTTCCCCACCGGGGCCGACGTGGTCGCCTACCCTGACCCCTTGCCTGACCTTTACGCAGGCGAGCCGGTGGTGCTGGTGGCCAAGATCGACCGTGCGCGCGGGCCGGTTGAGTTGACCGGCAACCTGGCCGGCGAAGCCTGGAATGCGCGCCTGCGCCTGCAGGACGCCTCATCCGGGGCGGGCGTGTCCACCTTGTGGGCGCGCGCGCGCATCGCCGACCTGGAAGAAGGCCGGTTCACGGGCCGCAACTGGGAAGACATCGACAAGGACGTGCTGGCCACGGCGCTGAAGTTCTCTTTGGTCTCGCGCCTGACCAGCCTGGTGGCCATCGACGTCAGCCCCTCGAGGCCCGACGACGCGCCGATTGCGCGCGCCGACATTCCCTCCATGCTGCCCGAAGGCTGGGATTTCGACGCCGTGTTTGGCCCAGAGATCGAGCCCTTCCAGCGCGAAGCGGCCCTGAGCGACGCCCGCTTTGCCGCCCTGGCGATGCGCGCTGACCCAGGCGGCCCGCTGGTCGACGCGTCGGGCGCGCCTCTGCCTCAAGGCTCCACCACCATGCTGGCGCAGCTGGCCTTGGGCCTGTTGCTCCTGATCGGCGGCGCCGCCCTGGTGCGCCGTCGCCGGCGGATGAGCCTTTAGGGCGGGCCCCATGTTGGGCGGCGCTCAGGCCGACGGGACACGCACACGGACGCTCCACGCCTTGCGAGGGACGGCGTGGGGCGGGCGACTGGCGGGGCTTGCCCTGATGGTCGCCGGCGCTGGCCTCCTGGTCAGCGCCGCCGCGATTCCCGCCAAGGCCGCCTTGGGCCAGGTGCTTCTGGAACGCGCCTTCAACGAGGCGGTGCGCACCGGCGCGCCGGTCAAGCCGTGGCCGTGGGCCGACACCTGGCCCGTGGCGCGCATCGATGCGCCGCGTCTGGGCCAGCACGCCATCGTTCTGCACGGCGCCAGCGGCGAGGCCATGGCTTGGGGGCCAGGCTGGGTCGACCAGTCGCCGCGTCCCGGTCAGGCCGGCGCCTCCATCATCGCCGCCCACCGCGACACCCACTTTGCCTTTCTTAAGCACCTAGAGCCGGGCGACGCGGTGGAGGTCACCGGCCCGGACGGAGCGCGCCAGAGCTTCACGGTCACGCACGCCCAGATCGTGCGCCATGACCGCTCAGGGATTGAGCCGTGGGGCGGGCCGGCGCGCCTGGCGCTGGTGACCTGCTATCCGTTTGACGCCGTCACGCCTGGCCCGCTGCGCTATGTGGTGTTTGCAGAGGCTGACGCGGCCCTCTCCTAATCTCGCCGGTTGGCGCGCGCGGCGAAGCAGCCCAAACCCTTGACCCATGCAGCGTCCGATGAGCGGCGCATCACACACGCGGGGCGGGAGCGGCGCGCCATGAGCTATTCAACCGAGCAAGAAGCCTTCTGGGCGGGCGAGTTTGGCGACGCCTATGTCGCGCGCAGTCAGGGCGCGGCGCTGGTCGCGGGGCGCACCAACTTGTGGGCGCGGGCGCTGGCGCGGGCGGGCGGAACGGTCAGCTCAGCGGTCGAACTGGGGGCCAACATCGGCCTGAACATGCGCGCCTTGCGCCATCTCCTGCCGAGCGCCGACTTGACGGCCGTCGAAATCAATCCCAATGCGGCCGAGGCCCTGCGCGCCCTGGGGGACGTCACCGTCATTGAGGGCTCGCTTCTGGACACCGGTCCGCAGACACCTGCCGATCTGGCCTTCACCTGCGGGGTGTTGATCCACATTGCGCCTGAGCGCTTGGCCGACGCCTATGACCGGCTGGCGGCGGCGTCGCGGCGCTGGGTGGTGATCTCAGAGTACTATGACCCCAACCCCACCAGCCTGCCCTATCGCGGCCATGAGGAGCGCCTCTTCAAGCGCGACTTCGCCGGCGAGTTCATGGCCCGCCACCCCGACTACGCCTTGCGCGACTATGGCTTCATCTATCACGGCGACCCCAACTTTGCCGTCGACGACCTGACCTGGTTCCTCATGGAGCGCGCGCCTGCTGCTTAGACAGGCGGGCGCAGCCACAGATGGGTGACGTGCGCCAGGCTCATGCCGGCCTTGCCCATATTGGCGTGGCTGACGGAGCCATAGGTGGCCCCGGCAAAGGCAAGCGCCGCCCCGGCCGCATGTGCCTTGGCCAGGCGCGCTTCGATCAGGCGCCTTTGCACCCCACGCCCGCGCGCCGCAGGCAACACCGCCGCGTCCGCCAGATAGGCGATCGGACTGCGCAACTCGCCCACGTCCGTCGTCACTGCGGCCGGGTCTTCCAGCGTCAACAAGGCTTCACCGGCCGCCTCCCCGTCCACCTCAGCCAGAAAGCGCGTCCAGTGCGCCGGCGCCAGGCCGCCCCCCGCTGCGCGCCGCTCAGGATCGCCGAGCATGGCGGCGCGGGCGGCCGGGCGACGCGGCTCCGGCACGCCCCAGCCGTCCAACAGGACGCTGATCCAAACTTCCAGCTCGTCTGCGTCAGCGACTTCACGGATGCGCACGCCGGGCGCGTCACACCTGACCGAGGGCTGGGCTGAGGGCTCGGCCAAGGTGTGGGCCAAGGGGTGGGCCAAGGG
>CAYGQB010000085.1:0-1855 GCA_964351895.1 uncultured Caulobacterales bacterium
CACGCCTTACGCAACGCCGCCCTTCGGGGCGGCGTTTTGCGTTGTGGTTGTGCACTTCTGGCTGGGCAATTCTGGGATGGTGCAGAGTCGGTGGGACGACGCGTCATTGCTTTGGGGGCGTTGAGGTGCCCTTTGGGCGCACTGCTGCTGCTTGCAGATCCCCATGCGCTGCAACTTGCGACAAGGCGTAAAGGCGACGAGCCGCCTGCGACAGCCTCGCACACAGCGCCGCACCCACGCCCCGCCCATGCTGCACTGCAAAAAATCGCGTGACAGGGGCGCGGATCGTGTTAGAGAGGGGCGTGCGTGATCCCGCGTCACATCGGCGATCCGTCTGCATGACGAGGCCGCCGGCCTCTCAACCACCGCCTCGGCTGTACGCTCAGCTTGGCTGTTGGTCTTGCAACGGATGTCCTGGTCAAGCCGACCTGACAGACCTCGTGCAAGCTCCATCGCCTGCCTGTTCGTCGCACTCTGAGGCTGACGAAAGATATTTAATTGCAACAGTTTAATGAGCTCGGCCTGTCCGAGCCTCTCCTTCGCGCCGTTGCGCACGAAGGCTACACCACACCCACGCCGATCCAGGCGCAGGTGATCCCACTCATGCTGGCCGGGCGCGACGTGCTCGGTATTGCCCAAACCGGAACCGGCAAGACGGCCTCGTTCGTTCTGCCGATTCTGCACCGCCTGTCGGCCTCGTCCGATCGGGCTGAGCCGCGTAGCTGTCAGGCGCTGATTTTGGCCCCGACACGCGAGCTGGCGGCCCAGATCGCCGACAATATCCGCACCTATGCGCGCTATTCGAAGGTCTCCGTGGCCGTCATCGTGGGCGGCGTGAAGCCGGGCCCACAGGTGCGCGCCCTGTCGCGCGGCGTCGACATTGTCGTGGCCACGCCCGGCCGCCTTCTCGATCACATGAATACGCGCGCGATGCGCATCGACGCCACCACGACCGTGGTTCTCGATGAGGCCGACCAGATGATGGACCTTGGCTTCATGCCGGCCATCCGCAAGGTCATGGCCGCCCTGCCGCGGGCGCGCCAAACGGTGCTCATGTCGGCCACCATGCCGACGCCCATTCGCAAGCTGGCGGCCGATTTTCTCAATGATCCGGCCGAAGTGTCCGTGGCCCCGGTGGCGCGCCCCATTGAGCGCATCGCGCAGAGCGTGATCGGTGTTGAGGGCGCCTTTAAGCGGCGTGTGCTGACGGCTTTACTGGAGAGCGCGGATGTCGAACGCGCCATCGTCTTTACCCGCACAAAGCGCGGCGCCGATGCGGTGTGTACGCACTTGACCAAGGCCGGCGTGGACGCTGCTGCGATCCATGGCAACAAGAGCCAGGGCCAGCGTGAACGGGCCTTGGGCGCTTTTCGCGCAGGCAAGACGCGGGTGCTGGTGGCCACCGACATCGCCGCGCGCGGCATCGACATCGACGATGTCAGCCACGTGTTCAACTATGATCTGCCCAATGTCCCGGAGGCCTATGTGCACCGCATCGGGCGGACGGCGCGCGCCGGGCGCGACGGGATCGCCGTGTCCTTGTGCGCTGGCGACGAACGCAAGCTTTTGTTCGATATCGAGCGCCTGACCGGTCACACGCTGGCGCGAGTTGAGGCGCCCGAAGCGGCCGGCTTGACGGACACCGGTCCGAACCTGGACGCGCGTCCGGATCGAGGACCCCAGCGTGGCCCTCAGCGTGGTCCCCAGCGTGGGCCTCAACAGGGGGGGCAGCGCGGCCCCCAAGGCGCAGCCGGCTCTGGCGGCTCTGGCGGCCCTGGCGCGGGCGCCAGCAAGCCCAAGCGGCGCCGGCGGCGTCCGTCGCGCCCAGCCCGGGCGCTGGCTGGCGTGGAATAGG
>CAYGQB010000085.1:1955-4818 GCA_964351895.1 uncultured Caulobacterales bacterium
CCCAGACACGATGAGGGCGCGACCGTCGCAAGACGGCCGCGCCCTTTGTCGTTTGCACGCCCCGGGTGTGAGGGCGCACGCGCTAGGCGCGGCGGGGGGAGAAGTACTCGCGCAGGAACGCGATCGCCAGCCCCAGAACCAGGCCGAACGGCAGAGACAGCATCAGGGCGCGCAGGGGCGACATGGCCGGCTTGGTCGGCGTGGCGGCGGCGTGGATCAGACGCACATTGGTGAGCGCGGTGTCTTCTGTTTCGCGCAAGGCGGCCTGGTCCAGCTCACGGCGCGCGGCCAGGAACTTCTGCTCGGCGGCGGCCAGCTTGACGCGCACCTGGTTGGCGCGGCGCTGGCGCTGGTCGATGTCGGCGACCTGGCCGGCAATGGCGCCCAGGCGCCGATCGATGGTGGCGATGTCCGACGTGATGCGCTGCATCTCGGGGTGATCGTCAAAGTAGAGCGCGGCCAGTTCCCGGCGCCGGCGTTCAGCTTCCAGGCGCGCCGTGTTCAGCTGCGCGCTTTCGGTGGCGAGCGCGGTTTGGCGCTGATCGGCGGCCGCCAAGCGCCCGCCGCCGTCAATGGCGTCAAGCTGGCGGTTGAGAGCGTCAAGCTCGGCCTGGGCTGCGGCGGCTTCGGCGTTGTAGACGTCCGCCTCGCCCTTGCCCTTAAAGACGCGCAGGCGCTCAGCAAAGTAGGCGTCCACGAGGGCGTTGACGATGCGCGCGGCGCGCTCGGGGTTCTTGTCAGGATAGGAGAGCGCCAAGACGTTGGAGTCCGGGATCGCGCGCACCAGGATGCGGCGGTTCAGGCGCTCCAGCCAGGCTTCGCGCTCGGGCAGGGATTGGCGCAGACCGATGGCCTCTAAAAGCCCGCCGCTCTCTTGCGCCAGAGGCTCCGCGCCGCCGGCCAACTCGGGCGCTGCGGTGGAGAGCACGCCGGCCTTCTCGATGGTGGCCGCGAGAACAGGCGGCGACTTGGCCAAGATGGCCTCGGTGTTGATCACGTCCGACAACTGGGCGTCCGGCAAAATGTCGGTGCGCAGCGACGGTGAGCGATTGCGCTCCACCAGCACCTGGGCGTTGGCGCGATAGGACGGGTCGGTCGTGGTCACGACGACGAAAGTCACCAAGACGCAGATCGCCGCCACCAGAAGGATGGTGATGGCCTGGCGCGCCAGGAACGTCAGGAGGTCGTCCTGGGTCAGACGACCAGGTTCGGATGCGTTGGCGGCGTCCGCCGCTGTGGCGCGCGTGGCGTAGGGGTTAAACTCGGGCGCTGAGGTCATTGCTGGAACTCCAAGCCGACGCCGACGCCCACAGAGAAGGGCAAGAGGTTGCGGATGTACTGTTCGACGGCCGTGTTGGTCTGCGCGATGCGCGACGGCGGCACGACGACGACGTCTCCCGGCGCGAGCGCCAGAGCCGCCGGGGCGGCCAGGCCGCGCATCAGCCCATCAAGATTGAGGGCCAGAAGCTGGCGCGTCCCGGAGGGCGCGGTGCGCAACACAAAGATGCGATTGCGCGCGGCGGACTTCAAAACCCCGCCGGCCGAGGCAATGGCGGTGAAGGCGGTGTCGGCCTGGGTCAAGTCGACCTGGCCGGGATCAACAACCTCGCCCAGCACGAACACGCGCTCATCGACGCGATTGACGGTGTTGGCGAGGACGCCGATGGCGCCGTTGAATTCGCGGTGCGCGGCGATGTTTAGGATCTCGCGCCACACCGGCAGGGGCTGGAACGGATCAAGCTCGCCAACGATGGGCAGGATGACGCCGCCGGCGCGCGGCACGGTGAGGGTGATGGAGGCGCCACTGGGACCCGCAGACAGGGCCGATAGGAACTCGGTCGCCGGGTCGGACGCCTGGTTGATCAGCACCGACACGCGCGGGTCGCGCACGCGCTGGGCGCTGTAAAGATCGGTGAGCGTCTGGGCGACGGCGGCCGTGGTCTGGCCGGACACCGGCACCGACCCAATCAGCGGCAAGGTCACTGATCCATCGGGCAGAACCGCGATATTGTCAGCTGTCAGCTCAGCCACGTTCTGAACGCGCACGCTGATCTGATCGCCTGGCTGCAGCGTGTAAACGCTCGAAGTGGCGGCGCCGACGCGAAAGTATGTCACCTGAATCTGGTCGCCTGGACGCGGGGTGGCGGCAAAGGCGGGGGACGCGGTGGAGAACGCAGGCCCGGCCGGGGGCGCTGCAAAAGTGTTCACGGCAAGCTGGGTTACGGGCGCTGCGGGAGCCATGCTCGGCGCCGCAGGCATCTGGGGCGGCGACACCTGCGTGATCACGCCAGGCGTGGCGGCGGGCAGGGCCAAAGCCGGGTTGGAAACCCGGTCGGAACTCGGTACTGCCACAGCACGCGCGACCGGCGCAGGGCGCTGAGCGGGCGCTAGCGACACCGGAACCGCCGAAACCGGGGCAACTGCAACCGGAGCAACTGAAACCGGAGCAGCTGTGATGACCGGCGCAGGCGCAGTGTCGGCCTTGGCGGTCCAGCGCAGCACGCGGTCATTGGCGCCGGCGGGTCCGCTCACGCCTGCAACAGCGAGCACCGCGCAGGCTGCAGCGGCGGCGCGGCCCCACCGGGCGGCGGGCGTGCGCGGAGCGAGGCGGGTCGAGCGCTCAAAACGAGCCATTCGGTTTCTCCACAATGACGGCGCGTTCGTGTGCCGAAGCGGTCGGGTTCGCAACGGCTGGCGCAATGCGCGTGCCAGGTGAGTTAAGATGTCGGCGCGCACGCCAAGCGCTGCTATGAGACCGCGCGCGTCGGCCGTTCGCACTGACCAGCGACGGGCCGGCGACCGGTCGGTCAAAGAGCAGACCGGCCAAAGAGCAGACCGGCATGAAGCGTGCGTGCGCGCGAGG
>CAYGQB010000085.1:4918-11885 GCA_964351895.1 uncultured Caulobacterales bacterium
CAAAGAGCAGACCGGCCAAAGAGCAGACCGGCATGAAGCGTGCGTGCGCGCGAGGAGGGCCGCGTGAAGGTGCGCAACAGGGGCCCGCGCGCGAAAAGGGGGAAGATGATGAGTTGGAGCGAGCCACTGCGGCGCGCCGCCCTGGGCGCGCTTGGAGCCAGCGGCCTGGCCGGACTTGCGCGTCGATCTAAGCCGTTTACGGATCGCGCCGTGATCTTGGCCTATCACTCGGTCGCCCGCGCCCCTGATTACGCCAGCCCCGCCATCACGGTTGATCCGGGTGTGTTTGAAGCCCAGATCGCTCACCTGGCCCGGCGCTACAACATTGTTCCCCTCAAAGACGTTATTGATCCGTTGGCCGCCGGGCGCGCGCTCGACAATCGCAGCGTCGCGATCACCTTCGACGACGGCTACGCGGACAATGTTGAGATCGCCCTGCCGATCTTGGAGCGCTATGGCGCGCCGGCGACCTTCTTCGTCACGGTCGACCCGGTCACCCAGGGCGCGCCATTTTGGGTCGCTCGTCTGGAGCGCGCCGTGCGCTCCGCGCGCGATCCGCGCGCCTTGGGGGCGGTGCTGGCTGAGCGCCTGACGCTGGAGATCGCCCCGACTGACGCCGGCCAGGCCTTCAACGCCGTGTCGCGTCTCATCAACCGGGCTTCCGGCGACGAGCGCCGAGCGCTGATTGCGCGCGCCGAGGCAAGCTTGCGCGAGGCCGGGGCGCTCCTGCCAGACGCGCCCGACGCGTTCATGGCGCGGCCCGAACAGCTGGCGCGCCTGGTGGACGCGGGTATGGAGGTGGGGGCCCATTCGCGCACCCATCCCATCCTCGCCAGCTTGCCTGATGCGGAAATTCGCAGCGAGTTGGCCGATGGGCGCGCCCGTCTGGAGGCGCTTCTGGACCAGCCGGTGACCTCCCTGGCCTATCCCAATGGGCGCGGCGTGCCGATCAACTTTGACCAGCGGGTGATGGAGCTGGCGCGCCAAGCCGGCTATGCGCGCGCGGTCACCTCCCAGCGTGGCCCGGCCCTGGAAGGCCTTGATCCGCTTGCGGTCCCGCGTATGGCGGTCAATGCGCGTCTTGGGGCGCGCGGCTTTGTGTGGAAGTTGGAGCGGGCCTTTCGCGCCGCGCCGCCTGAGATCCCGCGTGACGCGGGCCTGTGGGCGCCGGCCGCGCCGCCTGAGAGCGCCGCGATCTGATGCGCGTTCTCACCGTCACCAACATGTACCCGTCTGAAAGCCGGCCCGGCTGGGGCGCGTTCGTGCGTTCGCAGGTGCAGTCGCTGATCGCGGCTGGGATCGAAACCGACGTGGAGGTGATCGAGGGCTATCGTTCGAAGCTGGAGTATGCGCGCGGCGCAGCCCGGGTGCGCGCCCGGCTGCGCGACGGGGTGCGTAACGGAGACTATGACCTGGTGCACGCCCACTATGGACTGACCGGTCTTGTGGCGCGCATGCAGGGCCGAGCGCCGCTGGTGGTGTCGTTTTGCGGCGACGATCTTTACGGCCACTCAGATGCGCAGGGCCGCGCGCGACCCGCCAGCTTGCCCTTGGCGCACCTGCACCGGCGCCTGGCGCACGTCGCTGATGGCCTGATCGTCAAGACCAAGGCGATGCGCGAACTGCTGCCCGCGTCTGAGCGGTCCCGCGTGGCGGTGATCCCCAATGGGGTCGATTTTGAGCGCTTTGCGCCGGGGGACCGGGCAGGCGCGCGGGCTGCGCTCGGCTTGGCCGACGACGTCGCCTATGTCCTGTTTCCTTATGACACCGCCCGTCCGCGCAAGAACTTTGCTCTGGTGGAGGCGGCCATCGCGCGCGCGGCGGGCGAGACCGGGCGGCGGATCGAGCCGCTGGTGGTGTGGGAGAAGCCGGCTGAAGTGGTCGCATTGGCGATGCAGGCGGCTGATTGCTTGGCGCTGGCCTCGTACTGGGAAGGCTCGCCCAACGTGGTCAAGGAGGCCATGGCGGCGTGTCTGCCGGTGGTGACCGTCGATGTGGGCGACACCCGAGACGTGGTCGAGGGGGCGGCCGGCTGTTCGGTGGTTGCGCGCGCGCCCGAACCCTTTGCGGCCGGTCTGATCCAGGCGCTGGCGCACGACGGGCCGACCGACGGGCGCGAGCGCATCGCGCACCTGCGCGCCGACCGCGTCGCCGCCCAGGTGATTGACGTCTATAAGGCCGCCTTGGCGCGCGCGGGCAGGGAGGCGGCCAATGCGTAAGACGTCGGTTGTGATCGTGGTGGAAAATCTGCCGGTTCCGTTCGACACCCGGGTGTGGAGCGAGGCCACGACGCTGGCTGCTCACGGCTATCAGGTCGCAGTGATTTGCCCGCGCACGAAGGCGTTTCCGGCCCGCCGCGAGCATCTGGACGGGGTTGATATCCTGCGCCACGACCTGCCGATTGAGGCCGACGGGGCGCTGGGGTTTGTGCTGGAGTATGGGCTGGCGCTGTTCTGGGAGCTGGTGCTCTTAACGCGCCTGCGCCTGGGGCGGCGGATTGACATCATCCAGCTGTGCAATCCGCCCGACTTTCTGGTCTTGGCGGCCCTGCCGTTTCGCCTTCTGGGCGCCCGGATCATCTTCGATCACCATGATCTGTGCCCGGAGCTTTACGAGGCCAAGTACGACAAGCGCGGGTTCATGCACGCCGTTTTGCGCGCCTTTGAGCGGCTGACGTTTGCCGCCGCCCGCGTCTCCATCGCCACCAATGAGTCCTATAAGGAGATCGCCGTATCGCGCGGCGCCATGGACCCGGGCGACGTCTATGTCGTGCGCAGCGGACCGCGCCTGGATCGGCTGACCTTGGCGCGTCCTCAGACCGAGGCCGACGTGGCCGCGATCAAGAAGGGGGCGGCTTATCTGGTTGGCTATGTTGGGGTCATCGGGCGTCAAGAAGGCCTCTCCTACCTGGTTGAAGCGGCGCGCATTCTGCGCGACGCGCACGGTCGGTCTGACGTCGCCTTCGCCATCGTCGGGTCGGGGCCGGATCTGGAGCGGGTGCGCCAGGAGGCTGAACGCGAAGGGGTCAGCGATCTGTTGCGCTTCTACGGCCGGCTGTCGGACGCCGACATGGTCGCCACCTTGTCGGCCTGTGACGTGTGCGTGAACGCGGACGCCTTCAACACCATGAACGACCTGTCCACCATGAACAAAATCATGGAGTACATGGCTCTCTCCAAGCCCATCGTGCAGTTCGATCTGAAGGAAGGGCGGCGCTCAGCGCTCGACGCTTCGCTCTACGCCAAGCCCAATGACGCGGCCGACATGGCCGCCTGCATTCTGGCGCTTTTGAACGACCCTGAGGCGCGCGCGCGCATGGGCGCCTACGGCCGCGCGCGGGTGGTCAATGAGCTGGCCTGGCCGCATCAGATCCCGGTGCTCTTGCGCGCCTATGAGGCCGCCTTGGGCGACCGGCGGTCGGGAGCACAGCCCCGCGTCTCTGACAAGCCGAACGCCAATACCGGGACTGATACTTCACCGTCCGGTGACGCGGCGTGACCCGCCCGTCTGATACAGGGCCAACTGAGCCTGGGCCATCCGATCCAGGGCCAGCCGATCTAGGCATCGGCGCGGCGGCGCAGGCGGGCGCGCGTCAGGCGGGATCGGTCTTGCGCCACGGCGTGGTCTACTTCGTCGGCAGCCTTCTCAATCGCAGCGCCGGCCTGATCTTGCTGCCGGTCTACCTGCACGCCCTGTCGCCGGCGGAGTTTGGCGTCTACGCCGTCCTGATCTCGCTCATGGACGTGGTCGGCATCGGCATCGGCCTGTCGCTCGGCTAGGCCTTGATCCGGCTGATGGTGGACGCCGACACGCCAGCCGATCAGGGCCGGGTGATCGGCAGCGCCTTTGTGGTGTTCGGGCTGGTGGGCTTGGCGGTTCTGGTGCTGGCGATCCCCGCCGGTCTCGGGCTGGACGCCGCCTTTGGCCGGCTCAACGCCGGCGCCTTGCCGTTCCAGCTGGCCCTGGCGGCCGTGGTGGCCTCCACCTTCTTTGGCTTGGCGCTGGACGTCTTTCGCGCCTGGAAGCGCTCTGATCTTTACGTCCTCTTGTCGGGCGCCAAGGCGTTCTTATTTGTCGTCTTCAATCTGGTCGCCCTGTTCGTGTTTGAATGGGGCGTGGCCGGTATCGTCGCCGCGACCTTGGCGTCGACGGCGCTTTTAACGGTGGCGGCCGGCGTCATGATCATGGCGCGCACGCCCTTGTCGTGGGACGCGGGCGTGGCCAAGCGCCTGGTGCGCCTCGGAGCCGGGATCGTGCCCGGCGGCCTTCTAGACGGCTACCTAAACTCCTTTGACAAGCTGATCGCGGGCTTTGCCGCGGGCGCTGAGCCGGCGGGCTACTTGGCGCTTGCCGGGCGCTTGGCGTTTTTGTTGCGGGTCGGTCTGATCTCGCCGTTCAACCAGATCTGGTGCGTGGAGCGCCTGGAGATGGAGAACGCCGACGGGCCCAAGCCGGGCGCGGGCTCCACCGATCTGTTCGTGATCTTCTACGCCGTTGCCGTAATCACGGCCTGCGCCTTGAGCCTGTTTGCGCCCGAGCTGATCGCCATTGTCGCCAATCCGTCTCATGCGCCGGCCGCCGCCTTTGCCCCGCTCGCCATGGCGGTGTTGCTTCTCTACGTCGTCTCTTACGAGTTTGAACTGGCGCTCATCGCGACTGAGCGCACGTTTGAGATCACCCGCATCGCTCTCATCGTGGCGGTGGCGGCGACGCCGGGCTACATCGCGGCCGTCTACGCATTTGGCGCGATGGGCGTGGCGGCGGCGGCGGCGGGCGCGTTTGGCCTGCGCGCGGTTTTGACCATCCTGGCGGGCCTGCGCGTGTCCGCGATCGCGCGCGCCGAGCCCCTGCGGCTGATCTTGGCCGTCACCGGGCTTGCGGCCCTGGTCTTAACCGTTGGCGGACTGTTTTACGCCCAGGCGCCCGCGTTTTCGGGGCTCGTCGGCAAGTCGGTCTTGCTGATCGGCCTGACGGCGGGGCTGGGCGGCTTGCTGGCGCGCAACCCCGAACGGCGCGCGGTCGCAAACTTGCTTGTGGGGCGTGTGCGCGCGCGTTTCGGGCGCGCCTGAGGCCAGGCGGAGAAACGCCCCGTGACGAGCTCCAACGCCCCGCAGTGGGTTCCCGACAAGCGCCTTCCTGCGCCCTGGCGCGCGGCCATTTGGAACGTCTTGTTCTTTGGCGCCTTGGGCCTTCTGGTCCTGGCGGGGGCCTACTTTTTCGCCACTGGCGCCTATCTGTTTGCCGCGCTCGTGTTTGCCCTCTTGATGGCGGCGTGCGCGGTGCTCGTCGACACGCGCCTGATCACCATCGTGTGGCTGGTCGGCATGCCGACGCTCTTCGTGTTTCCCAACAACCTCCTCGACATTGTGCCGTTTCTGACCGTCGACCGGCTGATCTTCTTCATGGTCATTGGCGCCTTCCTGGTCGCCTTGGCGCATGGGCGCGACACCAAGGCGGCGTTCCTCGGGCTGGAGCGCCTCAGCCTCTTGTTTCTGGCGCTGATCGCGATTGGATTGGCGTTTGGCTTGCCGGGGCGCGAGGCCGACCAGCGCGGGCCCGACGTCGTCATGGGCTTGCACGGCTACGCCATGCCGCTGTTGGGCTTCTTCTTCATCCGCCGCTTTGCCTGGTCCATGGGCTGGGGGCGGGCGGTGGCCTACGCCCTCGCCTTTATGGGCGCGGCCTTGGGCCTTGTGGCCCTGGTTCAGGTGGGGGCCGGCGTCAATCTGTTGCAGCCCAGCTGGATTGAACTGAACGCTGAACACGAAGGGCGCGCCACAGGCGCCTTTGCCAACGCCACCGAGTTTGGCGGCGCCTGCATCTTGTCCATGGTCGCCAGCGCCTGGCTGTTGCGCGGGCGCGTCGGGCGGGTGATGCGCCTGGCGCTGATTGGCTGCTTTGTGTTGGCGGTGATTGGGCTGGGCTTGTGTCAGACGCGGGCGACCTGGGTGGCGGGCCTGGCGGCGTTTGCGTTCCTTGGCGCAACGGATGCGCGGGTGCGCCCCTATGCGCTGGCCGCCGGCGTGATCGGCGGGGCGGTCTTGTTCATTTCGCTGCCAGCGCTGGTGGACAGCACTCTGTTTCGTGAGCGCATCGCGGAGATGAGCCCGATTTTCAACCGGCTGGCCTCGTTCGCCACGGCCCTGAACGTGATCGCCGCGCACCCGTTCTTGGGCGTCGGTTTCGGACGCACAACCTTTGAACTGGCCAAGCCCGGCTTTTACGCCGACTGGGGCGGCGTGTCGGGGTCTTACGCGGTTGATCTGGGGCCGCCGCACAATGAGTGGGTGCACGTGACCGCCATGATGGGCGTGCCGGCGGCGATCTTGTTCGTCGCCGTGTGGGTCGCCCTGTGGCGGCTGATGTCGCACATCGTGCGCGACACGCGCGTGTCGCAAGAGGTGCGCAGCTTTGCCAACTATGCCCGCGCCTTCTTTGTGTCGCTGATTGTCACCTCAGTCTTTGTCGATCTTGGCTATTTCTACTACTACGTGTTCTCCGCCTGGGCCCTGTGCGCCGTGGCGGCGGGGGTCTATGAGAACGCCATGCGACGCGGAGCGGTGGGGCGATGAAAGCGCGGCAGACAGCGTTTCTTCTGATGGCCGCCCTGGCGGTGGTGATCGTTGGTCTGAACATGGGACCGCGCCTGATCTACACCGGCTACAACATGTTCCACGCCCAGACGCTGGACACCGGCCTGACGTGTGAGCGCGACGGATCTTGGGCGCTGGCGGGCTTTCGCGGCGAAATCCCCCCAACTCCTGAGAAGACGGCTGCTGATGGGACGCCCTCTGACGTCTACCTGGCCCGCAGCGCCGACGTCGCGTGCGGCCTTGATTTCATGGTGCGCCAGGGTCAGCCGGAAGTGAAAAAGGGCGTGCGCACAGAGCTGCGCACCCATCCCGTGCCGTTCGGCGTGCCACTGGGCCAGCGTGACCGGCGGATCGTCGTCGGGCCAGGGCGTGTC
>CAYGQB010000086.1:0-11719 GCA_964351895.1 uncultured Caulobacterales bacterium
CGAGGGACTGACACTGAAAGCAGCGGAGATCCGTAATGCGTCGCGCCCCCTCACTACCACGACAAGCTGAACCACGCCCTTCCCGCCAAGACGCCGCGACGCGGCGACGTGGCCCCACGGCCTGTCTCCAGCCTGCCAAGCCGAACAGGTCAACCGGACCGCGTCCGCTCGCCCTCACCGCGATCTTAGCCGCCGCCCTGTCAGCCTGCGCCACCGATCCCACAGGCGATGCTGCGACCGGCGCTCAGAACGCCACAACCGTCGTCGACGCCAGCGACCCGACGCGCGACTGCTTCTGGGTGCGACAGATCAACGGCTTTAACGATGTCGACGACGACACGGTGATGTTGAACGTCGGGGCATCCAAGAGCTACGAGGTCGACGTCTCGCGGCCGGGCTGCTTCAACTTGCCGTGGGCGACCCAAATTGCCGTGACGCAGCGTGGATCAGGGCGCTTGTGCGTTGGCGATCGACAACTCGGGGTCAGCCTCATCACCGACACCGGCGACCGCTGTCGGATCATGGCCGTGCGCGCAGCCAGCCAGGACGCACCCGACAAGGCGCCGGAGGAAGACTCCTAAGAGGCGAGTTCGGCGCCGACCTTGCAAGGCGAGAGGGGAACACCCCGGCCTGTTCAGAACCCGAACAGGCCGCCTTGCCAGAAGGTCGCCGCCACATGTCACACCTCGCCGCCGCCGCCCCTCGCCCCGCCGATCCGCGCCCCCAGACCCACGCCATCACGCCGGCCAACACGCACGCGCCGGTCCGCGTCGATCAGCGCACGCGTTCGGCAAGCCGCGAACGGCGCACCACGGCCCGGGCAACAGGTGATCGGCGCGGGGCCCAGCGCCACGCCTGGATGATGAACGCCGCCTTTGATCAGGTGACCAGCGAACAGGCGCTCAAGCGCCTGGCCTTCACCCCCGCCGGCGCCCCGTTTCGCTTTGTCGTCACGCCCAACGTCGACCACCTGGTGCGCCTTGAGCGCGAGCCAGAACTGGCGCGCCTCTACGCTCAGGCCGATCTTTCGGTGTGCGACAGCCGCGTGCTTCAGGCGCTGGGACGCTTTGGCAACACGCCGATGGACGCCACCCCGGGCGCTGATCTGGCCGCCGCCCTGTTTGAAACCGAGATCGACCCCAACGAGACCGTCACCATCATCGGCTCCAACGACGCCCAGGTCGCGGCGCTGAAGGCCAAGTTCGGGCTCACCGACGTGCGCTGCCATCAGCCGCCGTTTGGCCTGAAGTCCAAGCCCGACGCAATCGCCGCCTGCGCAGCGTTCGTGGCCGCCAACCCGTCACGGTTTGTGTTCTTGTGTGTCGGCTCGCCGCAGCAGGAGCTGGTCGCCGAAGCTTGCGCCAATCGCGGCGACTGTGTCGGCTGGGGCCTGTGCGTGGGCGCCTCGCTTGATTTTCTCACCGGCGAAGTGGCCCGCGCGCCCAAGTGGATGCGCGCCCTCGGCGCGGAGTGGCTGCACCGCCTGGCCAGCGAGCCGGCGCGCCTGTGGCGGCGCTACCTGGTCGACGGCCCGAAGATCTTTGTGTTGTGGCTGGTGTGGCGCCATCGCCAGGCCCGGATCAACGCCCTGGCGCGCGAACTGGCCGCCCGCGCCAACACCCGGGCCAACGCACGCACTGGCGCACGCACTGGCGCTGCGCTCTAATCGAACAGGGCGTCGATGGCTGACTGGTCGGTGTGGCGATCCGCGCCGTGGATCAGTCCATCGAGCCTAGAAATCTCCAGCTGCACGGCCTGGCTGATCTCGCCGACGCGCTCGGGCACATCCGCCCCCGAGGCAACCGCGGCGCGCACGTCTTCGATCGCGGCGCTGACGGTGGCGGCGAGCGCGGCGGCGGCGGCGTCAAACGCGGCCCGGTCGGGCGCGGCCTCATAGGCGGCCAAGATGACCGCGCGGCCGGCAAACGCCGAGGCTTCGAAATGCGCGCGATAGCTGGGGGCGGTCCAGCCTTCCAGGTCGTCCAACACCTCTGGATCGTCGCCGGCAAAGCCGAGCAACATCAAAGGCTCGTTGAACGCATTGAGATAATCGGTCGCGAGCCCGGTCGCCGGGTTCACGTTGGCCGCTCTCATGGCGTCAACCGACGGCAGATTCGAGGAGGGTGCGAGTGTCATCAGACAAGGCGCTGTGGGGCGGCGGAAGCGCTCCGCCGCACCCGCTAAGCGGCGTCCATGACCCGGTTCACCTCATCCACCAGCTGGCGCAGGTGAAACGGCTTGGAGAGCACCTTGGCGTCGTTGGGCGACGAGGCGCCCGCGTTCAGCGCCACGGCGGCAAAGCCGGTGATGAACATGATTTTCAAGTCCGGGTCGATCTCGGCGGCGCGGCGCGCCAGCTCGATGCCGTCCAGGCCGGGCATGACAATGTCGGTCAACAAGAGGTCAAACCCGAGGTCAGACGATTCAAGAGAGTCCAGGCCCTCTTCTCCGTCTGCGCAAGGGGTCACTTCGTGGCCGGCGCGCTCCAGCGCCTTGGCCAAAAAGCCGCGCATCGAGTCATCGTCTTCGGCAAGCAGAATCTTAGCCATCTAATCGGATCCAATCCGCGAACCGTACGCCGGCTCCGTGAACGCACTAGGTCTACACTGGTGATCGTAAACGTCGATTGAACATCAGGCGAGTCGAATGGTTGACCACCATCGTTCGGTTCGAAACAGTGGCTCCAATGCACGGCGCAATCAAGGCACTCCCGCTTCACGGCGAACCGACGGTGGACGTGTTCGATCCACCTTATGAGATCGTGCGCCCCGCCGCGATCACCAGCCCAGTTGTGTTCGCCTCGCCGCACAGCGGGCGGGTGTATCCGGCCGCGTTTCTGGCGGCCTCGCGGCTGGACGCCACGACGTTGCGCGCCTCTGAAGACGCCTATGTGGATGAGCTGTTTTCCAGTGCCCCAGCCTCTGGCGCGCCCTTGATCGCGGCCCGATTCCCTCGGGCTTTTCTTGATGTTAACCGCGACCCGTGGGAACTCGACCCGAGCATGTTCCACGAACCTTTGCCCGCCTGGGCCAAGACCCGAACGCCGCGCGTGGCGGCCGGGCTGGGCGCGGTGCCGCGCATCGTCGCCGACGGGGCGGAGATTTACGCCCACCCCATCCCGGTGCGTGACGCTGAAGCGCGCGTGCGCGACCTGCACCATCCCTATCATCGCGCCCTGGACCGACTGGTCGGCGAGGTGCGCAATCGATTTGGCGGCGTATTACTTGTGGATTGTCATTCCATGCCGTCGGTTGGAGGCCCGGGCGAACGCGATTCGGGGCGCGGACGGGTGGACGTGGTGATCGGTGATCGATTCGGCTCCGCCTGCGCCTTTGGCGTCACCCGTGCGCTTGAGGCGAGCTTTCGCGCACGTGGGTTTCGGGTCGCGCGCAACACGCCCTACGCCGGCGGCTGGACCACCGAACGACACGGCCGACCGGCGCGCGGGCGCCACGCCGTTCAGATCGAACTCAACCGCGCCTTGTATCTGGATGAGGCGCGCGTTGAGCGTTCAGCCAATTTTGAGACGGTGCGGGCGCAGATTTGCGACATCATCGGCGAGCTTCTGGCGCAAGCCGCAGCTCTCGTCACGCGCCGCTAAGGCGGACGCGCACCCCTCTCAAACTCTTCAGCGTTCTGGCTTGCCTGTCCGCCTGTCCAGGCGCGCCGCAAGAAAGGGTGAGCTACGCCTGGCAGCGTCGGCGGGCCTATACCTGCCCGCGCACAAGCCCACCCGGAGCCGCCGAGCGGCAAGGCAAAAAAAAGCCGCACCCGAAGGTGCGGCTAAGTCATTAGGGAGGAAACGCCCAAAAAATGGGCGGCGGTGCAAGCACCGCTGACTGAACGCTAGCGTGCGACGCACAACGGCGCAAGCAGTTTCGGCCGAGGCGCCATGACGCAGGCCCCGTTCACAGAAACAACACCGCACAATATCAATAACTTGAACATGTTTTGCGAAAGCGTGCGACGCAGCGATCTCGTGTTGCGTCGCAACATAGACTAAGGTCGCAACCGATTGCACTCTGGTCCCGCACACGGGCCGTCAGGAGACATGCCGAATGCGCACGCTCGTTCATGCGCTTGAACCCCGGTCGGTGGCCCTCATCGGGGCGTCCGACCGAGAGGGTTCTGTTGGCGCCGCCCTGTTGTCCAACCTGTCAGACGGGTTCAGCGGTCCTCTGGACCTGGTCAATCCGCACCACGCCGTGATTGCGGGCCGGCGCGCCTGGGCGTCGGTGGCAGAGCTGCCCGAAGCCCCCGACCTGGCAATTGTCGCCACCCCGGCCCACGCCGTGCCCGAGGCTCTGGCGGCGCTGAATGCGCGCGGCTGCAATGCGGCCATGGTGGTTGCTGATTTTTCCCGCGCCGACGATGCGCCGAGCCTGGAGGCGATCCACGCCGCGCGCGGGCCCATGCGGGTGATCGGCCCAGGCTCGCTGGGCGTGGCCAGCCCGTGGCTTGGCCTGCACGCCACCTTTGCCGGCATGCGCACGCTGAAGGGCGGCTTGGCCTTTGTCGGGGAATCGGCGACCGCCGCCGGCCCCATCGTTGACTGGGCGAACGCGCGCCGGATTGGCTTTGCCCACATCGTGGCGTTGGGCGGACAGGCCGACGTCGACTTTGCCGACGTGCTCGATTTCTTCGCTCAGTCTCGCAAGGCCGAGGCGGTGTTGATCCATCTTGAGCACCTTAAGGACTCCCGCCGGTTTCTCTCGGCCGCCCGCGCCCTGGCCCGCATCAAGCCGGTCATTGTGATGAAGTCGGCTGGTTCAGACACGGCGCCCGCCCGCACGGCCGTCTGGGACGCCGCCTTGCGCCGCGCCGGCCTGTTGCGCGTTAACACCCTGGATGAGGCGTTCGACGCCATCGAGGCCCTGCAGGCGCGCATGCCGGTGGACATGCGCCCTCAGTCGGTTGGGGATCGGCTGGTGATCATCGCCAATGGCGCGGCCATGGCGTCTCTGGCGTGTGACACGGCGCGCGAGAGCGCAGTGCGGCTGGCCGACCTGTCGCCGCAAACTGAAGAGCGGCTGGCCGGCGCCGTGGCGCGGCCAGGGCCGGGCGCCAATCCGATTGACCTGATGCCGGACGCCGGGCCGGAACGCTATCGCGCCGCCCTTGAAGCCGTGATCGACGATCCAGGCGTGGACGCCGTCTTGGTGTTGAACGCGCCCACGGGCATCGCCGAGGCCAGCGTGGTGGCGGAAACCGTGGCTGACGTGGTCAACACACGGCGCAAATCACCGGGTCTGCGCACGCCGTGGGTGTTTGCCTCGTGGCCCGGGGGGCAACACGCCCAGGCCGCTGGCGACGTCTTTGACGCCCATCACCTGGCCCACTTCGCCACGCCGTCGGACGCGGTGCGCGCCTATGGGCTGCTTGTGCGCCGCCGGCGCACCGAGATCGCCCTCACCGAGACGCCGGCCTCTCGCCCCGAGGCCATTGACGTTGACGCGCCGGCCGCACGGGCCGCCATCGCCGCCGCGCTTGACGCGGGCGCGCACACCTTGGTGGGCCCCGAAGCGCAGGCCGTGTTTGGCGCCTATAACATCAACGTTGAAACCACATCGCACAGCCGCGGCGCCTTGCGTGACGTGGTCCTGCGCATCACCGCCCAGGTCGACCCTGATTTCGGCCCGTTCTTGCGCATCAAGCTGGGCGACGACGTCGGCCGGCGCATCGACCCTGGCGTGGCCGCCTTGCCGCCCTTGACCTCGACGCTGGCCGAACAGGCCATCGAGGCGGGCTTGGCGGGGCGTCTCCTGCGCACTGCTGACGGCGGGCGCGCAGCGGCGGCAACTCTGTTGCAGAAGTGCGCCCAGCTGATCGCCGACCACGCCGAGGTGGAAAGCTTGGAGCTTGACCCGGTTGTCGTGTCGCAGGGCGCAGTGCGGGTCTTGGGCGCACGCGCGCGCCTGGCCCGCCCAGCCACTGACCACATCGCGCGCAACCCGGCCAGCCGCCTGGCGATCCGTCCCTACCCGACCGAGTTGGAGCGCACCCTGACCGACAGCCAGGGCGACGCCTATGTGCTGCGCCCCATCCGGCCTGAGGACGAGCCGGCGATCGTGGCTCTGATCGGGCGGCTGGACCCTGAACATCTGCGTCTGCGCTTCTTTCAGCCCCTGTCCAATGTGAGCCACGACTTTGCCGCCCGGCTGACCCAGATCGACTATGACCGCGAAATGGCGCTGGTTTTGTGCGCGCCCCATACGCCTGAGGCGGGCGATGAGGGCGGCCAGAGCGGCGACGGCGGCGACTGCGGCGACGGCTTGGGGGCGGACGCCATCTATGGCGTGGTGCGGCTCGTCCGCTCACGCGATGGCGAGAGCGGCGAATACGCCGTCACCGTTGATTCCCATCGCCAGGGCCGGTCCCTGGGCGCCCTCTTGATGCAGGCCGTCATTGACTATGGACGCGCCATTGGCCTGTCACAGATCGAAGGATTTGTACTGGCTGAGAACCGCACCATGCTGGCGCTCAATCGCAAGCTGGGGTTTGTCTCCGCGCTTGATCCAGACGGCGGCGGCGTGGTGCGCGTCACGCTCGACCTGACCGACGCGCATGGCGACGGCGCCCCCACATCTCGCTCCTCCACGTCCGCCGCCTGAGGCGCGCGGCACGGGACTTGCTCTCCTTCCCGGGGAAATGAGCGCGTCGCGATGGTGCGGCGCTTGAGACCACGGGGACGCGGATGGCGAATGCAATCGACCTGCACGTGGGCAAGCGACTACGTCGTCGTCGCCGCCTACTTGGCATGACTCAACAACAGCTTGCTGAAGGTGTGGGCATCCGCTTCCAGCAGATCCAGAAGTATGAGTGCGGCGCCAACCGCATCAGCGCCAGCCGGCTGTTTGAATTGTCTGAAGCTCTGCACGTTCCGATTCAGTACTTCTATGAAGGCCTGAGCGATCTGGACGGCGACGCGGATGACGGACTGGCCGCAGACGTTCTTTCTCAGAAAGAAACGATGGACCTGATCCGCGCCTATTATCAGCTTGGCGAAGGCCCGCGTCGTCGGCTTCTCGATCTGGCCAAGTCGCTCAACACCAACTAGGCCCACGCCGCCTCGGCCAACACTGCCAGACGGTTAGGCGCGCCCATCTTTGCGTCCCTCGCGCTCTCGCGCGGGGGGCTTTGGCGTGCTAAGCGGCGGCCATGCCGTCCCATCCAAGTTCGCAAGAGATCGAAGACATGGTGCGCCTGGCCCACGCCATGGCGGACGCGGCCGCGCGCGAAACCCTGGCCGGATTTCGCCGCGACATCCCAACCGACAACAAGGCGACTGACGGGGCGTATGACCCGGTGACGTACGCCGACCGCGCCGCCGAGACGGCCATGCGCTTGGTGCTGGCTGAGGCGGCGCCAGACCATGGCGTGCGCGGTGAAGAATGCGCGGACACGCCCGCCAACGGGCCATGGACGTGGATCCTGGATCCCATCGACGGCACCGGCGCCTATGTCGCCGGCTTGCCCTTGTGGACGACGCTGATTGGCTGCGCCTACGAAGAAACGCCCGTGGTGGGCCTCATCGCCCAGCCCTATCTGGGCGAGCGCTTTGTCGGCCGCCCGGAGGGGGCGGTGTTTCAACGCGGCGCGCTGCACCAGCCGCTCACCGCGCGCCACTGTGACGATCTTGGCCAGGCGGTCATCGCCACCACGGATCCGGCCCTGTTTTCCGGCGCCGAAGCGGGCGCGTTTCACCTGGTGCGCGGGGCGGCGCGGCTGGCGCGGCTGGGCTGCGACGCCTACGCCTACGCCATGGTGGCCGCCGGGCGCATCGATCTGGTGATTGAATCGGGCCTCAAGCGGCATGACGTGGCCGCTCTCATTCCGCTGATCACCGGCGCTGGGGGGCAGGTCACAGATTGGCGCGGGCGATCAGGCGTCCTAGAGGGTCAGATTCTGGCCAGCGGCGCCGGGTCTGCGCGCGAGGAAGCCATCATCGCACTGAAGCGGGCCAGCACGCTCTAGCGCGTCCGCAAACGCAGCGTGGGCTAAGGATCAGGCGCGGCTTTCATCAGCTGCCCCAGATGGGCGGCCAGGCCCAAGTCTCCCGCCACCCGAATGCGCCGCTTTAGAACGGCCATGCCGGGGTCCAGCTCGCCGCGCGCTAGGGCGACGAAATCGTCCAGCGTCAAGGACAGCTCTAGATCAGCCGCCTCATCTTCACCGACATCGGCGCTGCGCGGGCCTTGCGCCTCCACCTTGCCCGCCGGGCCGTCAACCCAAACGCCGCCCTCGTCGCCAAAGTCGAGACGCACCCGGTGGGGAAAATCGCCGTGCGCGGCCAAGGCGGCGCTGGCCCGCGCAACCAGGGCGTCAAGACGGCTGGCGTTCGAGGTGTCGCTCATGAACGCGGCTTGCGAAACAAGAGCGTCATGCGATCGGGTTCGCCCACCGCATCAAGGTCGGAGCGATCAAAATCAGGGTTGGGCGGGGCGCCGAGCGGGGCGGTGAGGCGATGCGGCGCCAGCGACCAGACGCCAAACGGATGATCGGCGTCATCAAGCGGGTTGGCGTTGTGGTCAGAGGCGGCGACAAACACAAAACCCGCCTCCTCGGCCAGGCGTCGCACGTAGCGTTCTTGCACATAGCCGGACGCGGCGCGCGGGTCTTGGACCCCGTCTTCAAGCCCGCGATGCTCCACCACGCCCAAGTAGCCGCCCGGCGCCAGGGCGCTGTAGAGGTCTGAGAATGCGATCTCCGCGAGGCCGAGCGCCATCCAGGCGTGGACCGCGCGCACGGCCAGGGCCGCATCTGCGCCAGAGTCCGCGCCAGAGCCCGCGCCAGCTTCCGCACCAGCGTCCGCGTCCGCGCCTGCTTGCGGCGCGCCTGGCGGGCTTGCGGCCAGCGCGCCCAGCGGGCGCACGGTGACGCTCTCAAACAAGGGCGCATCCCCAAACCGCGCCGCGAACGCCGTGCGCCAGGCGGCGATCTCTGCGTCCATGTCCGGGTCGCCGCCGAGCGGCTCGAGAAGCGCGGCCACATAGCGACCACCGCCCTTTGACAGATACGGAGCCAGAATTGCGGCGTACCAGCCATCGATCGGCCAGGCGTCGATCACCACGTCGCTGGGCTCAATCCGGAAAAACTCAAGCGTTTCTATGGGGTTGCGATCGGCGTCTCGGGCCTTCTCGGACGGTTCGCGCCACGGCCCGGCGGCCGCCCACTCCAGCGATCCCACCAGGGGCGCGCCCACGTCGTCGACCGGTTCGACGACCGGCGCGGGGTCGGCGACCTCTGGCTGGCAGGCGGCCAGCGCCGCGCTGGCCGCAAGCACGCCCGCGGCGCGCAAGAGGCGCATCCACACGCCAGACTGAGCACGCCACACGGCGGGGTGCAGACAGGTTCGGCGCGCAATCGGGTGCGGTCGATAAGCGTTCGCCAGAGCGTCCTTCATCCCCGCGCGATACACGAGCCGCTTGCTCGGCGCAATCGCGCGCGCACGTCAAGGGTCGCGTGAAGCCGCGCTTGTCGCCCCTCTTGCGCTCTCACGCGGCGGCGCCCACCTAACGGATCGGTCGCCGCCGAGCGCGGGTCCGCCAGTTGCCGAACGCGCCGCAAGTTGGGCGTTCGTCAGCGCACTGGGGCGAAACGTCCGGGCGCCCGTCCTCCCCGGACACACGTTGCTTCGTATGGAGAATGTGCACATGCGTTCTGTTGATCTAACCCCCCTTTATCGCACCTTTGTTGGCGTGGACCGCGTCATCGACATGCTCGAAACCGCCTCGCGCGCCGACACGGCCGCAAACGGCTATCCCCCCTTCAACATCGAAGACGCCGGCGACGACGCCTATCGCATCGAACTGGCGGTGGCCGGCTTTGCCGAAGAAGATCTTTCGGTGGAAGTGCGCGACGCCACGGTCTTTGTGACCGGGCGCAAGACGCCGGACGAGACCAAGACCTATCTGCACCGCGGCATTGCAGAGCGCGCGTTTGAGCGTCGCTTCAATCTGGCCGATCACGTGATTGTCACCGGCGCCAGCCTGGTCAACGGGCTTCTGGTCATCGACCTCAAGCGCGAGCTGCCAGAGGCCAAAAAGCCGCGTCAGATTGCAATCTCAAGCAGCGCCTCTCGGCCGGCCGTAACGCAAACCCGGCGCGCCGCCGTCACCGATGAGAGCGCCGCGCCTGCAGCTCCCAGTGGGGCGAACGACGCGGCAGCCTAGGTCGTCACCGCTCACCTCGACGCTGATCAGCCGCTCAGGCGGCCTGAAGAGGTGACGTGATCAGCACGCGCGCTCCAGCGCGAACTGCCCTGCTCGTTAAAAGATTGGGCCCCGCTCGCACAGAGATTGGGGATCATAGAGCGCTGGAGCGTGCAAGCCGGCCGCGGCGTCCTAGACCAGGCCGTCAAAGCCTGCGGCGACATGATCAACATCAAGAAGCCCCGCCGCCTCGGCCGCCGCCGCGAGCGGCGATCCGGCGCGCACCCAGACCCGGGTCGCCCCGCCTTGCGCCGCCAGCCGCAGGGCGTTCAACACATCGCCGCCCGGCGCCTCGGTCAATTCTGCATCAAACGTGTCAGGCCCCTCAGCCGCAGCCAAGAGCGGCAAGCCGGTGCGCACGCGCTTGAAAAAGCCCGCGTTGACCGCCTCAGCTTGGGCCTGGCCGACGCCTTCTTCCACCTCAATGCGCGCCCCGCGCAGGAACGCCAATCCGGCCCCGCGGGCGTTGGGGTGCGGGTCGCGCACCGCCACCACCACCCGGCGCACACCAGACGCGGCCAGACGTTCTGCACACGACAGACCACCCTGCGACCGCTTGGCGCAAGGTTCCAGGCTGACGAAAGCTTGGGCCCCGCGCGCCAAGTCGCCGGCGAGGGCGAGCGCTTTTTCCTCTGCATGCGGACGGCCGCCCTCGCCCGTCGCCCCGCTGCCCACCACGGCCCCGTCGCGCACGATCACACAGCCCACGGACGGGTTGGGCGCGGTGCGCCCCAGCTGGCCCGCAGCCAGCTCCAGGGCCATGCGCATGTGGCGCGCGTCGAGGCGGGCGGTCACGGCGTTGCCGGCAAGGGCGCGGCGCGGCTCTCATCAAGGTAGCGCGCAGCGGTGACGTTGAGACCTGCGTCCAGTTCGATCAAGAGCGGATTGCCAGTTGGAATCTCAACCTCGGTGATCTCAGCGTCCGGCACCTGAAAGAGATGCTTGACCAGGGCGCGCAGGGAATTGCCATGGGCGGCGATGATCAGATTGTCGCCGGCGCGCAATGACGGGGCGATGCTGGCCTCATAGTAGGGCAAGACGCGCTCCAGCGTGGTCTTTAGAGATTCAGTGGTCGGCAGGAGCGCCGGGTCAAGCGGCGCATAGCGCCGGTCGCGCACCGGATTGTGCGGATGATCTGGCTCAATCGGCGGCGGCGGCGTGTCATAGGAGCGCCGCCAAATCTTCACCTGCTCGTCGCCGTGCTTGGCGGCCGTTTCGGCCTTGTTCAAGCCCGTCAGCCCGCCATAGTGGCGCTCATTGAGGCGCCAATCCTTGATCACCGGCAGCCACACGGCGTCCATCTGCGCCAGCGCCAGCCACAAGGTGCGCACCGCGCGCGTGAGAACCGAGGCGTAGGCGACGTCAAACGCCACGCCCGTCTGCGCCAGAAGCTCCCCAGACCGACGCGCCTGAGCCTCGCCTTCCTCGGTCAAGTCCACGTCCACCCATCCGGTGAAGCGGTTTTCCAGGTTCCAGGCGCTTTGACCATGGCGCAAGAGAGCAAGCGT
>CAYGQB010000087.1:0-11693 GCA_964351895.1 uncultured Caulobacterales bacterium
GATCGAGCCCTGCTGGGCAAACCAGAAGCCGAGCGGCGCACCGCCCAGCGAAACGCCGTCCAGAACGTCGCGGAACAAAATTCCCGCCCCGTACGAAACTGCAAACCACACGCTCAACAAAATCATCATGAGCGAGACGTTCTCGCGCCAGTATCCCTTTGCCGCCTCTGGCGAGACATCGGGCGTCTTAGGTGTCTCAGACATGGCCCTCCCCTTTTGCTTATCAGCCGCCGAAGCGACGGCCCGCTTGCTCGTCTTGCGCACGGCGCACCGGGTACCGGCACGGTTTCACGCGATGATCAGGGTTGCTGAGGGCGGGCCGCGCCACCATCCGGACTTTGGTCGTAGGCCCGCGATCGGCGCGCTATGGCGCTGGAACCGCTTGCAATGCGCAGGATCGGGACGGATCGCCGCAGACGGCCCGCGCGCACCGCCTGAGCAACGGTTTGCGCGCAAGCGCAGCCGCCCTGCGCGGCTTGGATGCAAGCAAACCGGAGGCGTGTTGAGACGGGAAATGGGTGCAAGTGGTCGGAGCGGCAGGATTCGAACCTGCGACCCCCGGTCCCCCAGACCGGTGCGCTAACCGGGCTGCGCCACGCTCCGACACTCCCCGCGCACGGGGAGCGCCTATCTAGCCGAGCGCGCGCCGGCCTGCAACTTCGGCGCAGCTGTCGGTTGAACCTTTATCGCTCTGCGTTGGGTAAAACGGCCGGGCCGCCGTTTCAGCGATTCATAGGGCGCCGCTGACGTCTACCCCTCGCCCGCCGCATCAACGCGTTCCTTCAGCACCTGCGACGGCTTGAACACCAGAACGCGGCGCGGCTCAATGCGCACCTCTTCGCCCGTCTTCGGATTGCGGCCGACCCGCCCCCCCTTGTCGCGCACCGAAAAGGCGCCAAACGCAGAGAGCTTCACCGTTTCTCCGCGCTCAAGAGCGTCAGAGATGAGATCAAGCGTGGCCTCCACAAGGTCGGAACACTCCTGACGGGTGAGGTCCAGCTCGTCTTGCAAGCTGTCAGTGAGATCGGCGCGGGTAATGGTTCGCTGGGTCATGTGAGCTACCAGGCTGTGACAGCGCTCACGCTAGTGGTCGCGCGACCACGGGTCAAGCTTATGTAATCTAAGCGCTTCTCACGCAGCTTCGGTCAGTAGCGCGCGAGCGCCGCCCCCCATGTGAGGCCGCCGCCCATGGCCTCCATCAACACGAGGTGACCGCGCTGAATGCGCCCGTCGCGCACCGCCTCGGCAAACGCGAGCGGCACTGAGGCGGCGGACGTATTGCCATGATGCGCAATGGTCGAGACGATCCGCTCGCGCGGCAGCTTCAACCGCTTGGCTACGGCCTCTAGAATTCTCTGATTGGCTTGGTGAGGCACGAACCAGTCGACGTCCGCGACAGGAACGTTGGCCATCCGCGCCGCCTCCTCGACCGCGTCGGAGATGTGACCGACGGCGTGCCGAAACACCTGATTGCCCTGCATGCGCAGATGACCCACTGAACCTGTGCTGGACGGGCCGCCGTCAACGTACAGCAGATCTGCGTGCCGGCCGTCGGCGCGCAAGTGAGTCGAGATGACCCCTTCGGCGTCGTCAGCTGTGAGCACCATGGCTCCTGCACCATCGCCGAATAGGACGCACGTTGTGCGGTCGCTCCAGTCCAGAATGCGCGAGAAGGTTTCCGCCCCGATAACGAGGGCGCAGCCCGCCTGACCACGGCAGATGAAGTTGTCCGCCGTTGCGAGCGCATAGATGAAACCGGTGCACACGGCGGCGACATCAAAAGCGGCGCCTACGGGCGCGCCGAGCTGAGCCTGGATGAGGCTGGCGGTCGATGGAAAGGTGCGGTCGGGCGTGGCTGTGGCGACAACGATGAGATCGACGTCGCCGGGCGACAGGCCCGCGTGACGCAGCGCCTCCTCAGCCGCCTTGGTTCCCAAGTGACTGGTCGTCTCGCCATCGGCGGCGATCCGGCGCTCCTTGATCCCGGTGCGTTCGGTGATCCAGGCGTCACTGGTGTCGACCATGGCCGCCAAATCGGCGTTGGTGAGAACGCGTTCGGGCAAGTAGCCGCCAACGCCGGCAATGCGTGCGCGAGTCATGGCCTAGGGCGCCGCGTCGACTGCGACGTGACGGCCATTGCCACTGGTCGCACGTACGTCGGCAGCGGGCGGCTCGTCTGACAGATCGGTGTCCGGGGTTTTGGCAAGCGCGTCCAGATTGCGCGCCACCTCAGCGTGAAACTCGCTGCGCGCCATCTCCACGGCAATGCGCAAGGCAGTCGCAAAGCTCGCCCCGTTCGCGCCGCCATGGCTCTTGACCACAACACCGCGCAAGCCAAGAAACACGCCCCCATTGGCGTTGCCCGGGTCCATGCGCTTGCGCAGCGCTGGCAAGGCGCCAAGCTGGAGGACGGCCGCCGCCAGGCGCGCCAGAAGCGAACTGGTCAGCGCCTCGCGCACATAGCCCGCGACTAGACGCGCCGTGCCCTCAGCACTCTTCAGCGCGATGTTGCCTGTAAAGCCGTCCGTGACCACAACGTCGGTGCGGCCCAGGCTGATGTCGTCACCCTCGACAAAGCCAACGTAATCAAGATCGAGGTGGGCTTGGCCGAGCAGCCGGGCGGCGGCGCGCACCACCTCGTTGCCCTTTAATTCTTCCTGGCCGACGTTCAACAGACCCACGCTCGGGCGCGCGGTTCCATGAACTGCGCGATGAAACGCCTCGCCCATGATGGCGAACTCAACGAGCTGGCGCGGCGTCGTGGACACGTTGGCGCCGACATCCAGCACCACGCTGTGCCCGCGCGGCGTTGGCCAATTGGCGGCGATGGCCGGCCGATGCACGTTCGCCATCATCCGCAACACCACCTTAGATATCGCCATCAGGGCGCCGGTGTTGCCCGCCGAGACGGCGACATGAGCCTCGCCCGCCTTGACCGACGACAGCGCATTCCACATCGACGAGCCGCGCGAGCGCCGTATGGCGTCGCTCGGCTTGTCGGTCATCAAGACTTCCTTGTCGGTGTGCTTGACGGTGCTGGCGGCGGCGGCGGCGGCGCGGCTGACGAGAAGCGGCTCAATGCGCGCCGCGTCTCCGTGCAGCTCATAGTGTACCTTCCCCCGCGTCGCCTTAGCGGCGATTTCAACGCCATCAAGAACACTGACCGGCGCATGGTCTCCGCCCATGGCGTCAATCGCGATTGTGACGCCCGAGGTGGCGTCGCGGTCTTGCGGCGTGATCGTCGTCCCGGCTGTCATCAAGACCTTCTTTTCATGCCCATGAGAGCGCAGGCGAACGGCGTCGCCGCGCGCGCGACGATAGCCCAAGCGCGCGTCCATGCAAACGCGCAGCGTGCGCCGTGGTGTCGGGACGCGCGGCCCGTCAGCGCCGATGGGGCGAACTAGTCAGTGGGGGCAGCGATGAGTTGGGGCGTGTCAGCGAAGGCGGGGGGCGCCCCGCCCCGCAGCGCGTCAGCAGACTGTTCGCCAAGGCGCTCCGCGCTCTCGCGCACATGCGCCTCCAGCGCGCTCAACGCGGCCTGATCGACGACAACGGACGGCGCATCCGCATCCATCACATTGCGCCCCAGGGCGGAGCGCAGCGCCAACGGATCGTCACTCGCCAGCGCGTCTGCGTAGGCGTGCGCCTGGCCATAAAATCGCTGGGCAAAGCGCTTCATGGTTTTCGCCATCGACGTGTCGCCAACGCCCAGTTCTCGAACGGCCGCGTCGATGTCAGACACCATGGCGTCAAACACGGCCTGGCTGAGCGCGCGGTCAGCCTCGTCGCCAGAGCCAAGCTTGCGCGTGACGAGAGCCACAAACAGCGTGAGGACGGCAAACCGCCCCTCCACCGTGTCCGCCGCGCGCCCCGTTCCATAAAGCCAAGGCGCGCGCGCGTGCGCCAAAATAGCATCGTAGATTTCCTGTCCCTGGGCGCGCATTGCGCGGGCTTGCTTGCGCTGAAACAGCATCTTGGCGGTCCTCCGGACTGTGCCGCGCGTCAGGTGCGCTGTGCGGGCGCGCTTGAAACTAACGGCAAGCGGGGGTACGGCAAGGACGGCTTTCGCCTCAAGGAGACTGGGCATGACTTCGCGCCGCATCGCCACTGCCACGCTTGCGCTTGTTTTGATCGGTGCGACCGCATGCAGTCCCATCGTGCGCCGGCACGGCTATGTGCCTGAGAAAGAGAGCCTCGACACCATAGTTGTGGAGAAGGACAACAAGGCCACCGTGCTTGCACGGTTTGGCAATCCGTCGACACGCGCGATCTTTGAAGACGACACCTGGTACTACATCACCAATGTCCGCCAGCAGCTGGGCTATCTGGAGCCCGAAGCCGCCGCGCGCGAGATCTACGCGGTGCGTTTTAACAATGATGGCATGGTCACTGCGGTCGACAATCTGAGCTTGGACGACGCGCGCAACGTCAACTACGTGTCGCGCGAGACCCCAACGCGCGGCCGTGAGCTGACGCTTCTGGAACAACTTCTCGGCAACGTCGGGCGCCTGCCGACCGACACCATTGCAGGCCAAGACAACCTGCCTGGCGGCGCTGGCGGCCCGCGGCGCGAATAGGCGCGGCCACCAAGCTAGAAGTCAAAACAGCGCTCTGCGCTCAACAGGCGACAAAAAAGGGCGGCTCCTTCGAGCCGCCCTTTCGTTTGTCTGGACCTGTGACCGCGCAGTTTCGTTTGCGCGCTAGGCCACGGTGCCCTTGGCTAAGACCGCCAGCAGCAAGAGCGCCACAATGTTGGTGATCTTGATCATCGGGTTGATGGCCGGTCCCGACGTGTCCTTGTAAGGATCGCCAACCGTGTCACCCGTCACAGCCGCCTTGTGAGCCTCCGAGCCCTTGCCGCCGTGGTGACCGTCTTCGATGTACTTTTTGGCATTGTCCCACGCGCCGCCGCCGGCGGTCATCGACACGGCCAGGAAGAAGCCTGTGACGATCACGCCCAGAAGCATGGCGCCGACAGACGCCAGCGCCTGGCTCTTGTCGGCAACGCCGAGAATGGCGCCAAACAGCGCGATGGGCGCAAGCACAGGCAACAGAGACGGAACAATCATCTCGCGAATCGCCGCCGTCGTGAGGATGTCGACCGCCCGCCCATAGTCGGGCCGCGCCGTGCCTTCCATGATCCCCGGGATTTCTCGGAACTGGCGGCGCACTTCAACCACCACGGCCTCAGCTGCCCGTCCCACCGCCTTCATCGACATGCCGGCGAACAGGAACGGCAACAAGCCGCCAAACAAGAGCCCGACCACGACGTAGGGATTGCCCAAGCTGAAGTCAGGGTTCACGCCGGCAAAGTAGGGATAAAGCTCGGCGTTCGCCGGGTTGGAGAAGTAGGCCAAATCCTCGGTGTAGGCGGCAAACAGCACCAGAGCGCCAAGACCCGCAGAACCGATCGCATAGCCCTTGGTCACCGCCTTCGTGGTGTTGCCCACCGCATCAAGCGTGTCGGTGGTGTTGCGCACGCTCTCATCCAGACCCGCCATCTCAGCGATGCCGCCGGCATTGTCGGTCACGGGGCCAAATGCGTCGAGCGCAACCACCATGCCGGCAAGCGCCAACATGGCCGTCACCGCAATGGCGATCCCGAACAGGCCCGCCAGGTTGAAGGTCAAGAGAATGCCAACGATGATCACCATGGCCGGCGCAGCCGTTGCTTCCATCGACACGGCAAGACCTTGGATGACGTTGGTGCCGTGGCCAGACTCAGACGCCTTGGCGACCGAACGCACCGGGCCAAAGCCAGTGCCGGTGTAGTATTCGGTGATCCAGATGATCAGCCCCGTGACGGCAAGACCAACCAGGGCGCAGCCAAAGAGCTGGGCGCCGGTGATGGCGAGCCCGTCGACCGTGACAATCGTATTGTCGAAACCGATGAGCGTTTGCGTGACGCCCCAAATGCCCACAACCGACAAGACCGCCGTCGCGATGAAGCCCTTGTAGAGGGCGCCCATCACCGAGTTCGACGATCCCAGGCGGACAAAGTAGGTGCCGACAATCGACGTCAGGATGCAGACGCCGCAAATCGCCAGCGGATACAGCATCAGCACTTCATAGCCGCTGGTGCGGAAGAAGATGGACGCCAAAACCATGGTCGCCACAACGGTGACCGCGTAGGTTTCAAAGAGGTCGGCCGCCATGCCGGCGCAGTCGCCGACATTGTCGCCGACATTGTCTGCAATGGTGGCTGCGTTGCGCGGATCATCCTCAGGAATGCCCGCCTCGACCTTGCCCACCATGTCGCCGCCGACGTCAGCGCCCTTGGTGAAGATGCCGCCGCCCAGCCGGGCGAAAATGGAAATCAGTGAGGCGCCAAATCCCAGCGCGACAAGCGCGTCGATGGTGGATCGGCTGGTCGGCGAAAACCCGATCACGCCGGTCAGCAGCCAGTAGTATCCAGCCACGCCGATGAGGGCGAGACCGGCCACCAGCATGCCGGTCACGGCGCCCGAGCGGAACGCAATCGACAGGCCGGCGCCCAAGCTGATGCTCGCGGCATGCGTCGTGCGTACATTGGCGCGCACCGACAACAGCATGCCGATGAAGCCAGCCGCGCCAGAGAGCACCGCACCGATCAGGAACCCGAGCGCTTCCCACGCCCCCAACATCAGGAAGATGAGCACTAGGATAACCGCGCCCACGATGGCGATCGTCGTATACTGGCGCTGAAGATAGGCGTTTGCGCCCTCTTGAATCGCGGCTGCGATCTCCTGCATGCGCTCACTGCCGGGGCTCGCCGACATCAGTGCGCGAAATTGCAGCGCTCCATACACGACGGCAAGAACGCCCATCGCAACCACCAGCGCGAGCCATTGCCCGGACGCCAGTCCTTGACCTGTACCCATCGTCATCGCCTCAATTGAACAGAGTGCGGCGAACCCCGTGACACGCGCGAATTGTTATGCGTCGCGATTCGTGTCCGCCCCAAAGAAGTTGGCGGACGCTGCCACAAGTGTCACAGCCTCGCAACTCGAAGCCGCAAAACCGGTTGTGGGCGGCGAGACTTAATCGGAAAAGGCGCGATCTGATCGAAGAATGCGACGTGCGTTTAGCATTTGGCGCTTGGCGCTTATCGCTCGTCGTCGTGAGCCAGACGCAGCGCGTCCTCCAGCGCATCAAGCCGGCGATCCCAGTACATGGCATAGTCAGACAGCCAGCGTTCAAGCGCCTGCATCGGCTCAGGAGACAAGGAACACACCCGCTCTCGTCCCCGCTTTTCACGCCGGATGAGGCGGGCGCGCTCTAGAACGCCTATGTGCTTGGAGGCGCCGGCGAGCGTCATGTCGAGCGGCGCGGCCAGTTGACCAACGGTCTTGGGACCTGAGCGCAGCGCCGCCAAGATCTCCCGTCGCGCAGAATCTGAGAGCGCCTTTAACGTCGCGTCGAGTTGCTCGTGCGATTCAACCATGCGGTTTAGTATCACAGGCCGCCGCGCGCTCAAGCCGGATCAGCACCCGGTGCGTCGGCTAGGATCGCGCACCAACGGACACAAATTCGATGCGCGCGATCTGGCCCTCGCCCAGCACATCAACGCAGGCGTCCGCGACCAGCTGCTCAGCGACCTCTGGATTGAGCTCAGGCTCAAACCCTGCCCGCCCCATCGATGTCACGTGCGCCCGGCGAATGATGGCGTCGCGCACCTTGTGAACGCGCTCACGCACCTTCCACACGTCCGTGCCGTCCGAAACCGTCAAGCGCACCGACAGGAAAAGGTAGCCCTCAAGCCACCCATCCTCAAACACCGGCGCCACCGTCATCGGCAAGTCCACCGCCCGCGGCCCCGCCTCCGACACGGCCTGCGGCGCATCTGGCTTGCCATCGTCGATCAGCTCAAACTTAGCGGCAATGCGATTGCTGGGACCAGACTTGGCGTCGCCCCCACCACCGCCACCGCCGCCGCCCGCCAATGCAGGCGCGCCAGCAAGGCAGCTTAGCGCCAAGAGCGCACACAAGGTTAGGCGGGAGCAATTCGGCAAGGTCATCATGGAATGATGATGACCCACGCGGCGTTAGAAATGCGTGAAACCGGACTTAAGAATTGGCGCGACTTCGCCGCTCGGATCAAGAAAACGCACGCCCGGTTCCGCGACGACGCGTCCGATCCGCGTCACTTCCACACCCGCCAAGGAAAAGGCGCCAAAATCGGCCTCCCGCGCCGTGAAGGCGACTTCATAGTCATCGCCCATGGCGCACAAGGCGCCGAGAGCTTGCGTGCGATCGGGTTGGCGCGCGACCCAGTGTTCTGCGGCGGCCGAGTACGGCAAGGATGACGCCTCCACCTCCACACCGACACCGGACGCGGCTGCGATGTGCCCAAGGTCAGCGAACAAGCCGTCGGAAACATCGATCGCGGCGTGAGCGTGCGCCCGCAAGGCGGCGGCCACGCTGAGGCGCGGTTCAGGCAACAGATAGCGTCGCCGCAGATGGCTCTTTGCGCTCTCAGGCGCGGTCGCCATGGCGCCGCCCAGCACCCGCAAGCCAAGTCCAGCGTCGCCAATGGCGCCCGTGACGAACACGCCGTCGCCGATCTGAGCGTTGCAGCGCCGCACCATAGCCCCCGCCGCGACACTGCCAAACACCCCAATCGTCAGCGCTAGTTCGCCGCCGCCCCGCGTGGTGTCGCCGCCAATCAGCGGCACGCCAAAGTGGTCCTGATCGGTTGCCAGCCCGCGCGCCACCAGCGCCATGTCTTGGATCGCCAGCTCGGCCGGCCACATTAAAGCCAGCGTGTAGGCGATCGGCACCGCGCCTTTTGCCGCCAAATCGGACAAGGCGGCGCGCAGCGCCTTGCGGGCGACCATGTCGGGCGGGTCTTCAAGGCGCGCATGAACGCCGCGCACCGTGGTGTCGACGGACACGACAAGCTCGTGCCCTGGCGGGGTCTCTAGCGTGGCCGCGTCGTCCTTCAGACCAAAAGCGCCGGCCGCGCGCCTGGACAAGGGCGCAAACCACGTCTCGATGGCGTCAAACTCGTTCACGAGGCGGGTGCGCTCTCCGACGCGCGCGCAGTGCGCGCAATGGCGTCCAGCGCGCCGTTAATGAACCCAGGCTCGGGGCCTTCAAAAAAGTCATGCGCCAAGTCGACATAGGCGCTGATCGCGACGGCGGGCGGCACATCAGGGCGATGGATCAGCTCATAAGCGCCGGCGCGCAAGATCGCACGCGCTGTCGCATCCAGACGGCGCAGCGTCCAGCCCTGTGCGAGCACGCGTTCAACCGCAGCGTCGACGCCTGCTTGTTGCGTCACCACGCCTTCAACAAGGCTCTCGAAAAACGGGCGATCGGCGCGGGCGCGCGGGGGGGACGCAGATCGGATGTCACCGCGCGAGTCTTCAGAGGTCTCGTCACCGGCGTCGCGAACGCCCGGGTCCGCCGGCGCGGCCTGCGCGCCTGCGTCGTGTTCGTGCGCGTCGGCTTCGGCTTCGTCGACATCTGAGAACCGGTGATCTTCAAATTCGCGCACGACGGCCTGCCAACCGCGCGCCGTCAGCTCCATTTGATAGAGCGCTTGAACGGCGGCCAGACGTGATGCGGCTCGGGCTTCACGAAACCGATTGCGCGGCGGCGGGGATCCCGGCTGCGTCATGCCCCCGCCTCTAGGCGTGCGCGCAGCTCAATCATCGCCAAGCAGGCGCGCGCCGCCTCCCCGCCCTTGTCCTTCTCGTCGGCGCGCGCGCGCGCCCAAGCCTGGGCCTCGTTTTCGACGGTCAGCACGCCAAAGCCAATCGCCAACGGCTTGTTGGTCGCAACCCCGCGCCCCAAGGTTAGGTCCATCACCGCCCGCGCGCACTCGGTGCAAATGTGATCATAGTGACTGGTCTCGCCGCGGATGACGCAGCCAAGCGCAACATAGCCGTCATAGCGCGCCGTGGCCGCGTCGGCGCGCGCAATGGCGCTCGGGATTTCAAAGGCGCCCGGCGCTTCTAAGACGTCGACGGCGCACCCCGCCGCCTCCAAAGCGGCCCGGGCGCCCGCCTCCAGCGCATCAACGATGTCAGCGTAGTACCGCGCGGTAACGATCAAAACTCGCGACGCCATGGCTACTTGGCCTCCTGCGGCGCCAGCGGGCGCGTGGACGCAACACTCAGGCCGTAGCCCTCAAGGCCAATAATTCGGCGCGTCACATTGGTCAGCAACGTCATGCTTTGCACACCCAGATCGAGCAGAATTTGCGCCCCCACGCCATAGGTGCGCAGCTCCGCCTCACCCAATGGCTCGGCGCCCGGTTCAGCGCGCTCTTCAGCGTTAAGGCGACCCGTCAAGCGCTCCACCAAGGCTTCAGAACGCGGATCTCGGATGAACACGATCACGCCGGGCCCCTCCGCGGCGCCGATCACGCGCATGGCCGTTTCAACCAGGGCGCTGCGCGGCCCGTCTTCGCCCAAGACGTCGGCAACTTCGTCAACCTTATGCATGCGCACCAGGCACGGCTCATCGGCCGTCGGGCGCCCCTTGACCAGCGCAAGGTGCTCAGAGCCATCCACCTTGTTGCGATAAACAAGGGCGCGGAAGGTCCCGCCCCAGCGGCTGGTGAAGGTGGTGTCGAGCCGGCGCTCAACCAGGCGGTCATGGCGACGACGATAGGCGATCAAGTCGCTGATCGCGCCGATCTTGAGCTTGTGCTCGCGGGCGAAGGCGGCAAGGTCGGGAAGGCGCGCCATGGTCCCGTCATCGTTCATGATCTCGCAGATCACGCCCGCCGGATTAAGGCCCGCCAGTCGGGAAATGTCCACGGCGGCTTCTGTGTGACCTGCGCGGACCAGAACCCCGCCCTCGCGCGCCACCAGAGGAAACACATGGCCGGGCGTCACCACGTCAGCGGGCGTGCTGGTCGGATCAATGGCCACGCCAATGGTGCGCGACCGGTCGTGCGCGGATATGCCTGTCGTGACGCCGTCACGCGCCTCGATCGACACGGTGAAGGCGGTCTGCAACGGCGCATCATTGCGCCGGCTCATGGGGGTCAAGTCCAGCGCTTCGGCACGCGCGCGCGTCAGAGACAGACAAATCAGACCCCGACCGTGCTTGGCCATAAAGTTGATGGCGTCCGGCGTGGCAAACTGGGCCGGGATGATCAGATCCCCCTCGTTCTCGCGGTCTTCCTGGTCGATCAGGATGAACATGCGTCCGTTGCGCGCGTCCTCGATAATCTCGTCGGGCGAAGCAAGAACGCCGGCCATGTCGTCATGTGGCGCGTCAGCGCTGGCGCTTGAGCGCGGGGATGTCGTCATGATGCCTCACCTTGCTGAGTTGCGCTGATGGCGCCGATCCCATCTGTCGAGGCGTGCGGCCCGTGGGCGCCGGACGCGCCGCGCGCCTCCACGATCCGCGCCAGGTAGCGCGCCACTAAGTCCACCTCCAAGTTGACGGCGTCGCCAGCTTGCAGTCCGCCAAGGGTCGTGACCTCTGCGGTGTGGGGAATGATATTGACGCCAAACCGGCCGCCAGCCACCGCGTTGACGGTCAGCGACACCCCGTCAATGGCGATCGAGCCCTTAGGCGCAATCATCGCCGCCAGGTGCGCCGGGGCTTGGATGTCTAGTCTCAGCGACCCGGCGTCGGCCGTGCGCTCTACGAGCGCCCCAACCCCGTCGACGTGGCCAGCGACCAGGTGGCCGCCCAGCTCATCGCCCCCGCGCCGCGCTCGTTCCCACTTGACTTGCCTCCCCACCGCCCAC
>CAYGQB010000088.1:0-11666 GCA_964351895.1 uncultured Caulobacterales bacterium
TCTCATGGGGGCCAGTGATGAGGGCGCGTCAGGCGACGCCGACGCCCTCTGGTGCCCGATCGCCGGGCGCGGCGAGGGCTAGCGCCAAACCGCCCATCACCCCGGCCGCGTCGCCCAGTCCCGGACGCACGATCAGCTGGGCGATGTCAGCGTCTGACTGGCCGAGATAGCCGTTCATCAACTCACCATAGGCCGTCCGCACCAGCGTCAACAGGTGCTCCGACCGCATCAAGCCGCCGCCGAGCACGATGCGCTGGACCCGAAAGCTAAGTGAGAGGGTCAGGCAGGCCTGGGCCAGGTAGTGCGCCTCCAGCCGCCAGCCGGGATGATCGTGGTCGAAGGCCCGCGGGTCGCCAAACCGGGCGGTCAGAGCCGGGGCGCAGGCCAAGCCTTCCAAGCAGTCGCCGTGAAAGGGGCACAGGCCGGCGAAATCGGCGTCGCCTGGCGCCCGCGTGACGCGGATGTGGCCCAGCTCGGGGTGTTGCGGCGCGCCGGCAAACGCCCTGCCGGCAAAGACGCCGGCGCCAATGCCGGTTCCGACAGTGACATAGGCGGCCGACTGCGTGCCGTGCGCCGCGCCCCAGGCGCGTTCGGCGCGCAGGGCGGCGTTGACGTCGGTGTCCACCCGCACCGGCGCGCTGAGGCGAGACGCCAGCTCTTGGCGCAGCTTGACCCCCGACCAGCCCGGCTTGGGCGTGGAGAGGATCTCACCGTAGCGCGCTGAGCTTGGGTCGATGTCGACAGGGCCAAAGGCGCCCACGCCCACCATTCCGATTTGGCTGCGGCCCTGGCGCCCGATTTCGTTGTTGTCGCACTCGGCCGCGTCCCGGAAGAACGCCGCGCAGGCGTCCAGTGTGGTGTCGGGCGCCGTGGTGTCGATGCGGGCCTCGGCCAGGAGGCGTGGCGGGGCGTGGCCGGCGTCGTTCCAGGCGAGGGCGCACTTGAAGGTGGTTCCGCCCGCGTCAATGCCGGCGATCAGCGTTTTGGCTCTCGCGCCGGACGCGCTAGTCCGCATTGCGGAACTTGGCCGTTTGCGCACGCACGATGGCGCGCGCGGCGGCGTCCGGGAGCACCTTGTTCAGCGTTGCAAGACCCTTGGATGCGGCGCCGCAGACCCGCACCGGAGCATTGGCTTCGCAGGCTGCATAGCCGATGCGCGCGACGTCTTCGGCGCTCTGCCACATGGCCTTAGACGTGCTCGATGACACCTGCTCGCGCGTGCCGTTGACGTCGTGAAATTCTGAGTAGGTGAACCCCGGGCACAGGCCAGTGACGTGCACGCCGGCGCCCTCCATTTCTGCGTTCAGCGATTCTGAGAGGCGCACCAGGAAGTGCTTGACCGGGGCGTAGAGCGTGTGTCCGGCCCCGCTCGGCAACAGGCCGGCCAGCGACGCAATGTTCAGGACCCGCCCAAATCCGCGCTCTTTCATCCCCGGCAAGACGCGATGACACAGCTCGGCGGGCGCGGTCACCATCACCTGTATGAGGTCTGCGTGCGCCGCCCACGGCGATGAGAGGTAGCCGCCAGGCAAGCCGTAGCCCGCATTGTTGATCAGCCCGTCGACTGTGCGACCGGCGGCCTCAACAGCGCTCAAGATGATGCGCGGGGCGGCCGAGTCCGCCAGGTCGGCTGGGATGACCAGGGCTGAGACTTCGTAAGTCGCTTCCAGCTCGTCTTGCAGGGCGCGCAGACGGTCAGCGCGCCGAGCGGTCAGGGCCACATCCCAGCCATGGCTGGCGTACTCGCGAGCCAGGGCGGCCCCAATGCCGGCCGAAGCCCCGGTGATCAAACACAGGCGTTGGGTCATGCAGGTTCCACTTCTTGGGAGGACGAGGGCGCGGATGATGCGCGATCTGACACGGCGGGTGAAAGGGCGCGGGTCAGCCCAACGGTCAAGAGCACCTGCGCGAGGGCGTACAAGAGCCAGACCACGACGCCGAAGCCGTCGTCGATGTTCTTAAACAGGCGCGCTGAGAGCACCGCATCTGACGCCACGAACGTCAGGGCGCCGGCCACCGCGATGGGCGCGCCGCGCACCTGAAGCGCGGTCAGGGCCATGGTGGTCAAGATCGCCACATAGATGCCGGTGGGGACGATCAGTGCGCCGACATCAGGGGCAAGCCAGAAGAACATCGCGGCGCTAAAGCCGGCGAGGAGGAGGCTGGCAAGCGCCCGCACCGGGCCAAAGGCGTAGCCGCAGCGCGCGCCGGCAAGGACAAAGCACACGATGTACACCACATGGGCGAGGCCAAAGCCGCCCATGCCGGCCAGGAGCTGAGGCGCGGGCAGGGCCAGCGCCACGTCCCCCGCCGCAGACAACACCAGCCCGAGCGCCACCAGGGGCGCCCGCCCGACGGCCGCGGCGAGCGCCAGCGTGACAATGCCCGACGCCTTGAGCGCTGCAGCGCCATAGTCGCCCCACGGTCCGGGCGGCAGGCTGAAGCCAGCCGCTACCGGTCCATAGGCGCACAACAGCCCGATCGCCAACACGACCAAGAACCGAAAAGCGGTGCTGTCAGTGGTCATGACGCCTGGTCCCCTCATCGTCTCTTTCATGATCGCGGTCGCCTGATCCGGCTTGGACCCTCGTATCATGCTCACGCCTTGCGCCAAGCCATGGCGCTGGACGGCTTGACCCGTCAATGGCAGAGGCTAGAACGGCGGGGCGCGCATGCGAAGGCCTGATTGGTCGGGGCGAGGCCCGCGCGCGTCTTGATCCAGCTTCGTCGGGCGCCTCATCCAGCGCTCTTACGCGGCGCGGCCGCACCTGGTCGCCTGCGCACTCAACAAAGGTCGCGTTCATGGCGTCGTCACCCAAGAAAGTCGTGCTGGCCTATTCAGGCGGCCTGGACACCTCCATCATCCTGAAATGGCTGCAACAGGAGTTGGGCTGCGAGGTTGTCACCTTCACCGCTGATCTGGGTCAGGGCGAGGAGCTGGAGCCGGCGCGCGCCCGGGCGCAACAGCTGGGCGTGAAGGAGATCTTCGTCGACGACCTGCGCGACGAATTTGTCCGCGACTATGTGTTTCCGATGTTTCGGGCCAATGCCCTCTATGAGGGGCTTTACCTGTTGGGCACCTCAATCGCCCGCCCGCTGATCGCCAAGCGCCAGATCGAGATCGCGCGGGAAACGGGGGCCGACGCCGTGTGTCACGGGGCCACGGGCAAGGGCAACGACCAGATCCGCTTTGAGCTGTCGTACTATGCGCTGGACCCGGACATCCGGGTGATTGCGCCGTGGCGCGAGTGGAGCCTGGCGTCGCGCTCTGACCTCCTTGACTACGCTGAGGCGCACGGGCTTTCCGTGCCCGCCGACAAGCGCGGCGAGGCCCCGTTTTCGGTCGACGCCAATCTGTTGCACACCTCGTCTGAGGGCAAGGTGCTCGAAGACCCCGACGAGCCCGCGCCGGAATTTGTTTACCAGCGCACCGTCCGACCTGAAGACGCGCCCGACACGCCTCAGATCGTCGAGATTGGCTTTGAGCGCGGCGATCCGGTGAGCGTTGACGGCGAACGGCTGGGGCCCGCTGCTCTTTTGACGCGCCTCAATGAGTTGGGGGGCGCGCACGGAGTGGGGCGTCTGGACCTTCTGGAGAACCGCTTTATCGGCATGAAGAGCCGCGGCGTCTATGAAACCCCGGGCGGGACGGTGCTGCTGGCGGCGCGGCGCGGGATCGAACAGATCACCCTGGACAAGGGGGCGGCGCACCTCAAAGACGAGCTGATGCCGCGCTACGCTGAACTGATCTACAATGGCTTCTGGTTTGCGCCCGAGCGCGAGATGCTCCAGGCCGCCATTGACCAGTCGCAAGGCTTTGTCACCGGCGTGTCGACGGTCAAGCTCTACAAGGGCTCGGTGAACGTCATCGGGCGACGCTCGCCCAACTCTCTGTATTCACTGGCGCATGTCACCTTTGAGCGCGACGACGTGTATGATCAGTCCGACAGCAACGGCTTCATCCGCCTGAACGCGCTGCGCCTGCGTCTCAAGGCCCTGCGCGACCGGGCCGCGGGCCGCAATGACACCTAGCCGGGGCGCGTGCTCCTGATCGATGATGTGTTCACCTATGATGGACCAGACGGCATGTTTCACGTGTACCCCAAGGTCCACACCAACCTGACGGCGCCTGATGATAGCTGACCGCGCAGGATTGTGGATTCGCCGGGGTCGGCTCGCGCGCGGGATTGTGGCCTGGCTTGGCGCCCTGGGCGTGGTTGCGGTCGCAGGCGTGGCGTCGAGCTACGCCTACGAAGCGCTGCGCAGCGGCGACTTTTCGCTCCCAGCTTCGATCATCCGTGACACGCTGGTGTTCGCCTACTTCATCGTTTTGTTCGCCGCCGTCCCGAGCGCGATTTTAGGGCCCCCGATCATCTGGGCCGGGCGCGCGCTGGCGGTGCGCCGGCCCGCCGCCGACCTTCTTATCGGCGCCTGCATGGCGGGCGTGCTTGCGCTGTTCCTTTATAGCTTGGCGCGCGACTCCGCTGCGGCGCTGGTTGGCGCGCTCGGCGGCTATGCGTACTGGCGGTTTGCGGGCCGCCCGCGTCCGCCCTATGGCGACGCCGCCTCGTGACGCTGGCCAGCTGGCTTGGCTTGGTGGCCCTGTTCTTTTCAGGCGGACTGACACCAGGCCCGGCGGTGCTGTTGGTGATGGCCTCGTCGCTGCGCCATGGGGTGCGCCCGGCCATGGCGGCCGCCTGGGGCATTGCAGCGGCCAACTGGGTGTGGATCGCCTTGGCCGTCTCTGGCGTTTTGGCGCTGGCGGCGGCGGCCCCGACCGCCTTCACGCTGCTGCGCTATTTCGGGGTCGGCGTGATCTTGGTCTTGGCCGTGGTTACGGCGTTTCAAAACCATGCGCCGGTGCGGCTTGAGGACCAAGAAGCGCCCCGCCGGTCGCGCCTCTTTGGGCGCGGGGTCGCGCTGCAGCTGGCCAATCCAGCCGCGCTGATGTTCTTTGCCTTTCTGCTGCCGCCGTTTTTTAACCCCGACGCGCCGATCGCGCCCCAGGCCCTGATCGTCGCAGTGACGGTGACGGCAACGGAGCTGTTTGGCCTTTTCGTCTATGCAGTGTTGGCTGACAGCCTCGCACGTCGCTTCACGAACCCGCGCTTTGCGCGCGTGTTTTACCTCATCGCCGGCGCCTTGATGGCGATCTCTGCAGTCATCGCCTTGGCGGCGGGCGCCGGCTAGGGTTTGATCAGGTGCTCCTCGTGATTTCACAACCGCTGAAAGGATGCGCCGTCGTGCTTGAGAGTGTCAGGATTGCCGCGTGGCTTGTCGCCCTGTGTGCGGCGGGGTGGGCCGGCGCGGCGCACGCTGAACCCGTGCGTGAAACGGTCGCCGCCCTGCGCGCCGATGCGGCCGAAGCCGCCCGATCAGGCGATGTGGAGGGGGCGCGCCGGGCGCTCTTGGCCAATGCCGCGCTCCAGCCTGGCCATCCCTGGCTGCTGGTTCAGCAGGCCGCGCTTGATGCGCGCGCCGGCGACGTGGACGCCCTAGCCGCGCGGCTGCACGCCTTGGCCGACACGGGAGCGACCCGCGACGTGGCCGGCCTGCGCGAGGCGTTCGGTGAGCTGGCCGATCAGCCAGCGGTCTCCGACGCGCTTGCGCGCCTTGTCCGCAACGCCCAGCCGGTCGGACGGCTGAGCCAGGTGGCGCGCGTGACGGACGCAAGCCTTCTGTCTGAAGGCGTGGCGCGGGCGTCAGACGGGCGGCTCTTTGTGTCTTCCGTCGCTCAGCGCCGCGTGCTGGTGGGGCGCGAGCGCGGCGGGTTTGGCGTGTTCGCCGACACCGGTCTGGGCGGGGTTTTTGGCATGGCGGCCGATGAGGCGCGCGGGCTGTTGTGGTTGGCCACGGGCGTTGCGCCGCAAACCCTGCTGGCCGCTGACACGCCGCGCGCCAGCGCCCTGGTGGCGCTCGACCTTGAAACGGGGGCTGAGCGGGCGCGCCTGGTCGTGCCGGCTGGCGGGCGCATCGCCGATCTGGCGCTGGCGCCGGACGGGTCTGTCTATGCCGCCGACGCCGATCAGCCGGTGATTTATCGCGCGGCCGGTCCGGACGGGGCGCTGACGGTGTTCACCCGTTCAGACCTGTTCTATTCGCTGCAAGGCCTGGTTTGGACGCAAGACGCCCTCTACGCGGCCGACTATGGACGCGGCCTGTTCCGGATTGACGCGCGCGGCGGCGTGCGCACGGTGGCGCAACCTCACGCGGCGAGCCTGATCGGGTTGGATGGGCTGTCCGCGCGCGGTGCTCAGATCATCGCGGTGCAGAACGGTTTTTCGCCGGCGCGCCTTGTGGCCCTGACGCTCAACGCGGACGGCGACGCGGTGACAGAGGTCTCGGTGCTGGCCTCCGGGCACGCTGAGCTGATCGAGCCGACGCTCGGCGTGGTTGACGCGGACCGGTTCATCTTTGTCGCGGACGCCCAGTGGGCGGTCTTTGACCCCGAAGCCCAGGGCGCTGAGGCGCGCCCGCTGACGTTGATGTCGGTGGCGTTGCCCTAGGCGCCCGCGCGCGGCCCAGCCCATTGCGGCGACCTGTCGCCGAGGGTGTGGATCGCGCCACGGCCCGCGCCGTGCAACAACACAGGACTGCAAGCTGCACGGGTGAAGGAGCGGTCATGGATCTCAATAAAATCGAGGTGGGTCTCAATCCGCCCGACGACGTCAATGTCGTGATCGAAGTGCCGCTGGGCGGCGAGCCCATCAAGTATGAGATCGACAAGGCCTCCGGCGCCATGTTCGTGGATCGGTTCCTTTACACCTCGATGCGCTACCCGTGTAACTACGGCTTCATTCCCCACACCCTGTCAGAAGACGGCGATCCGCTGGATGTGATGGTGGTGGGCAATCGGGCGCTGGTCCCCGGCGCGGTGGTGCGCGCCCGGCCCGTCGGCGTCTTGCTGATGGAAGACGAGAAGGGCATGGACGAGAAAATCCTCGCCGTGCCGCACTCCGCCCTCACGCGCTACTATGACAAGGTGCGCGAGTACACGGACCTGCCGGAAATTCTCATCGATCGCATCGTGCACTTCTTTGATCACTACAAAGACCTGGAGCCAAACAAATGGGTCAAGATCGTTGAGTGGGGTGGTGTGATCAGAGCGCGTGAAATTGTCGTTGAGACAATCGCGCGTCACGGCAACAATGAGTAGCGGCTCTCTTGTCGCTTTACATTGGTCCGGACATTTAGCAGCACGCAAGGCTTGCTGCCAAAATGCAGCCGGGTAAGAGACGATTATCCTCAAACGTGCCTACAATCACAGCGTGAGTGGATTCTCATGCTGTGTTGGAGGCGCGTTGTGGAGAAAAACTTTCACATCATCGATCTGCGCTCGTCGCTGCGCGTGACGACGGCCGAGGTGCTCTACTACATCCCAGACCACCCGCATCTTTTGCAGAGCTTTGTCTGGCAGGTCAAAGACGAGGCGCCGCGATTCCCGCGCATTGAGCGTTTTTTGGATCATTGGCGGCGCGAGATTGACGCGGCGATCCATTCTGTTCGCATCGCGCATGTCGATTGTGTGCGCGACTGGACGGCGGCTGACGTCGAGTTGCGGCTTCACTCTTAAAGGCGGTCCGCCGACCGCGCGTGTTTCGCGCCGGTTCGTCCCGTTTGCAAACGCTACTCGCTCGGTGCAGCGCCTGACGGTTCAGCTTGGGCGGGCGCATCGACTGAGCCGTCAGCGGTGACAGGCTCAGCGCACTGCGATTGGGCGACCTCCTCCAACTCGATCACACGATTGATGACGGACATGATCTCGCCCATCTCGTAGCCGGCGTTGGTTAGCGCCATCAGCGCGGCGCCCGGATCAGAGCTGGCGGCGCTGTCGGCCAAGATCATCACGGCCCCGTCGATCTCGCGCGGGGTAAAGCGCGTTTCAACAAATGCGCTTAGGCAGGCGCAGGTCGTCGCGGAAGTGCCGTCGGCCTCACACAAGGCCTCAAGACGCTCAACGCCCGCCGTGCCCGCCGTGGCCGACGCGGCGCCGGCCGCCAGGCCAGACGCCGCCGCGCCAAGGGCCAAGGCGCTGATGCAGGACAAGATGCGGTCGGGCCGGGGTCCAAACATGAGGCGGATCACTCTTCTTGGGGTCGGCGAACCGACGTGGAGACAGGGACCAGCCTATGACCGCGGGATGCGGCGAAAGCGTGGCCGGCCGCGCGCCGCCCTCGACGCGGGGCCTATTCGATCGCATATAGATAGGGCGAAGGACGCTGAGGAGACCGAGCATGACCGCGCGCATGTTATTCATCGGCGCGGTGGCCAGCCTTCTGGCCGCCTGCGCCACCACGACGCCCTACGCCCCGGCCAGCGCCGACGGCTTCGGCTTTCGCGAAACCCAGATCGAGGCCGCCCGCTGGCGTGTGGCCTTCTCTGGCAACAGCTTGTCTGACATCGAAGACGTTGAAACCAAGCTTCTGTTTCGCGCCGCTGAGCTGACCCTGCAGAACGGCTTTGACTGGTTTGAGATCGTCAATCGCAACACCGAAGCCGATCGCCAATTTGTGGGCGATACGCTCGGGCCCCGGTGGCACGGGCGGCGCTACTTCCACCCCTATTATGGCTGGTACGCCTGGCACGACCCGTTCTGGACCGAGACCCGTCTGCGCGAAATCACCCGCTATGAAGCGGATGCAGAAATCGTGATGGGCTCAGGGCCCAAGCCGGCGCGCGTGACCGTCTATGACGCGCGCGACGTCGATCGCAATCTGCGCGGGCGCGTTTACGCCGAATAGCGGCGGCCAGCGCTGCAAGCTGCCGACGTTGCAAGCACAACACCAGCCAAGTCGGCCCTGTCCCTTCAGCGCACACATGTGGTGTTGAGACAGGGCCGGATGGCGGCCGCGTCGCGGGACTATTTCGGCGGCATGCGCGCGCCCGCGTCCAAACGCACGCTTTCCGCGTTGATGTAATCGTTCTCGACCATGAAGCAGGCCAGATCAGCGAACTCTGATGGGAAGCCAAAACGCGTCGGGAACTGAAGATGCGCGGCCAGGCTGACTTTCACCTCTGGCGGCATCTGGGCGTAGATCGGAGTTTCAAAGAAGCCGGGCAGGATGGTGTTCACCCGAATGCCTTCGCGCGCCAGGTCGCGCGCCATGGGCAGGGTCATGCCCACGATCCCGCCCTTGGTGGCGGCGTAGGCGACTTGGCCAATCTGGCCGTCCTGGGCGGCGACAGAGGCGGTGTTGACGATCACGCCGCGTCCGGCGTCGCCCTTGGGCTCCAGGCTCATCATGCCCGAGGCGGCCTTGGAGGCGCAGGAAAACGAGCCGATCAGATTGATCGACACAACCAGCGAGAACTTGTCCACGCCGTGGGCGCGAATCTCGCCGGTGGAGCGCGAACGCCCTGCGGTCTTTTCCGCCCATCCGATGCCGGCGCAGTTGACCAGCACCCGCTCTTGGCCGTGGGCCTCGCGCGCGATCGCAAATCCGGCGTCGACGCTGGCTTCATCAGCCACGTTGACCTGCGCAAAGACGCCGCCAATGTCGGCCGCCACGGCCTTGCCGCGTTCTTCGTTGAGATCAAAGACGGCAACCTTGGCGCCGCGTGCGGCCAGGCCGCGCGCCGTGGCTTCGCCGAGGCCCGATGCGCCTCCGGTTACGATGGCGGCTTCTGATGTGATGTCCATGCGCGCGCTCCTGGTGCGTTGCTTGTGGGGATCGTCGGTTTGGGGTGTGCTATAAGACGGGTGGGTTGGCGGGGCGACGCACGCGGCGCAGCCTGGTCGCCCAAGCAGAGATGTGAGCGAGAGTTAGTAGAGATGAGCCAAGACGCCAAGTCCGCCACGATCGATACCGTGCACGACGTTGACGCGCTGGACGTGGCCAATCTGCCGATCCCGACCCAAGCCGAACGCCGACGCATCGAGCGCCGCTTCTGGCCGAAGTTTTGGCGCACGGTCGGGCGCGTGCCGTTTTCCGAAGAACTGGCGGGGGCCTGGTACTGCGCCATGGATGCGCGCACTCCGACCCGGGTCAAGGGCGTGTTGTTCGCCGCGCTTGGCTATTTCGTCGTGCCGGTTGATCTGGTCCCGGACTTCATTGCAGCGCTTGGCTTCACCGACGACGCCACCGTGCTCGCCACGGCAATCGGCGTGGTCGGCGCGCACGTCAAGGAAGGCCATGTGCTGGCGGCGCGCGCCCTGTTGCAGCGTCCGGACCCGCACCACGCTCCAGACCCACACGCCTAGCCGAAACACCCAGCTTGCCCAAAACGGCGCAGCATCGTCCTATGCGCGCCTGTCAGCTTGGCTGAGTGCCGGGCTTGGTCATGTTCAGGGGGGAGGGACTGCATGTCCGTTTCGCACGATATCTCAGACGGCGTCGCCGTCATCACCATGGACGACGGCAAGGCCAATGCGGTCACGCACGACCTGATCGCCGCCTTGAACGCGGCGCTGGACGAGGCCGAAGCGGCGTCTGCAGCGGTCGTGCTGGCCGGCCGCCAGGGGCGGTTCTCGGGCGGCTTTGACCTCAAGGTCATGCAGGGCGCCACGATGGAAGAGATCACCGCCCTGGTCGCAAATGGCGGGCGTCTGGCGCATCGCCTCTATGGGTTTCCCGCCCCGGTCGTCGGCGCGGTCAACGGGCACGCCGTGGCCATGGGGGCAATGATTTTGTTCAGCCTGGACACGCGCATCGGGCCGCGCGGCGATTTTCGCTTCGGCTTGAATGAGACCGCGATCGGCATGCCCATGCCGCCGTTCGGCTTAACCTTGGCGATGGCCCGGCTGGCGCCGACGGCGTTCACGCGTTCGATCGTTCAGGCGCACCTGTTCAATCCCGAAGAAGCGGTTGAGGCGGGCTTGCTGGATGAGGTGGTGGAGCTGGATCAGGTCGTGGCGCGCGCAACCGAGGTGGCGGGCGCGCTGGCCGCCCTGCCGCGGGAGGCCTATGCAGCCAACAAGCAGCTGCTGCGCGGCCCGACGCTTGAGCTGACGCGGCCGCAATAGCGCCTCCATGACCGGCCCAAACACCACTCGCCCAGACATTGGCCGCCCAAACATTGGCCTGGCGCTGCATGGCGGAGCCGGGCCGCGCCGCCGCGACGCCTATCCGGCTGAAGAACAGGTCCTGTCCGAGATTGGCCAGGCGGCGCGCGACGCCCTCATGGACGGCGCTGCAGCGCTCGACGTGGTGCAGGACGCCGTCGCCGCATTGGAAGCGTGCGGGCTGTTCATTGCCGGACGCGGCGCTTCGCCAAACGCTGAGGGCGTGTTCGAGTTGGACGCCGCGATCATGGACGGGGCGACCCGGCGGGCCGGCGGCGTGGGCGCCCTGGTCGGCTTTGCGAGCCCCATCGCCGTGGCCCGCGCCGTGATGGAGCGCACGCGTCATGTGCTGCTCGTCGGGTCGGGGGCCAGCGCCTTCGCCACACGCGAGGGATGCGCCCGCATCGACGATCCCAAGACCTTCTTTTCCCCGGCCTCTCAAACGACCGCCGGCCCAGACGACCTTGCCCATGGCACAGTGGGCGCAGTGGCGCGTGACCGGTCCGGCGGCTTGGCGGCGGCGACCTCAACCGGCGGCGTCCTCAACAAAACCCCGGGCCGGGTGGGCGACAGCCCGATCATTGGGGCGGGCACTTGGGCGGATGAGCGCGTCGCGGTGTCGTGCACCGGCCAGGGCGAATACTTCATGCGCTCCGCCGCCGCG
>CAYGQB010000089.1:0-6747 GCA_964351895.1 uncultured Caulobacterales bacterium
GATTCGGCCCGCGTCGCGGCTCAAAAGGCCGTCGAAGCTGCGCAAGCAGCCGGCTGGGACACCCCGCGCACGCATGGATCAGCGTGTGCGTCGGATGCGTTTTTTCCGTTTGCGGACGGGCTGTTGCAGGCCGCCGAGGCCGGTGCAACCTGCATCATTCAGCCCGGCGGTTCGGTGCGAGACGAAGAGGTGATTGAGGCGGCGAACACGGCGGGGCTGGCCATGGCCTTCACTGGCGTGCGACACTTCCGTCACTAAGGGCGCTGAGCGCGCTCGGCGGGGAGAGGGGCCGCCAATGAAGTGGGCCGTACTAGCAGCGCTGGCGGTGGTGACCTTAATCGCCGCGATTTTTCTCGCCGCCTGGGCGGAACTGTCCGGCGCCTCCGCTGAGCGACGATCGTTCGCCGATCTGAAATCACTCGTGGGCCAAAACCTCAAAGTCTATCGCCCGGACGGGGCCGGGCCGTTCCCCGTCGTCCTGATGTTTCACGGCTGCGGCGGCGTGCGGGAAGTCCAAGACGATTACGCCAAGATTGCGCAAGGCGCAGGTGTAATGGCGATCGTGGTCGACAGCATGACGCCGCGCGGCATCAGCTACGAAAAAGCGGTGGAGACTGTGTGTTCGGGCCGCAAGCTGCGCGGCGCAGAGCGCTCCGGCGATGTCTACGCCGCCCTGGCGCTGGCGCGCGACTTGCCAGACGTGGACGCCAATCGAATGTCCCTCATTGGCTGGAGCCATGGCGGCTGGTCGATCATGGACGCCCTGGTGTTTGACCCGCCCCGGGAGCGCCCGCACGGCCTGCGCGATGCGCCGCGCGACCCCTTCGCGGGCGTGGTCGGGATTTCTTTGATTTATCCCTACGCCGGCTTTCCCGCTCTCACCGCGCAGCGGGGCTGGTCGACCACGTCAGTTCCGGTTGACGCCCTCGTGCTCACCGACGACACCACCGCCAAGTATCCTGCCACCATGGCCGCGATCGAGCGCGCCCGCGCCAGCGGCGCACAGGTCGACGTTGAAGAGTGGTCAGGGATCACCCACGCCTTTGACGAGCGCGACCTGTCGGCCGATTCTCAGTACGAGCACGATCCTGAGGCCACCGATCGGGTCCACGCGCGCTTTGCCGCCTGGCTGCAACGCGTGGTCGTCGGAGCCGACGCATAGATTCTCGCACGGGCTGAGACCGTCAACGCGGCTGCGCGCATTGGACCGGCCCGCCCGGCTTAGCTGGTCCCGGCTTAGCTGGTCCCGGCTTAGCTGGTAACGCGTGTGGCGTCGGCAAACTCGCGCAAGCTGGCCGTGGCGATGGCGAGCTTGGCCAGGGTCCACTCGTCACTGCTCTTCAGATCACTGAGCGTTTCAGAGATCCGCGCAGCTGGCGCGGCGTGGCGCTCCGACCACACCTCAAAGAGAGCCGGATCGTCGGCCTTCACGCCCGCTACCGTGTCGGCAAACGCCATGACGCTGTCCACGATGGACTGCTGTTCCGCGTAAAGATCCTCAATCAGCCGGCGCACGGCCAGCCGGTCCCAGTGGGCCGTTGAGCGCAACTCCCCGCCCACGGCGCGCAGCCGGTCAAAGGTCAAGGCGTCCCCAACGCGATGATAAAGCCGCGCCGTGACGTCGAGCCGCCAGTCGCGGGTCCGCGCCAGATCGATGACGTCGCTTGATGAGGTCAGGGCCCGCAAGCTGGCGACATCGGCGGCCAGATCGGCCGGCGCCCCCTCCGCGACCAGCTTGGCCGCGCGCCGCTCTGCGGCGTCGCGGACATCCTGGGACACCACGTCGTTGACGATGGCGCGCAGCGCGTCCACGCCCGGCTTGTAGGCGTCGATGACCTCAGTCAGGCCAACTTCGACGCCAGGCGCGAACCGCCGGCGCACCAGCCAGTAGGTCTGGCGGCGCAACAGGCGGATGACATCAGAATAGAGCGCCAACTGCACCTCAGCCGGGGCGACATTGTCGAGCGCGTGGATGCGGTCGATGAGGCCGGAGAAGCCGAAGATTCCCCGCGCCGCCTCAAAGCCGCGCACCACCGCATCGGTGTCCGCGCCGGTGCTCTCGCGCGCCCGGTGGGTGAAGGTGGCGCCGCCCAGATTGACCAGATCGTTGGCCAGCACCGTGGCGACAATCTCCCGGCGCAGGCGATGCTGCGCCATGTCCTCAGCATAGCGCGCAAGGGGCTTGGGGAAGTACTCGTGCAGGCGCGCGTCCAGATATGGATCATCGGGCACGCTGGACTCTACGATGCGATCGAACAGCGAGATCTTGGCGTAGCTGACCAGGGTGGCAATCTCAGGCCGGGTGAGACCGAGCCCTTGAGACTTGAGTTCTTGGAACTCTTCGGTTGTCGGCAGGCCCTCCACCGCCCGGTCCAAGATGCCGCGGCCCTCCAGGCGCCCGATCAGGCGCTCATAGGCGTCCAGGTCCTCAGGCGCCGTCGATTGGGCCAAGGTGATGGCCAAGGTCTGGTCGTAGCTTTGCTCTAGGACGTGCTCGGCGACCTCTTGGGTCATGTCCTTAAGGAGCGCGTCGCGGTCGGGCCGGGTCAGACGCCCCGCCGCCACGATGGGATTGAGCAAAATCTTGATGTTGACCTCATTGTCAGAGGTCGTCACGCCGCCCGCATTGTCGACGAAGTCGGCGTTGACGCACACGCCGCGGCGGGCCAGCGCGATGCGCGCAGCTTGGGTCACGGCCAGGTTGGCGCCCTCTCCGATCACCCTGGCGCCAACCTCGGCGGCCAGGACGCGCACCGCATCATTGGAACGATCCCCGACCTGAAAATCTTGTTCGTACGCCTGCTTGATGTAGGTGCCGATGCCGCCAAACCACAGGAGATCGCACGGAGCTTTCAAAAGGGCGTTGATCACGTCATTGGGTGAGGCCTTGGCCCCCTTCAGCCCGGTGAGCGCGCGGATTTCCTTGCTCAAGGGCACTGACTTCTCAGTGCGCGAAAACACGCCGCCGCCGGCCGAGATCAGCTCTGGATCATAGTCGGCCCAGCTGGAGCGATCCTTATCGAATAGGCGCTGGCGCTCGGCGTGCGAGGCGGCCAGGTCGGCCGGGTTGGGGTCAATGAAGATGTCGCGGTGGTCAAACGCGGCCACCAGCTTGATCACGGGCGACAAGAGCATGCCGTTGCCAAACACGTCGCCCGACATGTCGCCGACGCCGATGACGGAAAACGGCTGGGACTGGATGTCCACGCCCAGTTCGCGGAAATGACGTTGCACGGCAACCCATGCCCCGCGCGCCGTGATGCCCATTTCCTTGTGGTCATAGCCAACCGACCCGCCGCTGGCGAAGGCGTCGTCCAGCCAGAAGCCGGCCTCCTGGGCAATGGCGTTCGCCGTGTCTGAAAAGCGCGCCGTGCCCTTGTCGGCGGCGACCACCAGATAAGGGTCGTCATCGTCCCAGCGCACCACGCCCTCAGGGTGGACCACCGTGTCGCCGGCGTAATTGTCGGTCACGTCCAGAAGCGACGACACAAAGGTGACGTAGGCGCGCGTGCCCTCCGCGTAGATCTCTTCGCGCGTGCCGCCGCGCGGCAGCTGCTTGGGATAAAAGCCGCCCTTGGCCCCGACGGGCACGATGACGGCGTTCTTGACCCGCTGGGCCTTCACCAGCCCCAAGACTTCGGTGCGGAAATCGTCGCGCCGGTCCGACCAGCGCAGGCCCCCGCGCGCCACCGCGCCAAAGCGGATGTGGACGCCTTCAACTTGCGGGCTCCAGACGAAAATTTCGCGGTAGGGCCTGGGTTCGGGCAGCTCATCGAGCTCTTGCGAGGCGATCTTGATGGCGATCGCCGGCTTGAACGCGCCGTGCGCGTCGCGCTGGTAAAAGTTGGTGCGCTGAATGACCCGCACCAGGCGCCACACGCGCCGCAGCACCCGGTCATGATCCAGGCTGGGCACGGCGTCGATGGCCGCGGCAAACTCTTGGCGGACTTTCTCTTGGGCCGCCTCGCGCGCGGGCAGGTCGCCGTCATAGTCAGGGTCAAACCGCAGGCGCTTGATCTCTAAGATCATCCGCACAAGCTCTGGGTTTTCGGCGAAGGCGGCTTCTTGCACCGCCTGAGACGGGTCGCGGCCCGTTTGCTGGCGATAGCGCGCGCAGGTGCGCAGGAAACACACGTCCCGCCACTCCACGCCGAGGCTCAAGATCAGTCGGTTGAAACCGTCGCTTTCATTGCGCCCGTCCCACGTGGCGGCAAACGCGGCCTCCAAGGCCGGCTTGGTGCGCTCAAAATCGATCTCTCCGTCCACGAAGCGCATCTCGAAATTGTGGACATACACCACCGGCGCCAGCTCAGATTCGCCGTCGTCGGCGCGCTTGACCGGGTAGGCGGACTCCGCGGTCACGTGCAGGCCCATGGCCTCAAGCGTCGGCAACACGTCCGACAAGGCGATGGCGGTGTGGCGATGATAGAGCTTCAACCGCAGACGATCGGCCCCATCACCGGGGCGGCGATAGGCGCGCACGCCCACCGTCTGGTCGTCGCTCAGCGCCTCGATGGCCTGAACGTCGTCAGTCGCTTCGCTGGCCCCGACGCTGTCGCGATATCCGGCGGCGAAAGCGCCCGAATAGCTGCGCAGGGCCGCCCGCACGACAGTGGACGGATGGCGACGCGCGGCGCGTTCGAACTGGTCTTCCCAGGTGCGTGTGAAGCCCGCGATTTGGGCTTCAAGCTCGGCCGGATCGGGCTCGGGATGATCGAACGGATTGAGCCCAATGATGAAATGCACGCGCGCCAGCGGCCCGTCAGAAAACGACGGGTAGAACGCAGACAGTCGCCCATCAAACGCGGTCGCCAAAAGGTCGCCGATCTTGATCCGCAGCTCAGAGTTGAAACGCTCGCGCGGGACAAAGACGAAGGCGGACGCGAAGCGGTCGAACCTGTCGCGCCGTATAAAGAGCTTGGCGCGCGGACGGTCTTGCAGGTGCAGCACGCCCAGGCTGATTTTGAGAAGCTCGTCTTCGGTGCTCTGGAACAGCTCGTCGCGCGGATAGGTCTCCACGATGTTCTTGAGCTGCTTGAAGCTGTGGCTGTCGGGCGCCTTGTCGACGCGCTCCAAGACACGGCGCACCTTGCGACGGATCAAGGGCACCTCGTCGGCGCGGGCTAGGTAGGCGGTCGCGGTGAACAGGCCCACAAAGCGGGTTTCGCCCACCACTTCACCATCGGCCCGATAGCGCTTGACGCCGATGTAGTCCATGTACACGCGCCGATGCACGCGGGAGCGTAGATTCGACTTGGCAATGATGATCGGTGTCGGCTCGACCAGAAACTCGCGAATGGCCGGAGTGATGATGGCCGGCTCTGAGCCGCGACGCAGCACGTTGCGCACCGGATCGCGCAAGACGCCGCGCCCGGTTTCGTCCAGAATGATCGGCTCTTCTTGCAGAAGCTCGCCCTTGGGGCCGGTGGCGAACTCATAGACCCGCACGCCCAGGAAGGCGAAATTGTCATCGCGCATCCAGCGCAGGAACGCGATGCACTCCTCCAGCTCCTCGCGCGGGGCCTGAGTGGGCGCAGTTTTCAACTCGTCGATGGCCAGGTCCATGCGCGCGCGCATGTCGGCGAAATCGGCGACTGCAACGCTGACGTCGTCCAGCGCGGCGCGCACGCCCGCCATCATGCGCGCCCGGCCCTCTTCGTCCAGCGGCGCCAGGTGAACCTGGATCATCGACTCGCACACCGTCGCCCCAGAGGCGGCCCGGCGGCCCTTGTCGTCGCGCTCTAGCGACACGATGGGGTGGAACATGGCGAGGATCTCCCCGCCCTGGTCATTGATCTCGCCCATCACGCTGTCGACCAAGAAGGGCTTGTCGTCGGTGATGATCTCCAGGATGTCGCGCGCCATGGGTCGCCCGTCGGCGTGCACGCCCGGCTCCAGGCGCAGCGCCAAGGCGTTGCGTGGGCGCTCTTGCGCCCAGGCCCACATTCCCGCGGCCAGGAACACCATGTCGTCGACGCTTAAGTCTTCAAGGTCTTCTGCGACCGCGTCTTCGTGCATCTGTTCAAGAAAACGGCGCGCGGCCGCGTCGGCGGTTCCGCCATGCGCGAACACGTCAGCGGCCTGGCTTAGGGCGCGCTCTTCTAAATCTTTGAATGGAAACGCGAAACTTGCCCCAAGGACCGTATCCATCGCGACCTCCCATGATTGTGCGCGCAGCCTAGTGCCGCCGGCTTACGGTGCAAGGGCTGAATGGATCGTTTCACCGATTTGTTGGTGACGTGTGGAGGGGGGCTAGGCTTGCGACGGCGCAGGCGCCAATGCACGACGCTAAGGCGACCAGCGAAAGCGGGCGGCGATGGGCCAGGCGAACTGGGTGTCTTCTTCCTGCGCGCCAATCCCAACATTGTGAATGATCTTCAGGTCACCCGACGCGCCGCGCTGATCAGAGATGACCGCGATGTGGGGCAAGCGTCCCTCGATGCGGTATGTCACCAGATCGCCCGGCTCTGCGGGGGCGTTCACGTCAAGGCGCGCGCCGGCCCGGGTTAAGAAGGTTTCCAGATTGAGCACGCGGCGATGGTCGATGTTGGCGTCCGGTCTGGAGAGGCCCCAGGTCGTCGGATAGGCCGAAAAGTCGGCGCGCATGTCGGCGTTCACCAGCGCCTGCAAGTCATGGCCAAGACCACGATAGGCGCGCACCACCACATCCGCGCAGACGCCGCGCTCCTCGGCCACGTCGCCCATGGGAAACGCGATCCCGACATAGGCCGGGTCATAGATGCGGGT
>CAYGQB010000089.1:6847-11556 GCA_964351895.1 uncultured Caulobacterales bacterium
AACGGGGAAGAGGTTTCAGCAGCCGAGTTCGGCAAGGGAAAAACCGCCGCCGAACCCGACTGCTTCGCTTCGTGTAACGTCGCGGAGGGGGCGTCCGCATCACACGAGGCGAGTCCGAAACTCGAAAGAATTATAAGGGCGCTTCGAGGCAAAACGCCAGAGCAGAAATGCCTTCTCCACAGGCTCTTTATCGCAGACTTTGCACTTGACCGCGCGGGCTGGGTCGAATGGCTCGAATGAAGACGGTTGCAAGAGCTGGGCGCGCGCTCCGCGCCTGGATTTTCGGCTTCACACGCCAGAGAGGATAACGTTTTGAACACGGTTTTGATTACGGGCGCCAATCGCGGCATTGGCTTGGCGCATGTTCGGCGGTTTTTGGCCCCTGACAGTGCAGAGAGCTGGCGCGTGTGCGCCGGCGTGCGCGATCCGAGCGCGCCCGGAGCTTTGCAGGACTTGGCGACCGCGCATCCCGACCGCCTCAGCCTGCACGCCTATGACGCAACCGATCTGGAAAGCCCCAAGCGGCTGGCGCAGGAACTGGAGACGGCGCTTGATGGGGGGCCGCTCGACCTAGTGTTCGCCAACGCCGGCGTCGGCGAGCCCGAGCGCACAACACCGGGCGCCAGCGCCATCAGCGAAGCCTTCATGGACGTGATGCGGGTCAACGCCCTGGCTCCGCTGGCCCTGGCGTCAGCGCTCGCCCCCCAGACGGCGCGTGCAAGGCGCGGCGTGATCGCCATGCAATCCAGCGCCCTGGGGTCGATCAGCGACAATGCGTCGGGTGGGCTCTACGCCTATCGCGCGTCAAAAGCCGCGCTGAACATCATCGCCAAGAGCTTGTCCGTTGATTTGGCGGCGCAGGGGATCATCGTCGTCACGCTGCACCCGGGATGGGTCAAGACCGACATGGGCGGCGACCAGGCGCCACTGACGCCCGAAGAGTGCGCAGCCGGCCAGCAAGCCGTGTTTGAACGCCTTACAGAGGCGGACACTGGCGGCTTCTTCAACCACCTGGGCGAGCGACTGCCCTGGTAGGCGGCCCAAGGCGCGCCCTAAAAGCGCGACGGACGTCTGGAAAGGTGATGAGAACACAGGGCGGGGCCGCCAGGCGGGGACTGGTACCTGGCGGCCCCTCAGGCCCCGCTTCGCAGGCTGGGGGGACGCACGCAGAGGCCTGTCTCTGTGTTTGGCCGGTCCAAGCGCATGCTCGAACCGTTGCCTTCACCTTGACCGCAAAAGGTTAAGGAAGCGCTGTCGCGCCTCGGCCTATTGCGCGTCTAACAACGTCTCCATTTCATCCATGATCACGTTCATGCGCGTGATCACGGCCTGATACGGCTCTGGGCTCTCCAGATCGACGCCGGCTGCACGGAACATGTCGTGGGGATGCTCTGATCCGCCCTTCTTAAGCATGTCGATCACGGCCTCCTGGGCGCCCTCTTCGCCCGCCAAAAGGCGCTCGGCAAAGAGTGTCGAGGCGGCCACCGAAGTGGCGTACTGGAAGACGTAGAAGTCATAGTAGAAGTGCGGGATGTAGGCCCACTCGATGGCATAGTCAGGATCGATGTCCATCACGCCTTCTTCATGACCGTGATAGGCGTTCAAAAGCTCCAGATAGATCTCTGACATGCGCCCGCCGGTCAGGGCCGCCCCGGCTTCCACCTCGTCATGGATCGCCTTTTCAAACTCGGCGAACATGGTCTGACGGAAGAAGGTGCCGCGATACATCTCCAGCTCTTGGCCAAGGAAGAACAGGCGTTCCTGGTTGGTGGTCGCCTGGCTGTAGAGACGGCGCAAAAGCAGCACTTCGTTGATGGTCGACGCCATCTCAGCAACGAAGATCGAATAGGGCGCGGTTTCCCAAGGCTGGGCGGCGTTGGCGAGCACCGAATGCACGGCGTGCCCCCACTCGTGGGCGAAGGTGGACAGGCTGTCGTAGGTGCCCTGGTGGTTCAGGAACACAAACGGATGCTCGTCATAGGCCCAACCGGTGACATAGGCGCCCGATCGCTTGCCCTCTTGGGGATAGGCGTGGGTCCAATCTGATTCAAAGCCCAGCTTGAGCGCGTCGAGATACTCTGGCCCAAACGGCTCCAGCGCATCCAGCGTCAAGCGCTCAGAGGTTTCCAGATCATAGCTGGCGTCCAGCGTCACCAGCTGGGGGTAAATGTCGTGATAGCCGGGCGTTTCGATGTCCAGCATCCGCCCGCGCAACGAGAAGTAGCGGTGCAGCGTTGGCAAGCCGGCGCGGGCCTGGGCGATCAGCTGGTCATAGATGGACACCGGCAGGGCGTCGCGGAAGAGGGCCGCCTCGCGAGCGGTGTCAAAGCCGCGCGCCTTGGCGTTGAAGACCTGGGCCTGAGTGTTGGCGCCCAGGGCCTGGCCCATGGTGGTCTCAAACTGCGACCACGAACCCCAAAAAGCGTCAAAGACCTCTTTGCGCACTTCGCGATCAGGGTGCTGGCGGTGCCGGACATAGCCCTGGTTGGTCAGGGTCGCCTCTTCCCCGTCAATCGTCAGAGTTGGACGCGGCATGTCGGAGTTAGAGAGCTGATTGTAAATCCGGTTCGGTCCGCCCAAGGGCTGGGTGGCGGCCGCCAGAATGCGCTCGCCGTCTTCGCTCAAGGTGTAGGGCGCGCTGCGCAACGTTTCGCGCAGGCCCACGGCGTGCACGCCCAGGCGCGGCTCGTCGGCGATGAAGCGTTCGATCTTGTCCGCCCCGAGCGCCAAAACCTCCGGGTCGACATAGGCCGTCGCCTCGCCCGCGCTGGTGAGGATCTGCGAGGCTTCCTGACGTGCGGCCAGGTTGGCTTCAAGGCGCGTGTCCTCGTCTGCGCGGGTGGAGGCGTAGACGTAAAGGCGCGCAGACCGCTTGTTGAAGGCGGAGATGGTCTCAAGCGCGTCGGCCAAGGCGGCGGGGCTGTCGCCCAGCGTGCCCTTATACTTGGCAAGCTCCGGCGCGGCGGCGATCAGGGCGTCGCGCTCGGCCGCCCAGTCGTCGGGCGTGGCAAAGAGGGTCGTCAGATCCCACACCACCGGTTCAGGCGCGGCCGCATCCGTCGCGACTGTCACGTCTGGGGCTTCAACGTCGCTGGCGGCCGCGGCGGGGCCGGCGCTGAAGACGTCGGCGCCCGGCATGTTGGCGCAGGCGCTGAGCGCAGTGGCCGCGAGCAGCACGCTGGCGAGCGGCGCAATGTGGCGTGTCATGGTCATGCAATCCCCCATCAAGGTCGCGGCGCGTCGGCCGTCGTTTGCGGTACAACGCGCTGCGCGCGCGCCCCGAGCATTCTAGAGTGCCACAGGCGGCGATGAAATGGGTCTTAAGAGACGGTAACCTTTGGACCTGAACCATTGGCCCTGAACCATTGGCCCTGAACCTTTGGCCCAAACCTTTGACCCAGCTCAGTCGTCTGTTTTGCGCGCCGCAGAATCCACGCCCACTTCCGGGCGGCCATCCGCCGACAGCAAGACCGCGATCCAGTAGGTGGAGGAAAACTGCGCCAGGACGATCATCACCATGACCGTCAACGGACTGGACAAGAACATGCCCGGCACGCCCCAAATCACGCCCCACACCGCCAAGCCGAGCAACACCACGATCGTGGAGAGGTTGAGGTTTTCCCCCTGCACGCGCGGCTGCAAGAAGTTGCCGATCGAAAACTGCCAGAGTCCCACGCCGGCAAACACGGCCAGCGGCTGCCAGAGGGTGTCGTACTGCACCAGGGCAAAGACCGTCGGCAGGATCGTGGCGACGATGGATCCAATGGTCGGAATATAGTTGAGCAGAAAGATCACGAAGGACCAAAACAGGGCGTTGTCGAGGCCCAGGACGGTCAAGGTGGCGTAGGACAATGACGCGGTGAGCACGCTCATCACCGTCTGCACCCACAAGTAGCGCTCCATGGACTGGCGCATGCCGCCGATGACGCGGCGCGCCTGGGCGCGCGCCTCGGGTTCGGGGAAGATGCGGTCCAGCTTGGCGGGAAAGCTGGCCTGAGCGGCAAACAAGAATCCCACATAGATGGCTACGAACAGGGCGTTCGAGGCTAAGCCCTGCGCCGCCTGGGCGATGCGGCCCACCAGACGCGCCGGGTCGATCCCCGCCCACAGATCGCCCACCGTTGGCGCCGGCCCGGAAGCGACCAGGGCATGCACCTGGGCGATCACTTCGTCGATGCGCACACGATAAGCCGCGCCGTTGCGCGCAAATTCAGCGCCTGCGTCCGCCACGACCGCGATCACAAAGGTCAGGCCCGCAAACACCACCACCAGCGCAAATGCCAGTGCTGCCGGGTACGGGATCAGCTTGGAGCGCCGGTCAATCGCGTTGGCAAAGCCGTCGATGATCAGCCACAAGAAGACCGCCAGCGCGAAGGTGGAGAGAATGTCGCGCAGCCACACCAGGCCGAAGATGAAGACGGCGACGGCGAGAAACAGCGTGCTGGCGCGCGTGGTGCGATCCATAGTCGGTGACACCTTTGTGCTCTCATCCGCGAGGGAGTGCCCAGCTTTGCCCCGCCGACCGCGCCGCGCCAAGCCCTGATCCGCGACAGCGCCCAGCTTGTCCACCTGTTTCAGGTGCGTGACGCGCCTTGCCCCGGTTAGCCCTCAGGACGTGAGCCCTGCGGGCGGGGGCGTTGCAGGCGGGGGCGGGCCGCCCTACCGTCGCCCCTGACATCGAATCACCCGAAACGCACGGGTGTTTTGCC